>JBDSYA010000139.1:0-6097 GCA_039925865.1 Ignavibacteria bacterium
CCTTTAGAGCCGGTGTTTATTATTACTGCAAGAAGTTCGGAAGAAGAAAGAGTCTCCCCGCCGTAGCGGATCAGTCTTTCTCTCGGTCTTTCTGATTTAGGAAGGTCTCTTACTGTGAAGGATTTTACATCTGTGTCAAAATATTTGCTTTTCATAATTCATCGTGTCTTAGTTTTTTAAAAAAATTCTTACTTCATATTCATCGAATCGGAGCAATTAACAATGAACATTTAACATTTAACATAACACATTGATCATTGTTTATTGTACAGTCGGGATGGGCAGACTCGAACTGCCGGCCTCACGCCCCCCAGACGTGCGATCTAACCAACTGATCTACATCCCGAATTCAATTTTAAATTCTAAATTACAAATGTTAAAATTAATAAAATTTCAATTAACAACAACTAACAACTAATTGAAATATGTTCAATCTATTTTTTTAAATCAAACCGCTTTTATGTGACGGATAAAAAAATCTAATTTGTTCTGATTTGAGGAACGCCTTCCAGCGTGGCTATAAGCTTAAGCGCATCATAAATTTCTAAAACATTTTCTTTAATTTTATACCTTTCGGTTTTTTCCAGTGCCATTACAAAATTATCTTCAACTTCCATAATACCTTCACAAAAAATTTCCGTTTTTGATATCGGTCCTAATTTGAGTTTGTTTTTAATTACTGTATATGTGCCAAAAAAAGTATTACACCCTCCATTGCCGTTAACTTTATTTCCAACGGACTTAAATTCGATATACACTTCCTTTCCACTTTCCGGAATGAAAATTTTCTTATCATTGAGAGTTTTCAGAATCCATTTGGTGTTTTCAAGTGGTAAGCCTGTAACTGCAGGATCTGAAGATGTACAGGATAATAAAAAAAGTGCCGGTAAGAAAATTAATTTTAATACTAAATACCTGATCATATGATTATAATTTGATTTTATAAAAGATTTTTATGGCGAAAGTCTTTCCATTATCCAATTGCCGTTTATATGAGAAAATGAAATCCTGTCATGCATCCTGTTCATTCTACCCTGCCAGAACTCTAGCCTGTCAGGCTTAAGTCTGTATCCTCCCCATGACTCAGGAAGGGGAACTTCGGAGTCTGTATATTTTTCTTTCAGCTCATTAAATTTTATCATAAGCTCTTCACGATCTTTTAAAACACTGCTTTGCTCAGAAGCCAGTGCAGCAATTCTGCTGTCAAATGGTCGTGAATTAAAATATTCCCGGGATTCATTGCGGGTAACTTTTTCTGTGATGCCCTGTATCCTTATTTGCCTCTCAAGTTCTTTCCAGTAAAAAAGCAAACTCGCATTAGGATTTTCTGCAAGGTCGCTTCCCTTTTGACTTAAATAATTAGTATAAAAGACAAACCCGTTCTCATCAAAATTTTTAAGCAGGACAGTTCTGACTGAGGGTATATTTTTAGCTGAAGATGTTGCCAGAGACATGGCATTTGCTTCCAGCCCGTCAATACTTAATGCTTCATTGAACCATTTTTCAAATTGTTTGAATGGATCAGAGAAAACTTCATTCTCATTCAGTTCTTTGAAAATATATTCTTTTCTTAAAGCTATAAAAATATCCTTATCCATAAAATTATTTATAAGTACAATTTATTGAAATTTAATTTTAGTTTGAATGTAAATTTAAATTTTAACAATCGAATATTTCTGCCAAAACATTTCAACATTTTATAAAAAAGTTTAAAAAATTTTGCACATCTGTTTTAGCGGACTTTTTCAATTGATTAAGCCTATCTTAATATTTAATTTGAATTTCGAAAAAAAAATCCCGTCTAAAGTTATTTAAATAATTCATTTGGCAGCAGATAAAAGAAATAAATCTGTCTTAGAGGTCGACAGCGAATTCCTGGAAGATATTTCACAGCTCATACATGAGAGTTCTGATGCTGCACTGAAAAATATTCTTGCGGATCTTTACGATTTTGACATAGCGGTGATAATTGATAATCTTAAAGAGAGTGAAGATGCATTTTATTTATTTTCGCTGCTCAATGATGAGACCGCCAGTGAAGTTATTCTCGAGATCAACGATGACATTAGAGAATATATCACAGAAAAATTAAGCGGGGAAAAAATTTCAGATATCGTCAGCGAAATGTATTCCGATGACGCAACTGATTTTGTTTCAGAGCTGCAGACTAATATAAAAGATGAAGTACTTGAAAACCTTGACAGAAAAGACAGAGAAGATTATCATGAAGTAAAAGAACTTCTTTCCTATGACGAAAATACTGCGGGCGGTATCATGGGAAAGGAATATATTGCAGTCAATGAATATCTCAATGTTGCCGAAGCATTAAAAGAGATTCAGGATCAGGCCGAAGAAGTAGATCAGTTTTATAACGTATGGGTTGTTGATAATGATAATAAGCTGGCGGGAATAATGTCTCTTAAAAGGCTGATCATTGCATTGAAGGATCCCGCAAAACTTATCAAAGATGTTATGAACTCTGATGTAATATCGGTTGAAGCGCACATGGATCAGGAAGAAGTTGCAAAGATCTTTCAGAGTTATGATCTTGTTTCAATTCCGGTAGTAGACGCACATAACAGAGTGATCGGCAAGATAAGCATTGATGATATTGTTGATGTAATTGAGGAAGAGTATACAGAGAATGTTGCGCGTATGGCCGGAACTGACGCTGAAGAACTGGAAAAAAAATCTCCTTTTCAAATCGCAAAGCTTCGGCTTCCATGGTTACTGATCACATTGTTCATAGAACTGATCGCAGTATTTGTTGTACAATCTCACAATGAGATACTTCAAAAGATTATTTTACTCGCGGCGTTTATGCCGATAATTTCCGCAATTTCCGGCAACACAGGACTCCAATCGGCCGCGATAGTTGTGAGGGGAATAGATACCGGAACCATTAATATTACGCGTTGGTGGAAACCTCTTATCAGACAGTTCAAAACAAATTTATTGATCGGCTCCGCTGTAGCATTAATAGTTGGAATTCTCGCTTTCGCTTTGAGTGATATTGATGAGTTACGATTCGGTCTTTCGGTTGCAATTTCAATGTTCTTATCAATTAACATTGCAGGCCTGATAGGTACAATGTCGCCAATGATCTCAAAAAAACTTGGCTTTGATCCGGCAATAACCTCGGGACCATTTGAGACAGCATTTCAGGATGTAATTGGAATTTCGATCTTCCTGACCGTTGCTACATTTTTACTCACTCATACATAAACAGCGTGATCAAATCTTTCAAAGCAAATCTTAAATACCTTGAAATACCTGATGTAACCAATCAATTATTTTTAATTATTGTTTCCCTGATTAGTTTAATCTTCGTTAAAAATCTAACTGAAAAAATTCTTATACCTCTTATTAATGTAATCCTGTGTTTACTGATAATTTATTTTGTCTCACATTATGAAAAGAAACCTGAGATTGAAAAAAGGAACCGTTCTATCTCGAGATTTTTAAGATTTTGGTATCCGGCTTTTATGATCCTTTTCTGCTTTAAAGAGATTTACGTTATTATGATAAGCGCAAACACAGTTCTTTATGACAGTTATCTTATCAGGATGGATCAATGGATGTTTGGCGTAAACCCCACGGAGTATCTCAGTAAATTCCTTAATCCTTTTGCAGTAGAGGTTTTACAAATTATTTACGGTTTGTTTTATGTGATGCCAGTAATTTACTCAATGGAGTTGTACCTATGGCATCGTTATGAAGAGCTTAAGTATGCAATCTTCGTCGTGTTCCTGGGATTTTATCTTTCTTTCCTGGGATATTTGTGTGTCCCGGCAATAGGTCCGAGATTCACACTTCATGATTTTCATAATACCGACTATGAACTTCCGGGCTTGTTCTTTGCGGAAAAGATACGATATCTTATTGATATCGGAGAATCGATCCCGCAAAACGTTTCTAATCCGGAAGCGTTTGCGCAGAGGGATGCGTTTCCCTCCGGTCATACGATTATTATGATTCTCATCACTTACCTGTCCCACAAGATCAGATCCCGGTCATTTTATTTTTATCTGCCCTATACTATTTTACTGATCTTTTCTACAATTTATCTCAGGTATCATTACGTCATAGATCTGATTTCGGGAATTCCGTTTGTGATCATCGCGATACTTGTTGCCAATAAATTATATAAAGGTAAGATAAACTTCGGTAAGCCCGGATAAGATCAGAAATATCTGGCAACTATTTCGTCTGCCAATGCATAACCCCTGTCATTGAGCCTGAAAATTTTCTCGGAACGGTCCGCAAAATTATTTTGAACTAACTCATTCATTGGATTAAAAAAAACTTTCTCCGGATCTTCTTTGAAAATATTCCTGTAATTCTCGAAGTTTAATCCTGTGCTTCTTAAGGCAAGCATTAAATATTCCAGTTTGCTTTGTTCAAATGTTAATGTGTAATTTTGTTCAACAGGAAGAATATTTTTTTCAAGTAATGAATTATATTTTAAGATATCAGAATAATTGTTTCGCCTTTCACCGCTCATCATTGAATGAGAGGACGGTCCAAAGCCTGCATAATTATCATAATTCCAGTATGTCAGATTATGCCTGCACTCATAATTTTCTTGTGAAAAGTTCGATACTTCATAATGTTTATAATTGTTCGATTTCAGTTTTTCCGAAACAAAATTGTATAAGGCACCTTCTTCTGACTGAGAATTTTTATCTGTTAATTTTCTTTGATATGATTTATAAAGCACTGTCCGTTTTTCATAAGTCAGTGTATAAGCTGAAATGTGCTTTACATTGAGTTCAATTGCTTTAGACAGTGAATGATCAATTTCACTGATCGTCTGATGAGGTAACGAATAGATTATGTCCAGATTTATATTGTCAAAAACTTTTGATGCATCTGCTGTTATCCTCTCTGCATCTGAAGCGGTATGTCTTCTTGTGAGAAATTTCAATTCCTGATCAAGAAAAGATTGTACGCCGAAACTAATTCGGTTAATGCCTGCAGATCTGTAATCAGATAATTTTTTATCAAAAAAATCCTCCGGGTTAGCCTCTATTGTGATCTCGGCATTGGACGATATACTAAAATTTTTATGAAGATGATCAAGCAGATTTTCGAGCTGTCCCGGGGAAAGTAATGAAGGAGTTCCGCCGCCAAAAAAGACCGTATTGAAAGTTTCTTTTCTATATTTATCTGAGTAAAGCGATATTTCCTTTTTAAGATTTATTAAATATTTATCGATCACATTTAAATTAGTGATAAGATAAAAATCGCAATAGTTACAGCGCTTTCCGCAAAAAGGTATGTGTAAATATATTCCGGACAATTGCTTTGAACTCCATTAATATTCGTTTAATATTAGGTCAGTTATAAATGCAAAATTACAAATCTAAAAAGAAATCGCAATTGTAAAGGTTGGTATTTTACAAGGTCCAGCTAAAACTTTATTAAAATAATTAGGTGACTTCTGTTTACAAAGATTTAATAAATCCGTTTTGAATTTATCTCGTATATTATTTTAAAATCTTACTTAGTCAAATTTTGTTTTATGTAATTTCAATTTTTTACAAAAACAGAATACTGAATTAAGATTTAATATTAGGATTTCAATACAATTTTTTTTATCTTTGTATACAATTTCAGTTCAAAATAAACAAACATTGAGTTACGTTTACAATATTTTTTCACACCTAACAATTAAAATAATTTCAAAATTTTAAATAATAATACAACAACGGGAAGCCGTCTTGTTAATTTTATCCCAAAATAAATTAACTGAACAGACTGCTTCCTTAATTAATCCCAAATAAAAAAACATAACGAAAGGAGAAAAAATGAAAAAGAAATCAGAAACAAAAATATTTAAAAAATATTGTATTTGAAAATTAATAAAAAACCATTATTTTAATGAATAATTTTACCCCCATATTTTATTAAAGGTTGAATAATTAAATTTACATTTTCTAATCAAATCTTAAATCAAATTATTATAGTAACAAGTGGAGGAGTTAATTTTTAATTTTATCCCAAGATAGAATTATCTACAAATTTATTCTTTCATAATCCCAAATAAAAACATAACCGAAAGGAGAAATGCAATGAAAAAGCTAATTTTACTAGT
>JBDSYA010000140.1:0-3694 GCA_039925865.1 Ignavibacteria bacterium
CAAAAAATGTCATTACAAAGGAAATGATTGCCGATTATTTTAAAATAAAATCTGAAATTGTAAAATATGAAAATAGTTTTCTTATCAATTATACTTCATAAAGCAGGATGACGGGTTATAATAAAATATTAATTGAAGAAGCCGGAAGCACAACAAAAGTAATACTTAACAGGCCGGACAAGAAAAATTCACTTGATGAAGAAATGATCAAGGAGCTCACTGATGCTTTTACTGTCATGTCAGAAGATGAAAATATTAAAAACATAATTCTCAGCGGTGCGGGGGGAAATTTTTGTTCCGGACTTTACCTGGATTATCTTCAAAAAATATCTGAATTTGATATTCTTCAGAACAGGGAAGACTCTAACAAATTCAAAGAAATGCTTTTAGCAATTTATAATTGCAAAAAACCGGTGATCGCAATGGTTGAGGGTTATGCACTGGCAGGCGGATGTGGTATAGCAAGCGCGTGTGATTTTATAATAGCCAGCGATCAGTCTCAGTTTGGTTATACAGAGGTTAAGATAGGATTTATACCGGCAATTGTGATGGTCTTCCTTTTAAAAAGAGTTACTGAAACTGATGCAAAGGATCTGTTGCTTACGTCAAGGTTTATTTCAGGACAGGAAGCACTTGATATCGGCTTTGCGAACTATGTAACTCCGCAAAGCGGGATTGAAGAATTTACGATGAAGCTTTGTGAAGATCTGAATAAAATGCCAATGAGCTCTCTTGTTCTCACAAAAGAAATGTTCAGAAATGTTTCTTCTATGAGTTTTGCAGCTGCTCTTGATTACGCTGTAAATCTGAATGCGATAACAAGGATGACCGAAGAATGTAAGAAAGGTGTTAAAAACTTTTTATCAAAGAACAAGAAATAATTTTTTAAATACAATTTTCATATAATTATATTTCATTATGGTCTTTAAATTCACATCCGTCCAAAACGATGGAATTTTATAAATTGGAAAATTTTCTTTTCGATTTCAACCGCTTTCTTTTGAAAAACCAAAAGAAAGCTTGCAAAGAAAAGTTTCCCGCTGATGAAAAATTGCCTAAATTCTTGATCAATTGCGGCAAGTATTTCAACTCCTCACCCGACAGAAGAACACTGTCGTGTTCGTCAGACAGGAAATTCTTGCTTATCGCAATTGCTCAAGAATTTTTAACGGCAATTTTTCATAGGCGGGTTATATTAAAAACAAAATTATTTTCTCCAATTCCATATTACAATTTAAACAATGTATTACTTAGAAAAACGTTTTGGACACTACTGAGAATAAAGTCTGAATAAAATTTCTAAAGGCATTTTAAAATTTGCCGTATTTTTTTATTTTTAAGGTAACAATCGAAACTATGAATGAACTATTAACAGACAGAGAAAAAGAGGTATTAAAATATGTTGTTGAAAACTTTATCCGCAACGCTATTCCTGTGGGCTCAAGAAATGTTTCAAAACAGACCGATCTGAATTTATCTCCTGCGACAATCCGTAACGTAATGAGCGATCTTGAAGAACGGGAATTATTGAATACTCCTCACACTTCTGCCGGACGGATCCCAACTGATAAAGCATACAGATACTATGTTGACATACTTATGGATAAAGAAAGACTCTCATTGAATGAAGAATATTCATTGAAAAACCAGTTCGATGAAAAGAATCTCAACATCATGGAAAGCAATGATCTTTTTGTTGAAGCTTCGAAGATACTTGGAAAAATAACACATCTCCTGGCAATTGTATCACAGCCTCAGATCTCTAAAGGCATATTTGAGAAACTTGAATTTGTCAGCATATCTTCAAACAGAATCCTGGTAGTATTGAACATAAAGTCCGGCATTGTAAAGACAGTAATTATGGAGATTGAAAGTGAAATCACAAAGTCCAAGCTTGAAAATCTCTCAGCTTTTTTGAATGAACGTCTCTCGGGATTAACACTTGACCAGGTAAGAGACAGTTTTGTTGAAAGAGTAAGCGATTATAAATACCGCGATCCTGTATTGATACAATTATTTATTGATTCAATAGATAAGCTTTACAACGAGGAAGAAAAGGGAAACCGGATCTATGTCGGAGGCACAAGTGATATCATACTTCAGCCTGAATTTGAAAATCCAAAAAATTTCAAAGATATAATAGACCTGGCGGAGGATAAGAATCTTGTAATACATATTTTTCAGAATTCAAGTAAAACTGATGATGAAGTTTTTATATCTATTGGCAGTGAGAATGATGATGAGAAACTAAAAAACTACAGTGTTGTTACCACATCATACAATGTAAGAAATGTTAAAGGGAATATAGGAGTTATCGGACCGAAGAGAATGAATTACGGAAGAATGGTATCGCTGCTTCAGTACACTTCAATGCTGATAAAATCAAATTTCGAGACAAACAACAGATAAATTAAACAATTAAAGGTTAAATTATAATGAGTCATAAAAAGCAAACTATCAATATTAAAGATGGAAAGAATAAAAATTCAGAGAACAAAATTGCAGATGATGAAAGGTCAGAGAATATTGCTGATACTAATGTTTTAGAAGAGAAGGATACAGCAGGGGAAAATGAAACTGCAATTTGGAAAGACAAGCTTCTGAGAAAAGCAGCCGAGTTTGAAAACTACAAAAGACGAACTGACAACGAAATTTCAAATTATATAAAGTATGCTTCTGAAAATATTATCAAAGAGCTTCTTCCGGTTTATGATGATCTCGGAAGATCAATTGATTCGATCAACAAAGGCGAAACTAAAGACTTTGAAACATTAAAAAAAGGTGTTACTCTTATATTTGATAAATTTAAAAATGTTCTGGAAAAAGAAGGATTAACAGAGATCAATTCTCATGGAAAAGAATTTGACGTGGAAGTGAACTCTGCGCTGATGCAGATCCCGAGGGAAGATTTAGAGCCCAATACAGTGCTGGAGGTTGTTGAGAGGGGTTATAAGCTGAAAGATAAAGTAATAAAACACGAAAAAGTTTTGGTTTCAAGTGAACCATTTAAAAATTAAGTTAAGGAGAAATAAAATATAATGACCAAAAGAGATTATTATGAAATATTATCGGTAACTAAGACCTCAACTGCTGATGAGATAAAGACTTCATACCGAAAGCTTGCAATGAAGCACCATCCTGATAAAAATCCGGGCGATGCCGCATCAGAAGAAAAATTTAAGGAGCTTGCAGAGGCATATGAAATATTGTCAGATCCAAATAAAAGACAGAGGTATGACCAGTTCGGACATCAGGGAGTAAATGGCGCGGGCCAGGGCTTTAATAACATCAACGATATATTTTCACAATTCGGTGATATTTTCGGAAGAGGCGGCGGCGGAAGCATATTTGATGATTTTTTTGGAGGATCAGGCGGAGGCAGACGCGAGCAAAACAATCAGGGAAGTGATCTTAAGATCAATCTCAGCATGACACTTGAAGAGATTGCCGAAGGTGTGGAAAAAACCATTAAGGTAAAAAAATATAAAGTCTGTACTTCCTGTGACGGCAAAGGCGCAAAGTCAAATAGCGGCTATAGCAAATGTTCGCATTGTAACGGATCAGGTGAGATCAGGCAGGTTTCAAGATCTATCTTCGGGCAGTTTGTGAACGTAACAATGTGCAGCTACTGTAATGGTGAAGGAAGAATCGTGAAAGAGAAATGTGATGAATGTCACGGCGACGGCAGAGTGAA
>JBDSYA010000141.1:0-9652 GCA_039925865.1 Ignavibacteria bacterium
CCTAAATTCTTGATCAATTGCGGCAAGTATTTCAACTCCTCACCCGACAGAAGAACACTGTCGTGCTCGTCAGACAGGAAATTCTTGCTTATCGCAATTGCTCAAGAATTTTTAACGGCAATTTTTCATAGGCGGGTTTTTTTAAAAAACAAAATTATTGTTGGATTATAAATTATAATTTAAATAATATGTCATTATAAAAAATGTTTTGGACGGCAATGCTTTAAATTAGAATTATCTGTAAATGTTTTTTGAAAATAAGTTTAGTCATAAATAATAGTAAATCAAAAAAGATATGTCCGAAAAAATATATACTACAATACAATATTTAGATCGTAACGAATCGCAATACGGGCCTTCTCCGAAATGTTATGAATATTTAAAAAAGGTTACAATTGAAGACCTGTCATGGTATTCCAGAGATTTTGCCAGAGGTGTTAAATCAAAGCTTTCCGAAAGGATAGCAAAAGATTTTGGTTTTAAAGAAAGCCAGGTAATTTTATCATACGGAAGTGAAGACATTTTAAAACAGGTGATTCACCGGTATGTCACGCGCGGTGAAAAAGTTTTAATACCGAAAGAAGCGTGGTGGTATTATAAAAAAGTTGCTTATGAGGTTGGAGGTTTCAATGTGGAATACCCGATGATACGGGGAAAGATTGATGGTATAGATTCTTTTATGTATGATGTGGATAAAATGATTCAGATCTATGACAGGGAAAGGCCACGCATTGTCATAATAGCATCACCCAATAATCCCACTGGAAATAAGATCTCAAGTGAAGATCTCTGGAGATTTCTCGATGCCTGCAGAGGGTCGATTGTCATGATTGATGAAGCTTACTGGGGTTTTGGATCTACAGATAACAGCTATGTCAAGCCTTACATTGATGAATTTCCGAATCTGATTATCTGCCGTACATTCTCGAAATATTTTGCAATGGCGGGAAGCAGGATCGGCTTTAGCTTTGCGGGAAATAATTTAGAGGATCTTAAAGGTTTTACAACAAGATATCTCGGCTATAATCTTATTTCAGAGAATCTTGCAATGATAGCTCTTGATGACATGGAATATTATGAAAAGGTAACAAAGCTGATGCAGGAAGATAAGGAAATGTTTTATAAATTTTTCAATGACCTGGACGGATTTACTGCATATAAATCATTTGCTAATTTCATGCTGGTTGATATGCCGAAAAATATCCGGAAGGATCTTGATAAATTTCTTAAAGAAAGAAATCTACTGATAAAATTTTTAGATGAAGAAGCATTTAAGACTGAAACGCGCATTACTTTGGGAACGAAAGAACAAAATAAATATCTGATCGAATCGATTCATGAATTCATTAAATAATAATACAAGTAACTTGGCTAAAGAAAAGAAAACCCCAAAAAATCCAAAAGAAAATTCTTCAGACATTACAAAATATATTTTTCTTGCAGTGTTTGTTATTCTAATCGGATATTTTTTATATACATTAATTAAAAAAGAAGATCTTCCCGAAAAGAAGAATACTGTAATAGACCCACAGGAAAGGATCAAAAATGTTAAAGAGCCTCCGTTTATGAAGGAAGGTCAATTAGAGTTTATCAGTAATGATAAAAAAACGGAAATAAAAGGGATCGACATAGAGATCGCAGAAAATGATGGTGAAAGAATGCAAGGCCTGATGTACAGAAAGGGTATGGACGACAGTAAAGGAATGCTTTTTATTTTTGATAAAGAAGAGCCTCAGGCATTCTGGATGAAAAATACAATAATGTCACTTGATATAATTTATGTAAATTCCAAAAAAGAGATTGTTAAAATTTTTAAGAATACAGTACCCTTTTCAGAAAAGTCTCTTCCGTCTGAAAAGCCTGCAATATTTGTCGTTGAGGTTGGAGCAGGGTTTACGGACCGTTACGGGATCAAGGATGGTGATATAATTAATTTTAAAAAAAGTAACTAATACACTATTTAAATTTTTCAATCCGTATATTTTCCGGTGTGACATTTTTATCGAGAAGAAGTTCCATAACAGAGTCAACAAGTTTCGCAGGTCCAGTGATATAATAAATATTATTCCTGATATTTTTTATGTACCGGTCAAGCATTTCAGTATTAAACGGACCAAACTCATACTTCCAGTTTTTATTTTCCCTATCATCGATTAGTGGAATGAATTTGAAATTTTTATTTTCTCCGGCCCATTTTTCAAAATCATCCATGAATGCGATCTGCGTTTCTTTTTTATTCATATAAAAGAGATTAATTCTGTGAGGAAGTTTTCGTGAAAACATGTCTTCTAAAATACTTCTCAATGGCGTTATCCCGATGCCTCCTGAAATGAAAACAGCGGAAACCGAACTATCACTGTGAAGTGTAAGTCCTCCGCCGGGTTTACTGATAAAGACACCCGAACCCGGATCTAAGGATTGCAAATTTTTTATGAATACAGATGAATTAATTCTTGCGGCGATAACAAACTTGTGATATTCATTAGGAGCATTTGCAAAAGATAATGCACGTGTATTTCCTCTTTCATCAGAAAATTTAGGATCAGTTAATGTAAAGTGAGCATATTGTCCTGCTTTAAAATTATAATCTGTATCCCGTGAATCAAAAGTGAAAGCCAATGTATTTTCACAAATAACTTCTGTCTTTTCTAAAATTACCTTAGAGTCTTTCACAAAGAGTCTTTCAAAAATTTTCGTGTTTTATTTTGCAAATATTAAATGGAAACTAATTAATTCAAATTGTAAAATCTATAAGTAAGTATTTCAATTGAAACAATTGAAACAAAACAAAGAATGTGTCGTTAGGGACAAATAACTTTTTAAAACAAAAAACAATTATTATGAAAATTCTAATTCTTGGCGGTACAGTTTTTCTCGGCAGGCATTTGGTTAATTCTGCATTGAGTCGCGGGCACAAAGTGACATTATTCAATAGAGGCGTTCACAATCCTGATTGGTTTCCTGATATTGAAAAATTAAAAGGCAGCAGGGATGGAGATCTTGAAAGTTTAAGAGGCAGAGAGTTTGATTCAGTAATCGATACCTGCGGATATGTACCCCGGATTGTTAAATTTTCAGCCGAGTTTCTTAAAGATAATGTTAAGAATTATACTTTTATTTCCAGTATATCCGTCTATAAAGATTTTTCCGAGATGGGATTGAATGAAAATTCGGAAACAGGAAAAATTGAAGATGAAAGCGTCGAACAAATCACTGGAGAAACTTACGGACCATTGAAATATCTTTGTGAAAAAACAGTGGAAGAAATTTATGAGGATAAAGCTTTAATCATAAGGCCCGGCTTAATTGTTGGTGAAAATGATCCTTCCGACAGATTTACATATTGGATCCATCGTGTAAATGATGGTGGAAAAATTTTAACGCCGGGACCAAAGGAAAATAATGTGCAATTCATAGATGTTAAGGACCTGGCAGACTGGACAATTAAATTGATCGAAGAAAAAAGATCAGGGACATATAATGCGACAGGTCCCGGCTATTGTCTGAGTTTTGAAAAATTGTTGGAAGAAATTAAAAATGTATCTCAAAGTAATGCTGAATTTGTATGGGCAGAGGAAAAATTTTTAATTGATGAAAATGTTGGCGCGTACGTTGAACTTCCATTATGGCTTCCCGGAGATGCAATTGGCGGTAATCATGTGAATGTAGATAAGGCAATTACAGACGGACTAAGGTTCAGGAAGCTTAAGGAAACTGTAAAGGATACGTTGGAATTTGATAAGACGAGGGAAAGTTACACTCTCCGTGCAGGATTAAATTCAGAAAAAGAATCGGACCTGCTCAATAAATGGAATAAGTCACAAAAAAATTTGTAATTTTATTCTGTTTAGTAAAAAAATTCTCGAAGTATTTCTACAAAGCATGCAAAAACAAACTTTATTTAACCATTTTTTATCCTTATTTTAATTTTTAAAAACCTCGAAAAAATTTCAATTAACCATTTTAAAAATGTCATGAACAAAAAATTATTTTTTTATTTTACAAATTTATTTTTACTTACCATATTATTTTACAGCAATACATTCTCGCAAAGCAGGATGCAGTATAATTTGTTTACTGAAAGTGACAACAGCACTAACATAATGAACAGCCCTGAAATGAAGAGAGCCATTAATGAAGCTGTGATCCTTGATGTTAACCGGGCTGAACTTCAATCTTTATACGAAAACAGAAATCCTGAAATCACAATGAATATTCCCTATGAAAACGGGAGATCAGCAACTATAAATCTTGAGAGATTTGATATACTTTCGCCAAATGCTAAAATACTTGCACATACTCTCAGCGGAGATGTTGAAATTGGCAGAGAAGATCTTATCGTTTCATATAAAGGAAAAGTTGAAGGACTTGATAATACTTTTATCGTGATGAATTTTTCAAGAGAAAGCATTGTAGGTTTAATGGTTTCCGGAAATGATAATTATATTCTTGGAGCAATTACTGATAATGCTGGACATGAAACAGAAAATCATATTTTGTATAAAGAAAGTAATCTTAAAGTAAAAAATAATTTTAACTGCGCAGCAAGTGATGATCTCTCTTCTGATAACATTGACAAAATGCGTAAAGCAATTCTTTCAAAAATGAATGATCTTACACCTACAGATCTTTACATTGCAGAAATTGCAGTTGAAATAGATTTTGCAACATATAATGTTTATAGCCAGTCAACAATAACGGCTACTAATTATGCGCTTTCGGTTGTAGCAGCAGCTTCAGCTATTTATATGAAAGAAGTAAATGTAAAGTTGATTGTTCCATTCACAAGAGTCTGGACGACAACTGATCCATATCCCGGCACAAATTCAAATGAGGTATTAAATGCTTTCAGAAATTATTGGAACGCAAATATGCAGGCTGTCCCTAGAACACTTGCTCATCTGATCAGCAGAAGAGCTGGAAATATGGGGGGAATTGCCTGGTTAAATGCTCTTTGCGCAAGCCCGAGTTCGGGTTACGGCTATGCATTCAGTAATACTCAGGGACCGGTTCTGCCACTTCCAACATATTCATGGGATGTTATGGTAGTATCACATGAGACAGGTCATAATTTCGGATCGCTGCATACTCATAATTGCAACTGGGTTGGAGGAATAATTGACAGTTGTTATCAGGTTGAAGGAGGTTGTTATACAGGACCTGCTGTATCCGCAGTCGGTACAATTATGAGTTATTGCCATCTCAACGGATCTATTAGTCTGACAAAAGGATTTGGTCCTCAGCCTATGGCAGTGTTAAGGAATGGTGCAGAGTCAGCAGGATGTATGTATGTTTCACAACGTGATCTTTACGTTGCTTATCCGAATGGCGGAGAATTATTCAGGACAGGTGATGACACGAGACAAATTTATTGGGGCACATCGTTAACAGGCAATGTGAATATTGAATTATCGCTAAACAACGGAGCAACATGGCAGCCCATTCAAAATAATGTCCCCGCAACTGAAAGAAGATATAACTGGACCATCGCTTCAATGCCTACCACAGACCAGGCAAAGATCCGGATCATCAGTTCAACAAATCCTTCTATCGGAGATACCTGTGATGCAGCATTCAGGATTGTTCTTAACCTGAATATGTTCGACCCGATTACCCCTCCTTCATTTTCAAGAATTGAAGTGTCCGGCAACAGCACGGACGTTTTGAAATTCGTATGGAGCAGAGCCGGTACTGATCCGACAATTCGTTATAAATTCAAGCTAAAGAAATTAGGAACCAATACGGATAATATTTATGTAAGCGATAATGGCGGAGCTGACACAGTATTTACAGTAAGAAAAAGTTTTTTAGATTCTCTAGCCTTTACTTTAGGAACAACAGGCGATTCAATCCGTGCAACATGGAGAGCAACTGCATTTAATGGCTTCGATTCAACTTCAGTACAAAATGCGTTTTTAATAACTCTTGTAAGAACAACGGTTGGAATAAATATGACTTCAACTATTATTCCTGAAAAGTTTGCTCTGGCAAATAATTATCCAAACCCGTTCAATCCAACCACTAACATAAAATTTGATGTTCCGTTATCAACATTTGTTGAGTTGAAGATCTTTGATCTGAGCGGAAGAGAAGTAAGTACACTTGTAAATGAAAAGCTTCAGCCGGGAACATATGAATATAGCTTTGAGGCTAATAATCTTTCAAGCGGGACATATTTTTACAGACTGAATACATCAGAGTTTACAGAAACTAAAAGAATGATTCTGTTGAAATAGAAATATTTTAACTATGATTTAACTTTAGTCCCGTTTGTTTAATTTTTTATTACAAACGGGATTTAAATTTTAAATAAAATTATACTGTGAAAAAAATTCAAACTCTATTGTTTTTCTCATTTCTGTTCATTGCACTAACCACAACTGTAAGTTATAATGTCTTTTTGAATGCAATGGAGGTTATTGCAAGCTCTAATTCATCCGTCTGGACGGACATTTCCGAAAATAATTTTATTTTAAAAGGTGAGCGACAGATAATTCCAGATCGATACAGGATCGTTGTGGGAAATTTTAATCAAATCCAATCGTTGATCTCACCGGCACCTATGGAATCCCAGGGGATGATCAATAACTCTGAATTCATCTTTGAATTACCATTGCCGTACGGAGGCTTATCAAAATTTTATGTAACGGAATATTCAATGCTGGAGCCCGGTTTGAAAGCAAAATTTTCAGACATTAAGACTTACAGTATAAAAGGCATTGATGATCCATATGCAGCAGGTAAGCTCGATATAACAATGCATGGATTTCATGCAATTGTATTGAGTCCAAGAGGAGATTATTTTATTGATCCTTACAGTTCAGATGAAAGGGATATTTATATAAGTTACTATAAAAAGGATTTTTCATCAGATAAAATTTTCAAATGTGATTTTGATCCTGAAGTAAACATACACGATTCTGCGACGGCTTATATTAATAACAGAGGTTCACTAGTTTGCGGTCCTGAATTAAGAAGTTACAGACTGGCATGTGCTGCGACAGGTGAATATACTTTGTTTCATGGCGGTACTATTGCTGCAGGACAGGCAGCTATAGTTACTTGCATAAACAGGATGAATAGTGTGTATGAAAAAGATTTTGCAGTAAGAATGGTGTTAGTTGCAAACAATGATACCTTAGTATATACAAACGCATCAACCGATCCATATTCTAATAATAATGGCGGGGCGATGCTTGGACAAAATCAGTCAAATCTTGATAATGTTATTGGCACTGCAAATTATGATTTTGGACATGTCTTCAGCACGGGTGGAGGCGGTGTTGCCTATTTAGGAGTTATTTGTGTTGATGGGCTAAAGGCACAAGGAGTAACAGGTCTTGGTTCCCCGATCGGAGATCCTTTTTACATTGATTATGTAGCTCATGAAATGGGTCATCAGTTTGGAGGCAATCATACATTTAACAGTACTGTTTCATCGTGCGGAGGAGGTAACATAAATTCTTCCACAGCATTTGAGCCGGGAAGCGGTTCCACAATTATGTCTTATGCCGGTATTTGCGGCACAAGTAATCTTCAGAATAACAGTGACGCATACTTCCATTCCGGGAGCTTCACAGAAATGGAGAGCTTCGTTCAATTTGGAAGCGGAAGTACTTGTCCTCAGATTATTAATACAGGAAATACCCCGCCAACAATAATTGTCCCGGTAAGCGGTTTTACAATTCCGTACAGAACACCTTTTCAGCT
Organism: Ignavibacteria bacterium; assembly: GCA_039925865.1. Taxonomy (GTDB): domain Bacteria; phylum Bacteroidota; class Ignavibacteria; order Tepidaquicellales; family Tepidaquicellaceae; genus JBDSYA01. The sequence goes on from JBDSYA010000141.1 coordinate 7,711, forward strand.
CACAGGTTCTGCCACTGATATTGAAAATCCTAATTCTCTTACTTACTGCTGGGAAGAAATGGACCTTGGTCCTTCGGGAGTTCCTAATAATCCTACAGGTAATGCACCAATATTCAGATCATTTAAACCTGATACTACTTCGACAAGATTATTCCCTAAGATTTTAAATATTCTGAATAATAGTCAGACGATCGGAGAGATATTACCAACATATGCAAGGGATCTGAGTTTCCGACTGACGGTAAGGGATAACAACCCTGCAGGCGGAGGAGTCAATAATGAATATATGGATTTTCATGTAACTGATTCAGCAGGTCCATTTAAGATAACTCAGCCTGATACAATACTAATATGGAATTCTAATATTCCCCAGATGGTAACTTGGAATGTTGCGAATACAAACGTTGCTCCTGTAAATTGCCAGTTTGTAAATATCAAACTATCAACCAATGGAGGGTTCAATTTTTCATCGACTCTTATTTCAAATACTCCGAACGATGGTTCTCAGTTAGTGACTTTGCCTTCGTTATACAGTGAACAGGCACGCATAAAAATTGAAGCGGCCGACAATGTATTTTTTGATATATCAAGCTATAATTTTACTTTATCAAATTTAATATCGATAACAACACTAAGCAGCGTTGTTCCGGAAAAGTATATGCTAGAGCAAAATTACCCAAATCCTTTCAACCCAGTCACGAATTTTGAATTTGGAATTTCAAAAACGGGTTTTGTTTCACTGAAGATATTTGACATGCTCGGCAAAGAAGTCTCTACCTTATTTAATTCGAATTTAAATCCGGGATTATATAAATATGATTTTGACGCATCAGGTTTAACGAGCGGAATTTATTTTTACACATTGAAAGTGAACGAATTTATTGAGACGAAGAAGATGATTTTAAGTAAATAATATTCTCAAAAAAAAATTTTATTATTGCTTGGATTTTATCCGGTAAAGATCAAAGTAGAATGCTTTAAAATATAAATGTAATTGAGTTAATTAATTACAAAAAGAATTTAGAAAAAAATATTTAAAAATTTAATTTTAAAAAATGAAAACCCTTTTATACTGTGTTTTATCTTTAGCAGTGATAGTATTAATTGCAGGTCTATTTAATTTGCAATCTGATTCCGAAGAAAAGTATGTTAACTTTTCAAGTGACGAAAGGGAAGCAAAAAGAACTTCCGAAGCGAAGTTTCCTTCCGACATTGAATACATCAAAAGGACTTTTCCATTCGGAGTTGCAGATGCAGACGCGCATCTTATTGCACTGAAAAAAGCACAGGAGATGCGAAGTATTACAGAATCAGATAATACTGAACCTGTATGGCAATTTGCGGGACCAACAAATGTTGGGGGAAGAACTTCCGACCTGGAATACGATCCTAATAATCCTAATATCATATATGCCGGGGCTGCTACAGGAGGAGTATTTAAATCAACTAACGGAGGATCGACTTATTTTCCGATTTTTGATGATCAGGCAGTCTTGCCAATTGGTGATATCGCCGTAGATCCCGTCAATTCAAATATAATATATGTTGGCACGGGTGAATCAAATGGCGGTCACAATAATTTTAACGGAGGCGGTGTTTATAAATCCACAAATGCAGGACTGAACTGGCAGATGATCGGATTGGAAAACACATCTTCAATTGGAAGAATTGTAGTTGATCCATTGAATCCTTTAAAGATCTATGCAGCGGCGGTTGGTTCTTATTTCGGTCCAAATCCTGACCGGGGAATTTATAAAAGTGATAATGGTGGCGCAAACTGGACAAAAATTTTATTCGTAAGTGATTCAACAGGAGCAATAGACATTGCTATTGATCCGATAAATCCAAACAATTTATTTGCTGCTATGTGGCAGAGAACCAGATATCCAAACGGAGGTCAGCTTTACGGAATGACGAGTGGAATTCATAAATCTACAGATGG
>JBDSYA010000142.1:0-22951 GCA_039925865.1 Ignavibacteria bacterium
GTTTTGCGGCTGATTCAAAGGAACAAAACGGTAACTTAATTCAAATCCGAATCCGATCTTTGAAAAACTATTTATACCCAGCAAAAGCTCATAATTACTTGTCCAAAAATTATTTTCATAAGTTTTAGCTCCGAGATTAACTAACCTTGTCTCATCGGAATAAATCTGATTTGTCATTTCTTCATTGATATAAATGGCTCCTGCTCCCGCCCCAAAATAAACTTTACTTAAAGTTGAACTGAACTTCTCTGCAAAAGGGAAATATTTAAATCTGAAATTCAACGGTAACGCAAACAACCTTGTCTGCTGAGGTTGATAAAATCTCCTGCCGCTATTATCCTGAAAATAAAATCCATCACTGCTGACAGAATTTGTAAAGAGATATGCAGGTGAAAACTCAACAGCATATCTATCATTAAATGAAACTCCGAAAAATCCATCAAGCTCTTTTAAAAAATCACCTTTTGATAACTGAAAGAAAGGATATGCATTACGTGCTTGAGGGTCAGTCAGGAAAACAAATTTATATCCGATCCCCGTGTAAACAGACACATCAGTTGATCTCTTTTTGATCTGGGCAGATGCATTAATGCAAAATGCCATTATAATAATTGCAAAAAATATTTTTTTCATAATGTAAAATTTTTTATAAAATGTATTTGCTGAGATCCCTGTTCTTAACAATTTTATCTAATTTCCTGAATACAAAATCTTTGTTAATTTCTATTTTAGATTTTTTATTTTTATCCGGAACTTCAAATAGGATTTCTTCAAGCACTGTAGTTAATATAGTGTGAAGTCTTCGGGCACCAATATTCTCAACCTGTTCATTCACCTCTGCAGCTATCTTTGCGATCTCCCTGATCGCATCATCTGTAAATTCAAGATCTATCTTTTCAGATTTCAACAAAGCCTTGTATTGCTTTATTAATGCGTTCTCCGGCTGTGTCAGGATTTTATAAAACTCCTCTTCTCCCAGGCTGTTAAGTTCAACCCTGATCGGAAATCTTCCCTGAAGCTCAGGTATAAGATCGCTTGGTTTGGCAGTGTGAAAAGCTCCGGAGGCAATAAATAACATATGATCTGTCTTTACAGGACCGTATTTCGTTATAACCGTAGAGCCTTCAACTATAGGCAGAAGATCTCTTTGAACACCTTCTCTTGAAACATCGGGTCCCTGTGATTTTCCGTGAGTGACCGCAACTTTATCGATCTCGTCAAGAAACACAATTCCTAAATTCTGAACACGTTCTAACGCTACCTTTAAAACTGCGTCCATATCTATAAGCTTATTCGCTTCTTCTTGAGATAAAACTTTTCTTGCTTCTGAAATTGATAATTTTCTTTTTTTGGATTTCTTCGGCATCATATTCCCGAAAAGATCATTCAGATTAATTCCCATTTCTTCCAGGCCAACAGGACCAAGTACTTGCAGCATAGGATAATTTTCACTCGACAGATCAAGCTCGATCATTCTGTTATCAAGTAATCCTTCCTTTAATTGCGTACGAAGTTTTTCCCTTGTCCTTGAATTCATCTCTTCCTGAGCTTGCTTTTCTACTTCATTTTCTTTTTTCTTATCCTCGGATGCAGAATCATTTGAAGTTTTTTTTACTGAAGGTATTAATATATCAAGAATTCTTTCTTCCGTATTTTCAGCGGCCTTTATTTCTACTTCTTTAAATTTTTCGGTTTTTACACTTGTGACAGAAAGGTCTGCAAGCTCCCGTATCATGGATTCTACATCTCTTCCTACATATCCTACTTCTGTAAATTTCGAAGCTTCGACCTTGATAAAAGGTGCGTTTGCAAGTTTAGATATCCTTCTGGCGATTTCTGTTTTTCCAACACCCGTCGGTCCGATCATGATAATATTATTCGGCATTATTTCATCCTTCATGTTATCCGATACCTGCTGCCTTCTCCATCTGTTCCTCAGAGCAATCGCGACTGACTTCTTAGCATTTTGCTGGCCAATAATATATTTATCTAACTCCTCAACTATTTGCGAAGGTGTAAGCTGTTCAATTTCTTCAACCTGTTTTTTTACAGTGATCTTTTTTGTCTTATGCTTACCATTAAGCTGTTTACTTTCTTTTTCCTCTTTAATCAAATCCATTTTATTTTTTAAAATTAACTTTTTAATTCTTCAATTGAAATATTATGATTTGTATATATACATACTTCGGCTGCCTGGTTCAAAGATTCTTTTACAATTTCCCTGGCGTTTAATTTAGAATACTTTAAAAGCATTCTTGCAGCCACAAGTGCGTACGGACCTCCCGATCCAATAGCAACGATCCCGTCATCAGGCTCAATGACATCACCTGTTCCTGAAATTACCAGGGCTTTATCTTTATCTACCACTGCTAGCAGCGCTTCGAGTCTTCTCAGATATTTATCAGATCTCCATTCCTTAGCAAGCTCAACCGCGGCTCTGGATAAATTTCCTTTGTACTCTTCGAGTTTACTTTCAAATTTTTCAAATAAAGTAAATGCATCAGATGTTGCTCCGGCAAATCCCACAAGCACCTGATCATTAAATATTTTCCGGACTTTCTTAGTGGTATGTTTCATTACTGTAGCGCCCATTGTTACCTGACCGTCGCTTCCTATTACCGGTTCACCGTTTTTTATCAAACCAATTACAGTTGTAGATCTGATCTTATTATTTGTGTTCATATTAGATTAATTAATTTTTATCTCACGTCTGAGTTTTGCTACCGGTAAGTGAATTGCTTCACGATATTTTGCCACCGTCCTTCGGGCTATTCTAAACCCTATGTTTTTCAGCTCTGCTGCCAGTTCTTCATCGGTTAAGGGTTTGCTCTTGTTTTCATTATCGATAAATTCCTTCAGTTTTATTTTAACTTCTGTATTTGAAACATCTTCACCATTGTTTGTCTGAAGTGGAGTTGTAAAAAAAGATCTCAATTCATAAATGCCAAAATCGGTTTGAACATATTTTCCCCTGACTGTCCTGCTTATTGTTGAAGGATCCATTTTAATAACTTCTGCAACATCTTTTTCATACATAGGTTTTAATCCCTCACCGTTTGAATCAAAAAAATCTTTTTGCTTATCTATTATCGAACCCATTACTTTAAGCATGGTTTCCCTTCTTGAATTTATTGCGTCGAGAAACCATTTTGCCCTGTTAAAATTATTTACAATATATTCCTTTGTTTCTTTATCAAGACTTGCTTTTTCATTTTTATACAAATCTCTGTATGTTTTGTTAAGCCTTATGGAAGGAGTGTATTTTTCATTCAGAAATATTTCATAAGTTTCATCAACTTTTTTTACTATCAGGTCAGGAATAATATAATTCCCTTTGGATGAAGTATCTATAAATCCAGGCTTAGGATTTAATTTGTGTATAAATTCGAAGATCTCATTAACTTTATCGAGTTCGATTTTTAATGCTTTGCTGATGTTTTCATACCTTTTTAATCTTAGATCTTCAAGATGGTTTTCTACAACAGACTTTGCTAAACTTTTCAGATCTTTGCTTTTTTCAGATCTATCAATCTGAAGAAGCAAACACTCAATTAAATTCCGGGCTGCAATACCTGCAGGATCTAAGCTATTTTGAATAAAAGTTAAAGTTTCATTTAATTCCGGAATAGTAAAATCTTCGTTCTCAAAATCGGTGCCTAATTTCTTTACTTCAAGATCAGCAATTATATTTTCAAAATTGTCCGTAAAATATCCGTCAGCGTTCAACGCCCTTAATATTTCTTCACCGGCAAAAGTAAGTTTATTGTTTAGTTCACTTAAATGGATTTGCAGAAGAAGACTCTCAAGAAGGCTTGTACTTGATTCACTTAGATTGTTATTATCATATTGAACAGTGTCATTTGATTCATATGTCTTATAATCTTCGGATTCATTTTCAAAATATTCATCCCAATCATACTCTTCATCTATTTTGTTTTCAACTGTGATATCTTCTTCGGTATTTTCAGAGTCGGTTTCTTCGGAATTTTCTTCTTTATCAGCGATTACAGGTTCATCAATCTCAACTAATACTTCCTCTGACCCTTCTGTTTCATTTTCTAACTCTTCTTCCAGCATAGGATTTAGTTCGAGTTCCTTTTTAATAATATTTTCCAGTGCAAGTGTCGGTATAGCCAGAATATTCTGATTCAAAACCATTCCGGGAATAAGTTTGTGCGATAACTTTTGACTTTGTACTTGCTTTAACATTTTATCAGCTCTTTAAAAACTTTTGTTTTATTTCTTTATAAAATTTATCTCCGTATTCTCTTTCCAGTGACTCTTTTGCAAATTCAAAAACTGTAACATCTTCACTTTCTCCCTTAATCAATGCGTCTTCACATTCAACAATTTCCTCATAACGAATTATATTTCTATTTCCACCCGAAATTCGGATTGGAAAGAGGTGGCATGAAACAGGTTTTTTAAAACTTGTCTCACCATTGTAATATGCTGTTTGAAATGAGCATTTGGTAATTCCATTCTCAACAAATGAAAACACACAATTTGTATCATCGACGCTGTTTATTGAATAGTCATCCTTATAACCCAATAAAAAACCTTCTTTGTTAAGGAATGTTTTATGTTTCTCATTCAGGTATTTTTCAGCAATTTTAATATTAGATTTAATAATTTGAACTTCTTCATTTAAAATCGGGGCTCCGCCTGCGCCTTTCAATGTGCAGCAAGCACCTTTGCATTTATCAAGGTCGCATGAAAACTTCACGGAAAATATACGGTCATCAATTATATATTTTTGCAATTTAAATTCGGGTAAAATTTTTTCCGGGGATCTGTCTTATCAATCCCTTAAACTCAAGTGACAAAAGGTTTACAAGACAGTCTGATATTGCTAATCCTGTGACCTCATTGATTGTATCAATATTAAGTGGTTCGTATTCTATAGCATCAAAAAGTGTCTTCTCTGTATTACTAAGATTAGCAATCTGAACAACTTCTCTTTCTATTAATTCCTTTTTTAAAATTGGTCTCAACTTGATTTCTATCTCATTAATTATATCATCAGTACATGTTACTAATTTTGCATGCCCTTTTTTAATTAATTCGTTTGTCCCTTCAGACTGCCGGGAATTTATATAACCCGGAACTGCAAAAACTTCTTTATCCTGATCGATAGCCAGCTCTGCTGTAAGAAGCGAACCGCCCTTCATCCCACTCTCAATTACAACAGTACCTAAGCTTATGCCGCTTATTATTCTGTTTCGCATTGGAAAATTTACTCGGTCGGGCTTTGTTCCCATTGGAAATTCAGAGATCACTGCTCCCTTTTCAATTAAAGCGGAATATATTTTTCCGTTTTCTTCAGGATAAATTACATCGACTCCACATCCAAAAACCGCATAATTCAGATTATTATTCTTCAGACATGTTTTATGTACGATCGAATCGATCCCCCTTGCAAAGCCGCTCACTATGGGAATTCCCAATTCAGATAATTGCTCGGTAAATTTTTCGCATGTGTATTTCCCATATTCAGTTGGATTTCGGGTACCAACAATGCTCAAAGAATATTGATCTTTCCAATCGAGTTTACCTTTATAATACAAAATCACCGGAGCATCGAAAATTCTTCTTAAATTTTCGGGATAGTCGGCATCAAAAATTGTTAGAATGTTTATCTTTTTCTTATCTGCATCACTTAATATATTTTCAAACTCTTTTTCAAAAGCAGAGAAATTCTCTCTTGCAGTATAAATCTTGCCTGAAATATTATAATCAATTCCCTCAATTTTTCTAAAGTCATTTATCCCGGTTTTCAAAAATATCTTAAGATCGGGTATTCGGTTTAATATATTTTTAATTTTTTTATTACCGAGATTCTTAACTTTGGTAAGAAAAAAAATATACTTTAATGTATCTGTCCCTTCCACACCTTAATTTATTAAATTTACTTAAATAATTTTTCTTTTAACATTGCAAAAAAACTATCATTGTTTTATGAAATATTTTAAAAAAGGAATTTAAATTAAAAAAGCCCTTAATAAGAGCTTTTTTAATTATTACAATATAATTTTATTTAATCTGCAGTATGCAGTAAATTTTTATCTAAGGTGTTATTTTACTTACAAATTCAAGAGCGTTATTAGAGGCCAGCGAAGCATCTGAACCGTCTGCCATACCGTCACCATTAATGTCAGATGGTATATATCCCATTGCAAATCCGGCTGCATCATTATCAATTAATGAAAGGTCGTTTCCGTCTACTACCCCATCCTGATTAGTATCTCCGCTGTAGATACAATATTTAGACCCCACTAAAATCATATTGTTTCCAAATGCCTGTGAAGCTGACGTTGTGAAATCATAATTGAATACATTTCCCTGTGAAAGAGATTCACCAGGGGATTTGCTCCAGGTTTCAATTGAATTTCTGTGCTTAGCAACTATGAAATATGTACCTGTAGTTGTGTTTGTAAAATTATAAGCTCCGGTAAAACTGACCGAATCAATTATTGATTTACCCGAATCAACAATCGCATAAGGCGCAAAAGTATTTCTTACCAGTATCTCAACAGTGTCTTTAGAATTCAGTCTATTGGATGATTGATTATAAAAACCCTGAGGTATTACAGTTACATTAACTTCAACCGGCGGCAGCTCGACAACTATTTCCCATACTCCACGACCGTGAGTCCCTATTCTCAATTTATTTGATGCTAAATGATAATCCATATGCATTGCAACAGTATTCGGAAGCCCGTTTGCAAGCTCTGTCCAGCTTTGTCCATAATTATAAGTTACAAATACACCCACATCCATCGCAATAAAATAAACACCCGTTGACATGTTTGGATAAAAAATAAGTCCGTCATTTGCAGGACTATCAGGAAGGTTACCGCTCACATTTATCCAGCTGGTACCACCATTAGTTGTTTTAAAAATTTTTCCTGACCCAAATCCGGAGAATGTTACTATTGCAACCAGAGATGAATCCGGATGAACATTTACACTGGTAATTGTTCTTGTCGGCATGCCTGATCCTGACGAAACATTTGAATAAGTGTATCCCCGGTTTGTTGATTTGTAAAGTGTGCTTCCGGATGATGCATACATAATTTCAGGAGAAGATTTTCCAATTCCCATTTCCCTGATTGTTCCGGAAGTACCGCTTGAAATAGCAAACCAGCTTGAACCCCAGTTTGTGGTTTTAAATACCTGTGTTCTGGCTGTATAATAAATGCCTGCTGAATCCGGATGTGACATAATAGGTCCCACCCAGGTCGCTGTCCCTGAAAGTCCGCTCGTTGCTGAAGCCCAGCTGCTGCCGCCATTTGTTGAACGATAAACTCCATTATTCTGCGTTTCTCCAAGCATATAAGAATTATTAACAGAATGAAAGCAAACCTCTCCGCCGTCTCCGCCAAATGCCGCAGACCAGTTTATTGCACCCAAGGTTCTCTGAGTTCCGTTATCCTGAGTTCCACCGAGAATATGATTTGAATTTGAAGGATCTGAAGCAATTCTATAAAACTGCGTTAATGTGAGTGAGTTATTTAAATTTGTCCACGTACTTCCTTTGTTTGCTGATTTCCATATGCCGCCATCATTGACACATAACATCTGATTTGGATCTGTTGGGTGAAATGCAACATTCTGCTGATCCGGGTGAACATTACCGCCACTGTATGCCAAAGACACATTTGTAAAATTGGAAGTTCCTCCGTTGGTTGTTCTCCATATGTCAACTGAACCAACATATGAAATATTTGCATCAGCAGGATTTATATGAATATAAAAATCATACCATGCCTGACCTCCATTGAAATCTTGTCCTACTACTACTTGCGAAAATGTTGAACCATAATTAATAGATTTCCAGATAGTAATTGCAGAGCCTGAATATTTCGCACAGTATAAAATTTCAGGTGAAGATTTACTTACAGCTATATGGTTTCTGGATCCCATACTCAGAGTTGCATTAAGCGTAAATGAACTTCCTCCATTAGTTGAAACTCTGTATCCTGTACCGCTTCCGACTACATAGGCAGTATCACCCGTTGGTGTAAAAATAATATCATCACATCTTCCTGAAACAACCAGACTCCAGTTTATACCTGAATTAATACTTTTATACAATCCGGCATTTCCCATTGATGCAAATATTTCATTTGAATGATTAGGCCTTACAACTATTCTGTTTGTGTATGAACTTGAAGGTAAACCCGAAGTATAACTTGTCCAGGTATCTCCACCATCAGTTGATTTTAATAATCCTCTTCCATAATAAGAAGCAACACTGTAGGTTGCTTCCCCTGTCATATAATATAATATATCTGAATTTGATGGGTCAATAGCAAGAGATCCTGAAGACAGCGAAACTTCATTATCAGATTTTGCAGACCATGTAAGGCCTGCATTAGTAGACTTCCATATACCTCCTGCTGCAGCACCAATATAAATTGTGTTTGCATTATTCGGATCATACATTACTGTGGCCATTCTGGAAGTAATATTTGAATAAGCAAAGTAGAACCCTGTAGTGGGTCCGACATTTGTCCATGAGCCAAACACACTATTCATTGCGTACCCGTTTTCTCTGGTCAATTTCATTTTTTGTTCGTAGGCTTTTTTATAGGCATCTTTAGGTATAAAATTGTTGGGATACATTCTTTGTTCATAAAACCATTTTTCGCGTTGAAAAGCTTTTCGGGTTGATATGGATTCATCCTTCACATCGTAAGGGCTGTCTATAATGTCAAGATCCTGTGAAAAGGTAATTGAAGTTACTAAAAAAAGTAAAAGTGTAGTTAAGATTTTCATTTTCTATTTTTATTTATAATTGAATATTTAATACAAGCCAATTTATACAAATAAAGTTTATCGAAACCGAATTTTTTTTAAAAAAACTTAAAAACTTGGGAGAAATTATTAATGATAAAAAAAAAGCCGGCATTAACCGGCTTAAAGATTTGCTTTAAATCTAAAAAAAGTTATTTGATAAGAACCATTTTTTTAGTTTGCACAAATGATCCTGCCTTTATTCTGTAAAAATAAATACCGCTGGAAAGCTGTGAGGCATTCCATTTATAACTGTAACTTCCCGGCTCCAATGTTTCATTTACAAGCGAAGCAATTTCCCGGCCCGTCAGATCAAAAACAGATAAACTGACTTCTGATAAACTTGGAATATCAAAACTTATACTTGTAGAAGGATTAAATGGATTCGGATAATTCTGAGCAATTGCAAATTCCCTTGGAATTTGACTGGATGAATTATTGGGGATCTGAAGATTATCAGATACCATTTCTTCATGATTAGTAATATCAATTATTTTATTGTCAGCGTATGAAAAGATTTTTGTATAGGGATTTTCGGGACCGCTCCTGTTCACAAGGTCTAATGAAACATCTTTTAAAGTTTCTGCAGATGTTTGCAGTCTCATTCTGGCAACTAATGTACCGGGTGATTTATTACTTATAACTGGAAGATTCTCTTTATTACCCACTGAATTCATAGCAAGCCGAAGCTGATTCCCGGAAACACTTGGATTTCTGGGAGTTAAAGCCGGAGGAAGGTCAGACTTAATTAAAGAATAAGTAAGCCTACCGCCATTTGCAATATCAGAATTAAAATTGAAAAAATATTGACCAATTATATAATTCAGCTGAGCTTCTTTAGAATTTATTTGCTGAAGATATATATCAAATTCTAAAGCATTAGGTGCAACATTGCTTAAGTTCTCAATTGAAAGCTTGTAAGCGGGCTCCTTTGCAATAGCTGCATTAAGAGACAATGTTACTAACAAAATTACAATAACTTTTTGAAGTTCTGGAAATTTCATTTTAACCTCCTTTTATTATTTGGGAAAAAACGTTTATTGTTTTATACTTCCTGGCAGAAGAGTTCCCGGATGAAGTAAGTTAATGTAAAAATTAAAATTTTCACTAGCAGTGTGAAAATTTAAACCCAGAAATTTCAAAAACCAACATTATGACACTCATAAAATATCTAGATTATACATTTATCATCTTCAATAAAAAAATCCTGAACTTATGGTCTGGAGATAATCACAAAATTTCCCGCATTATTCTCTACAATTGAAAGATCAGATCCATCAACAATCTTATCACCTGTCAGATCTGAGACAACATAGCCTGAAAGAAATATAGCAGCATCATTATCAATTTTTAAAAGATCCGAGCCGTCGATAATTTGATCCTGATTCACGTCTCCGCTGTAAACTGCATATTTGTCAGGTGCTGTATCGACTTTTATTAAATTATTTCCAAAAGCTTTTGTATCTGAAACAGTAAAATCATAACTACCGAGTGTCATTGGATTGTAAACTTCACCTTTTAATTTACTCCATGTCTCCAAACTGTTTCTGTGTTTCAATACAATATAATATGTTCCGCCGGGTGCTTTGTTAAATTTAAAATTTCCCGTTAAACTTACAGAATCTATAACAGCTTTTGAAGAATCTACGATATCATAAGGAGAGTTGACTGTTCTCAGATATGCAGTGACTGTGTCCTTTATTCTATGTGTGTTGGAAACATTATTATAGAATCCTTCTATTGCTACATTTATATTGAAAGTAGTTTTGACAACATACAAACCGGTTGATCTGTCAGAAGCTGCGATTTTACCGGATGGGAACATGTAAACTCCCCAGCATCCACTGTAAGTTCCGCCATTGTTGGATGGGTATGTATCATACCATGCAACTTCGATAGGAACTGTAGGATTTGTAATATCTACAAACCTTATACCTGCAGTGTAATGTCCTATTGCAGCATAGTTACCATATATCTCCGTGTTGTGAACCACCGATGTAGTAATGCCGGTAGGTTGCCAGCTTGTGACATAAGTTATATTTCCAAGATCCTGAATATTCCAAATTTTCATAAGCCGGGGTGTTGCTCCGATCTCATCTGTAACCAGTAAGTATTTCCTGTCCGTAGTAACTGCAGTATTATGAGGACCTGAATTTGGAAGATTTATAAATGATGTTATTCCTGTTAATGCATTTTTATTTGTCGCATTAATAATGCTTACCTTACTGATATTAATATTGGCAGCGTAAATAGTATCATTAACAATTCTAGTGTCGTGAATATAATCAACATTATATCCACCTCGTTTTACAGGTGTTTCAGGATTCAGAGTTAGATCTAAAACTGTGACGCCTTGTCCAAAACCGGAGTTGGCTCCGTTAAGATAAAGATAAGGACCGGATTGTGAAATACTATGAGTAGAACTGTGACCTGCTGCAATAAATTTTTTAACGTAGCGAATTGAATCAGGAAGATACTGAAGATCAACTATCTGCACACCGCTGCTTGGCACTTCAGAAACTATATAAGCATAATGAGAATAAGTTTTCATTTCTCTCCAGCTGTTGTTTCCGCTTGTCGGACTAGTTGATGGTAAAAAACCCACCTGATGAATATTTGAAGCATCTGTTATATCTACAAACTGCGTTCCGTCATATGTACCCATAATGGCATACTCCCTTCCATCAGGAGCAACATATCCCCAGACCGCAGCATATGGAGTTACATGTGTATTAACATTTCCCAGCAAATACATATTCTTGTTTGCAAGCTGAGCTTTACTTACGGAAGTAAATAAAGTTAAGGCTATTAAAACAGTAAATAAAATTTTTTTCATTGATTAATTTAAATAGGTTTGAAAAAATGCAAAGAAATTTTTTGAAGGCTAAAATATCTCTGACAATATAAGGAAATTTGTTTTGATTAACTTTAATGTTTTTGTCATAGATAAAATTCCTTAAAATAATTGATTCAATTTTATGATTTTTAATATTAACAAAATTTAAATTAAACATAAAAGTGATGATCGAATAATCTTTAATTTAGATGATAAAAAACAAGGGTGCTTCCACGGAAACTCCCTTGTAAATATTATCTAAAATAAAACATTAATTTCATCAAACTCATAACAAATTATGGCCTTATTACACTTACAAAATTAAAAGCATTATTATCCGCAAAAGCAGCATCACTTCCGTCAACGATCGAATCGCAATTAAGATCAGTAGGGACATAACCCGTCACAAAGTTTGATGCATCATTATCGATCATTGCACCATCCCCTCCGTCAACAATTCCGTCCTGATTAGGATCACCGGTATAGAAAGAATATTTTCCTCCGACAAGCACCATATTATTTCCAAATGCCTGCGAGGCAGTAGTTGTGAAATCATAGTTAACTATGCCGACAGTAAATATCTCTCCGCCTGATTTACTCCATATTTCGATAGAATTTCTATGCTTAACGACAATATAATAGCTTACACCGTCAGTGATATTATTTAAAGTAATTACTTGTTTAAGACCAAGTCCTCCAAATCCTTCTTTACTGTCAATGACATTGTAAGGTGGAACAGCTGCCTTGATTTCAACAGTGATCGTATCGATCCCGGCGCAAGCTTCCAGGTTGATTGCTAAGTTTAGAGTTTTATTTTGTTCTGTTGTAGAGTTTGCATCTCTGGGTGCAACCCTCGCCTGATAAGAGGCAAGAGTCTGATCGCTGTTTGTTCCATCAAAAAATATTAGCCTGTTTGATGAAGGAGTACCTGCGTAGAAATTATTGAAATCGGATGTTAGTCCATAATTAGCAAGACTGGTTGTACTTCGTCGATACGCAACTGTATTTCCGCTGGTAGATCCGGGGCTTGAAACATTAATTATACTATTATTTAACATTTCCAGTGTTGCTGTTGTAGATGTAGTACTAGCAGTCACTGAAACTCCGGATGAACCGAAAGTGGAACCACCGGAAGCATTAAGATAAATTGAATTCCCGTTAAGCGCGATCGAGCTGCTGGCAGTTGTACTGGTAATATTTATTCCAATCACTGCATTAGCACCAGTTGAATTTGGTGCTTTTATATCTGAGATCAAATTACCTGTGAGCTGAATACCTGATCCTGATGAAACCCAGATTCCTCCAGCAACACCAATTGAACCATTATTGGTAATGTTGTAAGTCTTATTCGAGTAGATCAGAGCATTTGCAGATAGAGATGTGTAAATCCCGTAAACTCCTCCTGTGGTTCCGGAGCCGCTTACACCCACAAGCCCTTTGATCTGATTTCCGAAAAATTCTTTAGCTGTTGTAGCTGCTGCATTTGAACGGATTCCGACTACGAGAGAAGATGCAGATGTTCCTGATCCACCAACTGTTAAATTGTAGAATGAATTATTGAAAACTCTCTCAACAACAGGAGTTCCGCTATTTATATAGCCATACAGGAAATTTGATGTTGTTCCTGAAGACGATGTAATTGAATTATTATAAACTAAATTAGAGTCGCAATCAATTGTAGCATCCGCAGAGGAAATGCAATTCATCGTACCGCTTATGCCGGTCTTTTGGTTTCCGTAAACTTCGTTATTGCGAATTTGAAGATAAGCGATATTCCCTGAAGCAGCACAATTAATTAGTGAAGAAGTTCCGGTTCCTGAATGTGTATTGTTTCTGACAATATTATCATAAACATAGGAAGCATTAGTTACACCGACTGGATCGTGCGTAAGTGCGCTGAATCCGTTTGTAGTCTGAGGTGATACACAATTCTCAACAATGTTATGATGTATTCGAACAGTATCTCCGTTTCCAAGTGCCCTGATTCCATGATGTACCTGAGATGAAGAACTTCCCGAAATTGTAACCTGATTATAACTAATTTCATAGTTTGCAGCATTTGGAACTGAACCATTACCGGTTAGAATTATTCCAACTGTGGTAGCAGAGCCTGATGTTCCGGTTCCTCCGTTAATTATATTATTGTTGATCTTTACATTGACCTGACCTTCAACACGAATCCCTTCAGCAGAGACAGTACTTCCCCCCCAATTAGTAATATTGTTAGGTGCCTGCCCAATTACGCCGACTTCATTATCAATATCTTTCTGACCAACTACTGAAGTAGAGATCAAAACTATACCTTTATAAACATTTGTTGTTGTGTTTCCAAAAATTCTGTTAAAGCTGTTAAGGCCGGAAGGTATGAGCGTGTTTCTGAGTATTCCGTCAGCCGTTCGGTTAACAATATGTATCCCAATTGATAATGTATTTATTTTTTGAAGAGTAACTGTACAATTCTTGATTACATTGTTCTGACTTCCGTCGGCAGTATCTTTTCTCAAAATTGCATATCCCCATTCCATCATAGCATCACCCGTATTTGATGGAGGATCAACAAGGTCAATAGCATTAAATGTAATATAATCTGCTCCGAAAATCTTTATGATGCCATCAAAGCTCGCTGATGCACCCGGTGCTGCTGTGATCAATGGATTGATACCGGCTCCGCTTTTTTGAAACACAACCGGATTGGCAACAGTTGGAGCATTGGTCGTAACATTTATCACAATATTTGAAGATGTCTCGGCATGACCCGTAGCTACATTAAAAGTTACCCCGCCGCTTCCGACTCCATTAATGTTCAAATCAGATATTGCTGCGGCAATCGTAGGATAGTTGCCGGGAATAGTTTTTATTCCGCTTAATTGAGCATGCAGATTATAATTTATTCCTATTATTAAGAGGAATAAAAAAAAAGTAAATTTTTTCATTAGAATTTTAATTTAAAAGTTTTTCAAAATCGAATAAATTATCCTATCAAACTTACTAATTCAAGGATTAATTAATGGTTAATTGTAAAAGTTGGATGTTTTCAGAAAATCATCTTTACAAATAAAAACAAGGAGGCTAAGCCCCCTTGTCAATTATAAATTATGAATGATAATTGTTAAATCTATTTGTAAATGTTCAAAATCTTAAACATAGACTTTTAATCTAAAATCAACAACCAAAAATTAAAATCTCATTAAGGTCTCGCTACAGCTACAAAGTTTGACGCGTTATTATCTGCAAAAGCAGCATCACTTCCGTCAACGATCGAATCGCAATTAAGATCAGTAGGGACATAACCCGTCACAAAGTTTGATGCATCATTATCTATCAATGCGCCGTCAGCTCCGTCAACTATTCCATCCTGTGTTACATCGCCGGTATAATTAGACCACTTGCCCCCGACATTTACCATATTATTTCCAAATGCCTGAGAAGCTGCAGTTGTAAAATTATAATTCAAAACTCCGCCTGTAAAAACTTCGCCTCCCAGTTTACTCCATGTTTCGATCGAGTTACGATGATTCACAACTATATAATAACTAACTCCGTCAACAGCTTTTACAAAATTAACTGTTGCTGTTCCGGTTGAACTCAAATATACTTTGGTCATTTCTATAAGTCCATATGGCGCAGTTGTATTTCTTAATGAAACAGAAATTGTGTCCTGCATTGGTGAACAAGCTTCAAGATTTACAGTAAGGTTAAGAGTTTTTAATGTGAATGGAGTAGATTCATCTGCTCCTTTATAAGGAAACGATGTGCTTCTTATCTGACCGTCAATATCTGTAGTAATTCCGGAAATTGGCCTTGCGCTGAGATCAGGATCTCCGATTGATGCACCAGTTAAATGAAGGTCTGTAGTTGAAACAAAGCTAACGTTTTTGAATCTTGAATTTTGTTCGTTTGGAGAGATTGCTGCTCTGTAGTTATCAATGTTATTGTATCCGGTTGAATCGACTAAAGCATGATACCCGTCAGCTCCTGCAGTTGCAAAATAACAGTTATAGTCAATATTGAGCTGAGGATTCAAATCATTATATGCAACAGCAGCATGCTTTACTCCGGTTACTCCTCCGCTTCTTGTATTAATCACAATATTATTTTTAATGTTAAAGACTGCTGCCGCTACTGTTGTATTATTAATGATCCCTGCTGATACTATTCTGTTCACAGCTCCAGTGGTCTGTGTCCCGCCAATTAGTATTGAATTATAGTAAATATTTGCTGTATAAGCATTAACTGTTCCTGTCATCAGAATCCCGTAAGTACTTATAACATTGTTATTATTTGCTGTTTGTGAAATAAAATTATTTTCAATTGTTAAAGTAGCTCCTGCTGAAAGTGCGGAGCTAGCAATGCCTCTTATTGTAAGTCCAGTTAATGATGTCGAAGTGGATCTTACGTCCAAGATTTTATTTTTTCTGATTATCACATTCGCAGAAAGAGTGCTGCCGATATTTATAGCAGTTGGATTAGTAATGTTGTACCCTGTAACCTGGTCAATTAAATTTCCTTCTATAAGCCAATCACTTGCCACAGCGGTTAATAACCATATACCGGTAAAGGCGAAATCGGTTACTGTGTTATTGATGATTTTATTGTTCCTGTTTGGATTAGCTGTAGTCCCGTCGCAGCCGATCCCCGATCTTCCTCCACTGATAAGACAGTTCTCCAATACATTATCTGAATTCCCTGAAACGTTTGAAGCAGATGCACCAAACTCAAACGTCCTCGGACCGGCAGATCCCTGAGTTGCATTAAATAATTTGCAATATCTGACAGCGCAGTTTGTTGAGCCGCCTAATAAAGAAACAGTATTAGAGTTTGTACCGGTAGTTGCAGTATTGCGGATTTCAAGATCAGGCGTTGTACCTGTACCACCCGGTCTTCCGTCGATTGTGACGAAATCTGCATCGTTGATATTAATAATACCGGCTGTGTTGCCGGAAGAAATTATTTCACCTGTATTACCTGCATCAGGTCTGATAGTGATTGTGTTTGTCGTGCTGTGGCCGGTTTTCAAACCAAGGTCAATTGGAAAAAGCTCGCTTGCGCCAGTATAAGCTGCAAGGATTTCTATGATGTAAGCCTGAGTGATGGTTGAAGGGATTGCATTGTAAGCTTCTTCGATACTGCTGTGGGAGCTGATAAATGTGCCTCCGCCGTCCTGAAGTTCAATGGAATTTGCCTGCGAGAAGACAGGACAATTTATTACCATTAAAAATGTGATACTAAATAAAAATAAGTAATACTTTTTCATTTTTATTATTTTAAATTGAAAAAAGGCTTTGTGTAATTTAATTTTTCCTTATCAATTAAACAAATATCTTTTTATTCAATTTTAATGGGTGTGATCCAATTTGTTATTTTCAAATCTACATATTTGATGCGCTCCCCATTTATTTTTTATTGTAGAATTATTCATTAAAAACAAAATTGAAAGTAAATCTCAAATTTGAAATTGAACAAGGGCTAGATAGACATTATTACAGAATGGTGTTTGAAGAAGGAATATATCGAAGATCAAACGATATTAAAATCATGAAGACACATTTCGAAGAGTCAGATAGATAAACAATATTAACAAACTTTCTAATGTATGCTGAAAAGGGCAGCCCACATTCTACCCTTATTCATTTTAAAAGAAAAAATATGAATATTTTTTCCCTTATGCTTCGAAATTAATACTAATCTAATTTAACTCAAGACTTAATGAATTAAATTTATTCGAAAAGGAATTTATATGCGCTAATATACCATTAACAATACATTTTGTAAAGTTATTGTAAAATAGCTTTTTAGAAATAACATTGAACTCCTTTCCGTAAAAATAAACCCAAAGTTATATTCTGTTTATAATTGATCAATTGAAAATTAATTAATTAATTACGGATTTATAAATTTGATAAAATTAAATTAATTAACATCCTGTTCCAAAGAATCTTTTTTCAAAAGGTTGCTTTTGATTGATTGTTCCGGCTTTAAATTTTTTTGATACTTTTTTATAATCGTTATTAATAAATCGCGCAGGATAAAGACGCAGCTTGCATTGATTATTATCTACAATAAATAAAAAGAGGTCTAAGCTTGTGCTCAATCCTCTTATAGTTATAAAATTGTATTTAAATTAATTTAAGGATTTTTTCAATTAAAATTAAATCATTGAAAAACTAAATCCCCAAACCCGGCTATATCACTAAAGATATTTCAAAAGAATATTTTATAGTTCGTTTTTTTATGGAGTAACTTTACCGACAAAATTAGCAGCATTGTTACTTGTTATCAGTGCATCTGTGCCGTCTACAAAATTATCTCCGTTAACATCCGATGAGAAATATCCTGAAAGAAAAACTGACGCATCATTATCGATCTGCTGTGTATCACTGCCGTCAATTATTCCATCCTGATTTACATCACCACTGTAAATACAAAATCTGGAGCTCTTAAGTTTTAAATTATTTCCAAAAGCCTGAGTAGCAGAAGAAGTAAAATCGTAATTGAATGTTCCGCCGAATATATAACTCTCCCCTCCTGATTTGCTCCATGTCTCTATGGAATTTCTGTGCTTCAGTTCAATGTAATAAGTACCCGATGGAGCATTTATAAAACCCGCAGTTGCTGTAAGATTTGCTGAATCAAGAATTGTTTTTCCTGATTCTATAATTCCGTAAGGTGGAATATTATTTCTCAATGTTATTGTAACTGTATCATTCAAATTGAGTTTATCCGTTGCGGAATTATATAATCCTTCAGGAGCAAGTTTAATGTTTAACTGGGTAATAACTGGGGCGGTCAAAGGATTATAATTCAGAAGTTTTATATCATCAATATACCATCCGTCGCCAACAACCCCTGCATCTGATTTTAATGTGAACCTTACTTTTAGCTGTGAAGATGAATTTGCATATGTAGTAATATCAAGGTTTTGCTGGACCCATGAAGTTTGATCTCCGTTATATGAAGTTACCTGTTGCCAGGTCGATCCGTTGTTGCTTGAAACTTCAACATTACAGAAATCATATCCGGCTTCTGTTGAATACTTATGCCAGAAGTTAAGATACGTAACCGGAGCTGTACTAATATTAACAGGTAAATTAAGTGTCATCGAATTATTTGCATTATCAACATAATTTCCCGAAGGACTGTCAGTAAAAGCCCTTGTTGGTGAATGAGACTGCGCGGTAGTTATTGCCCAACCCTGATTTGTTGTCCATTTCGTAAAACCATTCTCTGCGCTGTCAGATAAAGTCAAATTACCGTTTCCGATAAGGATATATTTAGTTTCAGTGTATACAGTGTTCGAATCATTTTGTCTGAATTTAATTTGTACAGGCAAAGCAGAATTGTTAGGGACAGATGGTGAAATAGTAAATCCAAAATTTGCACTATCACCTGCAAAAGAATTTAAAGATGAATAATTATAAAAAGTTATTGGAAGATTCAAATAATAACTTGAGGAAATACTTTCAATTTTCACATTCTGAGCTGTCAGCTGACCTTTATTTTTAAATTTGATCTTTAATGAGCCTGACTCTCCGGGAGAATATACAGATTTATTCAGGGAAGTTGAAACAGGATAAACGTATGCGCCTGCGATCATTGCAAGATATTGATTTGTAAAAAGCATGCCCTGAGCAAGTGGAATTATCTCAGCCTGAGTAGGCCAAAACCCGGTAAGG
Source organism: Ignavibacteria bacterium (assembly GCA_039925865.1). Classification (GTDB taxonomy): domain Bacteria; phylum Bacteroidota; class Ignavibacteria; order Tepidaquicellales; family Tepidaquicellaceae; genus JBDSYA01. The sequence continues at coordinate 19,309 of JBDSYA010000142.1, forward strand.
CCTGATTCGGGAGTCATAGATATTATGTGATGAGGACTATGAGCAGAATCATTGTAATACCAGTCATCGGAAGATCCACGCGTTTTGTAACCTACCGTCTGAAAAGGCGTGCCTGTTGTATAATTATTTTCCTTTGACATATCAGAAAGATATTCATTGAACTTCGCATCATCAGGAGTCGGCACCGGATCCTGCCAGGCCCAGGGTTTTATAATATAGTTTCCATAAGTATGCGCTCCGAGTACTGCCTGTATGTTACGTGAATTTACAAAATTCATTACGGCCTGAGTTTCCGGCTCAGAGAATGGTGAAGTGCCCCTGTAAGTATCACTTGAAGGGGAAGTGCTGGAGCCATTGTTAATAGAATTCCAAAACTGATATGTTCCGTAATTCCTGTTTAGATCTACTCCATAAATTCCGCTGCCGTTGTTTCTCCTGTTCTTTCTCCACAGGCCTCCCCCATTTGTATTGGTTGAATCATTATAAAGATATCCGTCAGGATTCAATATGGGAGTAAAATACAATTCTCTGTTTTGCAGAATGTATGTTGCAATAGGATCTATCTGATAATTTTCCAACAGCCAGTATAAATAATAAATGATTTGTTCCATGCTTTCGGGTTCACGGGCATGGATCAGTGAATGATACCAGGCTTCCGGCCTTCCTGTCGTAACATCAGGATTATTGGAAACTCTGACAGTCCAAATAGATCTGCCTCTTATTGATGATCCGATTGAAAATTTATTTGAAATTAAATTCGGGTATTCAAGCCTCATAGAATCGAGCTTTGCAACAACTTCATTAAATCTTAAGAATCCTCCCATAGTACCATAGATCGAATGGCTTACACTGAACATTTCCTTAGAATCACTGATCGCTTTTTGCATTTCACTAAAAGACATCTTTGGAAGGTTAGCAAAATATTTATTCCAGTCGCTTTCAAGAACCTGATAAAATACTCCTGATCTTTTAAGCAAATCAATTTCTTCTTTAGAAAGCCATGCATCTATGTAATCTTTTTTTCTTACAGCATGATCGATATGCAGATCTGCATCTTCGATCCTTTGAACGTCAGCATCAGATTTCGCGAATATTCTGACTTGTGAATAAACTTCTTTTGTATCCTTTTGAGAAAATATATTTTCAGGCTGGGCAAACGGAGATAAAGCCAGTATCGATAAAAATATAATAATGTGAAAATTTTTCATGATTTTATGAATTTGATACTTTAAATTAAATAATTTTGAAAAAACATATTTTTCAATTTAACCTTTTATAAAATAAAAAAAGACTGAAAGATAAATCCTTCAGGCTTTTTTAATAACTAAATTAAATCTGTCAACATTAAAAAAAAGACTGAAAGAAAAATTCTTTCAGTCTTTTAAAAGAAATATAAATTTTTAGTATTTATTCACCGGGTCTTTGAACTGATGTATTATTCCGGTTATTATCGATATTACTTTTCAAATCTTGATTTGCTTTCTTGTTTTTCCATGCATTTGATAATTCCAGCCTCTTCTTATTTTCGGCTTCGATGTATGCATTATTTGATTTCATGGATTGCATCATTTTTAAAGTCTGTTCATATTTGGATCTTTCATCTTCCGACTTAAATGTTGTTTGATTTTTGATAGAAACAGCGAAGTTAGTTGGCTCTGCTCCCGGTGGTGCTATTTCAATGACACCATCTGCGGCATTATTATCGGCAATTAATTGATCCGATCCATCAACTATACCATCACAATTTAAATCAGTTACAACATATCCTGTTACAAAGGCAAATGCATCATTGTCTATTTTTGAGAGGTCAGTTCCGTCTATGATGCCGTCTTTATTGACATCTCCGCTGAACATTGCCCAATAGTTTGCACCACATAAAGGTCCCTTTTGATTATTGGCGAATGCCTGACCCGAAGGAAGAATGAAATTAAAAGAAGAACTTGCGCCTCTTGTATATCCTATTGCCGCATTACTCCATGTCCTTATAGTATTTCGATGATTCATAACCTTAAAATATGATCCCGTCAGAGCTCTAGTAAATATACCACTCCATACTGAGCTTGGATCTATAGTTCCTGTAGCTGAGTCAACTGCAATATTTGGAAAATCAGAGCGGTATAAAAATACTTCGACAGTATCACCGCAGGTGTTATATGGAGTTGAACAATTGAACGTTCCTTCAGCAGCTATACCGATTGTGTTTGTTATTGGTGCGGCGAGTGTCTGAACACAAATATTATCAACCCAAATATCATTTCCATTACCGCTTCTTCCTCTGAATTTTACTTTATTTGTTCCTGCAGGCAATAAATAAATTTTCGGTGCCCATTCTCTGGCTGAAGGAGTAAACTGACCCCCTCCGGTAAATACGGTATTCAAAGGTCCCGCATTTGCACCTAATCCACCCCAAAGCCTTACTAATGTGGAATATGTTACTCCGAAATCAAATGAAATCTCTATTATCAAAGAATCGATACCTCCGCCTGACCAAGGCGCATAAGCTTCATCGAACGTCAAATAAGTATTAGTTCCCACCACATCCGTGAAATTATTCGTTACTATAGATTGTATGGTTCCTGTTGGCGCAGTCCAGGAATTAAATCTTGCCGAACCTGCAATGCCACTACCATAAGCAGTTGGAGATTGTCTTGACCAGTAGTTTGGACCGGAATATTCTTCGTAGAAATTCGCAGGAGGAAATTTCGAGCCGAGAAAATTTTCACATGGTACCGGGCTAAGTGTTGAATTAACAGTCAGAGATACAGTCCTTTTATGAACAGGTGTTCCGTTACTTCCTTTTGCTGTAACAGTAATTGAATAAACTCCCGGTGTTACGGTTCCTACGGTTCTTACTTTCAGATTTTTTGTATTTGGATATGAGGTGAGTGTATTACCTCCCAGAAATTCCGTTGTAATACTACCTGCAGCAGGAGCCGGTGTAACTGTGGCGCTGAAAGTAGTTACGTCTGTATATAATTTTACAGCAGGAATATTGACCAAATAATTCACACTACTATTTGTCTGGTGAATATTATTAGATGCCGGTGTTGTAAGCAATCCGAAATCCGGAAAATACGAACCAACGTTTTTGTAAGTTCCAAGTCTTCCATCATACCATACTGCAAAACCCGCTTTTGGATTTGCTGTCATTCCATCATAGTCTCCTCTGTAGCAATTAGTATTAGCAGCACAACCCGGGTTTGGATATGTCCATGAAGTCGTAGTTAGCTTTTGATTCGTCGCAAAAGTAGCGCCGCCATTATCGGTATATGTTGCATAGACATTAGTTGCAAATGTTGCAGGATCTTCCCTGGTATCATACCATTTTATATAAAGCCTGCCTGTGGTTACTTCACACCATATTGAAGGAAACCATTGATCGCTTAAATTTGGAAATAATAAATCACTTACTGTAACAGCTGCCGACCATGTTAAAGCCTGGTTATCTGAATATCTCAATCTTACATCGGGTTTGTTTCCATTTCCTGCAGGGACGTTTGAAGCATAAACAAGATAAAGTCTTCCTCTGTTAGGACCGTTGCTGTTATCCATTGCAATCATAGGATAAGGTCTTGTTCTACCATTATTAATTACCAGTCGGTTCATTGTATTCAATGTGCCGACATAACCAGCAGTAGTAAGA
>JBDSYA010000143.1:0-9289 GCA_039925865.1 Ignavibacteria bacterium
AGACCTCAGTTCAAAATATGATAAATGATTTTAATGTAACTGAGTTTTATGAGATAGGTGCAGGAAAAGTTTTGACAGGACTTATCAAAAGAATAAATCCGGATGTAACACTGCATAATATCGGAACTGTTGAGGACCTGAAAAATTACAATTTAATTTAAACGATTATTTTTAAAAATAAATAGAAGCAATAAAAAAATATAATGGATGATGTAAAAGATTTTATTGAATACAACGGACTAAAGATCGATCCCATAATCTTTACACAGGGTTTCGTAGCGGGCTGCAATATGGACATCTGTCATGGGCAGTGCTGCAACTGGGGCGTTTATCTTGACAGGGATTTTCAGAGTGTGATAATGAATTTTGAAACTCAGATCAAAGATGTCATGGATGAATATCAGCTCAGAGATACTTCCAAATGGTTTGAACAGGAACCGGAAGAAGATGATGACTTTCCGTCAGGCTATGCAATCGGAACAGAGCTTTATAATAATTCACAGGGAACATCACAATGTGTTTTCAAAGATAAAAATCATTTTTGTACTTTGCAGGTAATGTCTGTTAAAAACGGATTGCATAAATGGGAGATCAAGCCAAAATATTGTGTTATGTATCCACTTACGATTGTAGATAATCTTCTTACATACGATGGTGATCATTCGGAAAAACTTGACTATTGCGGTGTGAGTCACGAGGAAAATTTTACTCAGACAGTTTTTGAAGCAATGACTGAAGAAATAATTTTCATAATGGGTGAAGATGGATATAAATTTCTGAATGAACATTATAAAAAAAATTATCAGAAGAAATATCAGATTGAAATATTATGAATTCTATGACCATTTCATTATTAATTATCGTCACAACTAATTTCAACAGTCATTAATTTTAATGAAATAACTAAACATTTTTAATGTCATCATTTAAAGATAAAATAGTTTTAATCACAGGAGGATCGAGAGGTATTGGAAAAGCTATTGCGGAATCATTTTCTGAGGATGAGGCAACTGTAATCGTAACTTATAAGAATGCTATTGATGAAAATTATTTTAACTCAAGAAATATAAAACATTTAAAATGCGATGTAGCTGATGCAAAAGAGGTTCAGGAAAAAATTGACAATATAATTAAAGATCACTCCAAAATTGATGTGCTGATAAATAATGCGGGAATTACAAAAGACGGATTGCTGATGAGAATGAGTGAAGAAGACTGGAGTGCCGTAATTGATACAAATCTTAAAGGTGTTTTTAATATGACTAAATCCGTAACGCGGAACATGATGAGCAAACGTTACGGAAAAGTGATCAATATAACTTCCATCTCGGGAATAATCGGCAACGCGGGACAGGCCAATTATTCAGCATCAAAAGCGGGTGTGATCGGCTTTACAAAAGCAGTTGCAAAAGAACTTGCATCAAGGAACATCAATATAAATGCGGTTGCTCCCGGTTTTATTGAAACAGAAATGACAGGTAAACTTTCTGAAGATGTTAAGAATAATTATCTCAATTCTATTCCGCTTAAAAGATTTGGAAAAGGTGAGGACGTAGCCGGGGTAGTGAAGTTTTTAGCTTCTGATGAATCATCTTATATCACCGGTCAGACTTTTTGTGTTGACGGCGGTATCGTCATGCAATAATATTTGCCAATTATAATTTATAAATTTTTAACATTATGAAATCAAAATTTAATAAAATACCCGGGCTGCCTAAATTAATTTTGTTGATCACGGGATTTATTTTTATATTTTCAAGTTGTCAGAAGAACAGATTTGATAAACTTATTGGCAGAGTATATTATCATGAAGACAGCATTTTTCAAATGACTGCAGGTTTTGATAAAGATACAATTTATTATATAATGAAGGATTCATTGAGGCCGTTATTTCACAGGTCAAAATATAAAAGTAAAAAGATTGATGATTCAACCTATCTGCTTGAACTTACTGATAAGCCTAAGTTCTGGGAAAAGAATTCCTGGGAAATAATAGTCAGGGATGACAAAGGTTTTGTTTCCAAAGAATCAAAAAGATATTACAGGCTATACTCTGATACTTTATTTTTTCAAAATGTTTTTTGAAAAAAACTTGATTAGGATACCTGAGGCTTTTAGTTTAATCAAATATTTTAATTCATTTCTCGTAGTGTGATTCAGATATTCTTCTGAACTATTTTTTCTTACAACTCCTGAAAGTTTATCCTCGAAACGCTGTATAAGTACTATAGATTTTATTCATTCCCTGATTTTTTTTATTATCATTTATTGTATTTGCTTAAATAGTAAAATTGATATTACTCATAATATTATTTATTTTAATAAAAAAAATTTTTGAGTAAAGATCTTAAGTTGAGGAGAGAATCATTTCAGACAGATTCGGGTATTACTATTCCCGGATATCTTACAGAATCAAATCCAATACCCGATCCGGGTCAGTATCCTTTTACAAGGGGCATCCATCCATCAATGTACAGAACGAAACTGTGGACAATGAGACAGTATGCCGGATTTGGAAGTGCTGAAGAGTCTAATGAAAGATATAAATTTCTTATTGCATCAGGTACTACAGGACTTTCAGTTGCATTTGACCTGCCCACACAAATAGGTTATGATAGTGATGCTGACATGAGTGAAGGTGAAGTCGGCAAAGCCGGAGTAGCAATTGACTCGCTTGAAGACATGGAGACTTTATTTGCAGGAATTGATTTAACTGATATTACCACTTCAATGACAATTAATTCAACGGCATCGATTCTCTTGCTTATGTATGTTGCAATTGCAAAAAAACAAAATGCAGATCTTAGAAAAATTTCCGGCACAATTCAAAATGATATTCTTAAAGAGTATATTTCCCGCGGTACTTATATTTATCCTCCAAAACATTCAATGCGTCTCATCACCGATACTTTTAAATGGTGCAGCATAAATCTTCCGTCATGGAATACGATATCGATCAGCGGATATCATATAAGAGAAGCCGGGTCAAGCGCTGTTCAGGAAATTGCATTTACTTTATCAAACGGTATCGAGTATGTAAGATCTGCAATTGAGTCAGGCCTTGATGTAGATGATTTTGCAAAGCGGTTATCCTTTTTTTTCAATTCACATAATAATTTTATTGAAGAAGTCTCCAAGTTCAGGGCTGCACGGAAATTATGGGCTGAGATAATGAAGGGTCGCTTTCACTCAAAAGACGCGAATAGTATGAAGCTGAGATTTCATGCGCAGACAGGAGGATCAACTCTGTCCGGTAAACAGATCGATAACAATATTGTAAGAGTGACTATACAGGCACTTGCAGCAGTTATGGGCGGATGTCAGTCACTTCATACAAATGGAAAAGATGAAGCACTTTCGCTTCCGACTGAACTTTGTGCGCAAACTGCAATAAGAACTCAACAGATCATTGCATATGAAAGCGGTGTTGCTGACAGCGTCGATGCTTTGGGTGGTTCTTACCTCATCGAATATTTCACAAATCAGATTGAAGAAAAAGCCAGGGAGTATATAGAAAAGATCGAAGATATGGGAGGAGCTTCAAAAGCAATAGAACTTGGCTTTCAGAAGAATGAGATCGAACAAAATGCATATCATACCCAAAAAGAAATTGAAAATAAAAAAATTATTATGGTTGGAGTAAATGATTTTACAAATGATTATGAAGATGATCACATGTTATTTCAGATCGACGCTGATGTCAGGAACAAACAGATCGCACGGCTGAAGGCATTACGAAATAAGAGGGATAATGAACGTGTACAAACTTTGCTTAATGTGATCGCGCTCAAAGCAAATACAAATGAAAATCTTTTTCCATTCCTATTAAATGCGATTGAAAGTTATGCTACAGTCGGCGAGATATCAGATACATTAAGAAACGTCTGGGGAGAATATAAAGCAGTCAGCTGAAATATACATTCTTTGAAATATAAGAATGAACTTCATTCAATAGAATATGACACAAAAAGTTGTTTGGGTAACGGGAGCTTCTACCGGAATCGGAAAAGAGATCGCAATGGAATTTTCAAAAGCAGGACATATCGTTATAGTTTCTGCCAGGAGAAAATCAAGGCTTGTGAGAATCGTAAGCGAGATCAAATTTGCAGAAAGAGAAGCTGCTGCGTTTGTCTGTAATATAATTTCCGAAAGAAGTATTCAGATCACTACCAAGCGCATACTAGAAAAGTATGGCGGTATAGATGCATTAATAAATAATGCAGGAGTGACCGTATTCAAATCTTTTCTTGAAACTAAGACTTTTGACTATGACAATGTAATGGATACAAATTTGCGCGGCTCCTTTCTTTGCATGAAAAATGTAATTCCTCAAATGATAAAAAAGAAGAAGGGACATATCATAAACATTCTTTCAGTTGCAGCAAATACTGCTTTTGAAAACAGTTCTGTATATGCTGCTTCCAAGGCAGGTTTATTAGCAATGTCTAATTCATTGAGGGAAGAAGTAAGGAGGTATAATATCAAGATTAGTAACGTACTTCCCGGTGCCGTAGAAACACCGATGTGGGACAGTAAATCAAGACAACGTTATAAGAATAGAATGATGAATCCGGCAGACATTGCAAAAATTGTACTTCAAATATTTAATCAGCCAAGAAAAGTTATGATTGAGGATATAATCATAAGACCTCTTAAGGGAGATATTTAATATTCAACCCTGCGACATCACTGCTTGCATTGGGAAGTCTATTGGTGGAGTGAAGCCGCTTAAAAAAGACTTCCGAAGTCTAAGCTAGACTGAGTTAAAGTATTACTCAGACTTCGGAAGTCTATTGAAACTAATGATGCTGTTAAAAGAAACCTTGACCTCAATTCAATCCTGCGACAAACCTTAAATCTCGTTCCGCTTGTATCAATTTATAAACTTAGTAAATCTTTATAAACCATTTTCAATTATATAAATCCTTGTAATTACATTTTTAATAATGGATAAGAGTATCACTCTTAACGATTTGGAGTATAAGTTCACTGAATATGTCGATTAACTTATGTATTTTTCTTGTTTAAAAATTGCCCTTGTAGCTCAGGTGGATAGAGCAGCAGTTTCCTAAACTGCTTGCCGGATGTTCGAGTCATCCCAAGGGCACTGTTGAGGCAATTGAAAAATTTAAAATTGCAAATTTATTATAAACCAAACTTACCGAGTTATAAATTGAAGGAATGAGTGGAAACAATAAAGTAGCGTTGGTAACAGGAGGTGCAAGGAGATTAGGAAGAGATATTTCAATCGCACTGGCAAGTATGGGATATGACATCGTTTTGAATTATAATGAAAGCGGCAAGAGTATACTGGAAGAAACATTAGCCAAAATAAGAAAGACCGGTGTATCAGTGACTGCTGTTAAATGTGATGTTTCAAATGTGAAAGAGATAAAAAAAATGTTCGGGGTTGTACGCTCAAAATATAAAAAGCTCGATCTGCTTGTTAATAATGCCGCTATCTTTAGTCATTTTGATTTCCTTGAAACAAGTGAAAAGACATTTGATAAATTTATAAATACAAATCTAAAGAGTGTATTTTTTTGCTGTCAGGAAGCTGCCAAGTTAATGCTTAAAAATAATGAAGGAATAAACAGGATAATAAATATTGCTTCACTGGGAGGTATTCAAAACTGGACGGGATATATCCCATATTCATTATCAAAAATAGGAGTGATCAAATTAACACAATTGTTAGCGAAGAAATTTGCGCCTATAATTCTGGTAAATGCAATTGCTCCCGGCACTATAATAATAGAGGACGATGACAATGATAATGTGAATAAAGAAGATATGAAAAAATATCCAATGAAAAGATTTGCAAGATCCAAAGATCTTACCTCCCTGATAGAATATCTCGCTGAGGAAAACAATTACATTACGGGACAGACATTTGTAGTTGACGGGGGTAAGAGTCTGTAGTCTAAAAATCTCTCAATTTACAATTCCAAAAATATAAAAAAATTTAATGCCATTTTTAAACAAAGCACCTAAGGCGTATCATAATCTGAAATTTCTGAATTCACCCGGTGGACGTAACATAAGAATTTTAACTGAGTATTCCGAACCTCTTGAAAGATTTAAAAAATACAAAATAAATCATACAATAGTTTTTTTCGGTTCGGCAAGAATTCTTCCCAGGAAAGATGCTAAAGCAAAACTAATCGATGTCAAAAAAAGAGTAAAGCTTTCAGAAAAGGTGAATTTCAAATTAAAGAAGGAATTAAAAGATGCTGAGATGCATCTTGAAATGTCCAAATATTATGAAGATACTGTTGAACTAGCTTTCATGCTCACAGAATGGGCAAAAAATCTGAAGAAGCCAAATAAATTTATAGTATGTTCAGGCGGAGGACCCGGAATAATGGAGGCCGCAAATCGCGGTGCAGCCAAGGCCAAAGGCTTCTCAATGGGTCTGAATATATCTCTTCCTTTCGAGCAATATCCCAACAGGTATATTTCTCCTGAATTGAATTTTGAATTTCATTATTTCTTTATGAGAAAATTCTGGTTTGCTTACCTGGCAAAAGCATTGGTAATAATGCCCGGTGGTTATGGAACACTTGATGAACTTATGGAAATTCTAACACTTGTACAGACACAAAAGCTTCATAAAAAAATGACGGTTGTGGTTTACGGCAAAGAATTCTGGGAGAAGATAATTAACTTACAGAATATGGCTGAACTTCAAATGATATCTCCTGAAGATCTTAAACTTTTCAGATTTGTTAACAGTCCGCAGGAAGCATTTGATTATCTTACAAAAGAATTAAATAAACATTATGTTATTAAGTAAGGAGGGCAAAGAATGATAGTCAGCATGACAGGCTTTGGAAAAGCGGAAGGAACATTCGGCAAAAAAAAATACATTATTGAAATAAGAACTGTAAACAGCAGATTTTGTGAGATAACTTTTAAATATCCAAAGTATCTTGCTTCAAAAGATTTCGAACTTAAGGAGATTGTCAGAAAAAAAATCTCCCGAGGAAAGATAAATATTAGTCTGAATGTCGAAGACGAAAGTGAAACACCCGTAAATTTAAACATTGATGAAAAACTTATCAGGGAATATTTTAATTTATTAAGGAAAGTAAATGATATTATTGGCTCGAAGGAAGAAGTTAAGCTTGAAAATATTTTATCTTTTTCAAATCTTTTCATTCCGGATCCTGCTAATGAGATTAAAGATGATGAATTCAGCTATGTCAGTAAACTTCTCAACACATCACTTGACGATCTTATTAAAATGAAAAACAAGGAAGGTGATAGTCTGAGAAAGGATATTTTAGAGCGGATAAAATTTATAGAAAAAGAGTCAGCCGTAATTATGAAAATTTCAAAAGAAAGAATTCAAACTGAAAAGAAAAGGCTCTTAGCTAAAGTTGACCTGTTATTAGACGATAAAAGAATACTTGATGAGAACAGGTTAGAGATTGAAGTCATACTGCTCGCTGAAAAGATTGATATTACTGAAGAACTTATCAGGCTAAAAAGCCATACAAAATATTTTACCGAATATGCAAAATCGGATGAACTTGCAGGCAGAAGGCTGAATTTTTTGATACAGGAAATCAATCGTGAGATAAATACCATTGCATCCAAGTCACTGGATGCGGAGATTTCCCAGCGCTCGGCTGTCCTCAAAGAAGAACTTGAAAAGATTAGAGAGCAAATACAAAATGTTGAGTAGAATGCTTTATGTAATAGCCGCTCCGTCGGGTGCAGGCAAAACAACTATTGTCAATGAAATCTTAAAGCGAAATCCTGAACTGGTCTTTTCAGTTTCGGCCACAACAAGGAAGAAAAGAAAATCAGAAAGTGATGGACTGGATTACTTTTTTTTTACAAGAGAAGAATTTGTCAGTAAGATCAACAATCATGAGCTTATTGAATATGAAATACTTTTTAATGATGAGTATTACGGTACTTTGAAATCCTTCGTTGAAGATAATCTGAAATTAAATAAGAGTGTAATATTTGATATAGATGTAAAGGGTGCTTTGGCAATAAAAAAAATTTACCCCGAAAATGCAAAATTAATTTTCATAATGCCTCCTGACGTTGAGACCTTAAAAGAAAGACTCGGTAAAAGAGCCACGGAAAGTGAAGAGCAAATAAAAGAAAGGACAAAAAGGGTAGATTTAGAAATCGGAAAAGCAAATGATTTTGATTATATTATAGTGAACGACAATCTGGATAAAGCCGTTGATGAAGTTCAGAAAATAATAAACGGTAATTAATTTAAATAAAAAATATAATGGCAATAGTAACATTAGACCTTGAAAAATTTGAATCAAAGACTGCAAATCTTTATGAATCTATAGTAGTGGTTTCAAAAAGATCACGTCAGATCAACGATTCATTAAAGCTTGAACTTAATCAGAGACTTGAGCCGATAATAGCAAAGGAAACGGAAGATGATACAATCATGAATCAGGATAAGCTAAACATTTCACTGGAATTTGAAAAGAGACAGAAGCCGACACTAAAATCTATTAAAGAACTTATGGATGATAATCTGAATTACAGATTCAAATATCAGGACGAAGAAAAAAAATAGTATAACATTCCGTATCTTCAAAGTTTTTAAAATATCCCTTCTTTCAGGGATATTTTTTTAATATCACATTAATGCTAAAAGGAAAAAAACTGTTAATAGGAATTTCAGGCGGGATCGCGGCATATAAAATATGCTATCTTGTAAGAATGTTTATCAAGCAGGGTGCTGATGTAAAAGTGATTATGACACCTTCTGCTGCAAAATTCGTTTCGCCTTTGACCTTGTCAATACTTTCCAAGAATGAAGTGATAATTAACATGTTCTCTGAATCTGATGATCTCACAAAGATCCAAAAAGTAGAAAATAAAACGTGGCATGTTAACCTTGGAATATGGGCAGATGTTTTCCTTATTGCTCCTGCAACTGCAAATACAATAGCAAAGATCGCGCACGGAATCAGTGATAACTTTTTACTGACAACTGTACTTGCATCAAGATGCGAAGTTGTAATCGCACCCTCAATGGACGATGATATGTATAAAAATCCTGCCTTCAGTGATAATCTGAAAACGATAAAAAGATATGGTTACAAAATAATTGAACCAGTTTACGGCGAGCTTGCCAGTGGAATTATCGGAGAAGGAAGAATGGCAGAGCCCGAGGATATCTTTAAATATCTTTCTCAGATCATTCTAAAAAAAAAAGATCTTAGCGGTAAAAAAATTCTGATAACTGCAGGGCCGACGGTCGAATATCTTGACAGTGTAAGGTTTATTACAAATTCTTCCA
>JBDSYA010000144.1:0-10808 GCA_039925865.1 Ignavibacteria bacterium
TTTTACACCAGTGTTTATACTTTGTATCCAGTCGATTATTTTTGTGTACACCAAAACCGGACCTCTGAGTGAACCGCTTGACGCCCGCAGGCTTGAAAATTTATTCGTCATGAAAAATGTATTATAACTTATTCCTGCGAAGGATACAGCATTGCATGAGTCCGCACTATTTCCTGTGACTGACTTAGGTTTAAAAGCTGCAGAACTTCCGTTTACCGGTTTAATTAATTCCGGTGTTGCCGGATCTGAAAGTGAATCTTGCGTTACCCCGTCAAAAAATCCTACACCTCTGAATTTATTTTCACTCGCGGGAATACTTCCTGGCCAGTTATCACTAATGGTTTTTGATTTAAGATACTGTCTGTAAAAAATTGAATCTGCAGGTGAGGGAAATCCTGTCACAGGATCATTGACAGCAGCAATCGAATTTCCAAAAACCACTAACGATTTTTTATTACCGGCTGTTGAATTATCAATAAACATTTTCAATGAATCTCTTATCCATGGTGAATAATTTGATTCATTTCTGAAATTTACAAACAAAATTTTCCATGGTCTGTAAGAACCTGTATAATTCATTCTCACTGTATCAAAATTATTTGCATACCTTCCATCAGCATTAATAGCTCTTACAAGACTGTCTCTGTCTTCCTGTTGTGACCATAATACACAAAGTTGTTTTGCAATTCTCGGTGTTATTGAACTCGTCAACTGATTATTGGAATTGTTTCCGTCACTTGCGAGGACTGAATCTCTGATTGTATAAGATGTTCCCGATGTAAAAGTCCACGGATCATATGTAACAGTTGCATTCGAACCGGCAGTTAACCCTGAAACTGTTTTTGTGCTTGTATATCCGCCCGGAGTAATCGTTCTTCTTACGTTGAAAGTTGTTGTTCCTGTTCCTGCATTAAAAACTTTTCCGGTCGGTGTGAATGATGCTGTGGAAAAGTACTGATCGAATTTTAAACCAACGTCTGAAATTCCCGCATCAACTGCGACCTGATTTCCAATCACTGCTTCTATCGCATAGTTTTGTCCGTATTCTCTTGGAAATTCAAATGTGCTGACTGTTGTTCCGACAGGGCCTAAATAACTTCCATAATTTGCATTCGGCCTTGCAGGAACATCGTTGTTCATTTTTTGTGGAGTGAAAACAAATCCATTACCTGCAAAATCAGTTTGCGCTATGCCGACATAAAAATATTCATTCGTTGCAATAAAAGGTTTTGGATCTGTTATTTCGAATGTAGTGTATTTTTCCAGGTCGGATGCCTTGATTTTATAATGAGAAGATTTCCCGACAACTACTCCGTTTTTATCTAAAACTATTCCGTAAACTATCTGCCCGACATTAATATTTTCAGTGGTTCCGCCTGTCCCGATTTTAATATTTACTTTTCTGATCTGACCTGTCCCCGACATTCTGTATTTATTTAAAAAAGACAATTCACCTAACCATCCTACCTCACTGTTACAGCAATTTGAATCAACGTAACGGAATGTGTTCGAATTTACTTCTGTCAAATATGTTCCGGTATTGTTACTGTTGTTAGTATCATTTGGCAAAGATATAGTCACATTTGAAAAGCCACTTAATACAGGAATGAAACCTCTGAAATTGACCTGTACAGTATCACCCGCTGCTATCGACGAAATGACCAAAGAATCAGAAAAATTATTTGCCCCGGTAATATTTAAATAAACTTTTACATTTGAAATCGTGCTTCCTCCAACATTTTTAACTAATGCTGAGATAGTATCGGGTACTCCGTATCCCAACGGAAGCTTTCCTTTTGCCCAAACTTTTTCGACTGATCCGTCACCACTTCCTCCGACAAATGTTCCGACTTTTATATTATCAATATAAAGATTGTTACCGCAACCCTCCCATGCCTTAAAATAGAGGCTGGTAGCCCCGGCGGGAATTGTAATGATCTTTGTTCCCCACTCGTTGCTTGCTGGAACAAAGAAATCAGAAGTTCCGGGAGCAGTCTGAAGATCAATCCCGTTATAATAAATTAAGCTGTTCCAGCTTGAACCATTGTAATAGAAAATTTCAAGATCGTCATAAGACCCGTCATCATATGGAGCATAAGCATAATCAAAAATTAATTTGTCACCCGGTTGAGTAACTGAAAAACCGGAAGTATAAATTGTATTATTTGAATAATTACAATTATAGTTTGTATAAGACATAGAATAGATACCTGTACCATACCCGCTTGCAGAAGATTGCTGCCATACGGTACTGCCCGTGTTCACTGTCCAGCCACTTGGGGGGAAAATACCCGTCTCGAAATCTTGCTCCAGCAACCATGTACCGTCAAAATCTTTTTTAAATGATTTTGTATTTTTGTTTATTGCCTTTGAAACTTCGCCCTCACTTATTTTTTTAGGCAAATTAACATTTGATCTTGAAGTTTTTGGCTTACCTCTTGTATTCTGTGAATAAGAATTCGCCGGAATTATTGAATATATAAAAATTGCTGCAATAATAAGTTTTATAATATGTTTCATTTTTCTCCTTTCAGAAGAGTATCATTTTAATTGTAATTTTTAATTTGAGTTTTTAATATTACACTATTACTTTATATAGTAAAGGTCTATTTTTTACTTTTTGAAATATCAAATTGAAAATTAAAAATACCTCTCAATACTTTTTAAATGATTCCACAACTTACCAGTCATGTTCGTATGGCGATACGATGTTAGATAAGGGAATGAGTACTTGAGAGGTATTAATCCGTTCCGAAATTTTATAAGATGAATTTAACATTTGTATCGCCAATGATACAAAAATATAAATGTTATTATGCGAAGTCAAAGAAAAATATTCATGTTTTTAGAAAATAACTCAACAACACAATGCGGTTTTTTAATCATTAATGCTGATTAAGTTTGATTTTAGCCAAATTTCATACTCTTAGAATAGTATTTTTTAGAAAATATTTTATCTTTTAATGAAGAATAATCGTCTTATTCAACTTCTAAAGTCATTAACCCCTTCAGAATTTAAGCAATTCAAAGAATTTGTAAATTCTCCGTTTTACAATAAAAACAAAAATGTAATATCATTATTTGATTATCTGAAAAATTTTTACCCTGACTTTAAGAATGAAAAGGTCAACGATGAATTTGCATTCAGAAAATTATTTCCCGGTGAGAAATATGATTACTTCAAATTAAAAAATATAATTTCAGATCTGCTTATGCTTGGAAAAGAATTTATAGGCGCTGTGCATTTTCTAGGTGATGAAGATATGAAAACGAAAGTTCTGCTGGAACAATACCGGATACGGAGTCTTGATACTATGCATGAACAATTGTACAGAGCATCTTTAAAAAAACTTGATGACAGCGGTATCAGGGATGAATTTTATTTCCAGAAACTTTTCTATTATTCAGAAGAATTAAAATCATACTACTCTCCAAAGCATCCTAATTCTAACTTCGATCTGTTTCAGGATCAGCTAAATTACTTTGTAAAATATTCTATTATAAAAATGCTCCGGCTGTACAATACAATGCTTCACGAGAACAAACAGAATAATTATGAGTTTGATCTGAAAATGTTTGATGAGGTATTCCACTATATTGAAAATAACAAAGATGAAAGTAATCCTACGATGATAATGTATTATTACATAATCCTTCTTGAAAAAGAAAATGATGAAAAGTATTT
Source organism: Ignavibacteria bacterium (assembly GCA_039925865.1). Lineage (GTDB taxonomy): Bacteria > Bacteroidota > Ignavibacteria > Tepidaquicellales > Tepidaquicellaceae > JBDSYA01. Next base: position 3,686 of record JBDSYA010000144.1, read on the forward strand.
TTTTCAATTAAAAAGATTGTTTGAAACTCACTATAATGAATTCAGTCATTTTGATAAATATATGTATTATCTTCACATGTCAGGTTTTTGCGCCGATGTATTTAACAACAAATGCAGAACAGATTTTACAACGGAACACTTTCATTTATCAAAGGAAAATTTTGAACGGGGCACCATAAAACTTGGGAAGATTCTTTATCTGGATTTTTTAAATCACGTAAAGATCGCTGTAAGAGTCGATGAATATGAATGGGCTGAAATGTATATGGAGCAATTTAAAAATTTACTCAGCGATGAGCACAGACAGAATACACTTAACTTTTGCTACGGATACATCAATTATAAAAAAGGTAATCTTGAAAAAGCTCTCGATCTGTTATCACGTGCAAACTTTTCAAACTTTATAATTAAAGTTCAGGTGAAAATTCTATTACTGCATGTCTATTACGAACTGGGATATTATGAACAGGCGCTTGCTATGATCGATACTTTCCGGCATTACATTCAAAGAGAAAAAGGTCTGCTTGATGATTACAGACAATCATTCAATGAATATCTAAGGATTATAAACGAACTTATAAAGATCGGAATACGAATCGATGAGAAAGGAAAAACTATCATAAAAAATAAAATCAAAAAAGAAATCGAGAATATTAAATACAATCAGTTTGGAATAAAACTTTGGCTAATTGAAAAAGTGAAAGAACTGAAATGATTCACTTGAGTAAAGTTATTTTCTCATCATGGACTTAAACAATTTTAAAACTGAAATACCTTCCGAGATTTTAGAAAGAGGATTCGATTATTTTAGCAACAATAAGATAGTTGCAATAGAAGAAACTTCTGACGGTCTATGGGCAGCAGAAGTCATAGGTACTGATACATACTATGTAACACTGGAGGTGGAATTAAATGTAATAAAGAATTGGGAATGCGACTGCCCTTTTGACGGTGATATCTGCAAACATGTTGTTGCAGTGATATACTTCATTTCGGACTATTTTGATTTTGAAAATGACAATACAGATACGAATGATTCTTCAAAAAAGAATACCAGCAAAGCTAATAAGAAAATAATTGAAAAAATTTTCAAGAAAATCTCCAAGAAGGAAATAACTGACTTTTTGTCGGGCCAATTTAAAAAAGATAAATACCTGAAAAATTCCTTTACTGCTTTCTTTGCTGAACACATAGAAGATGATACCGGTATCAAATATAAAACGATAATCCAAAATATCATTAAGTGTGCGGGACCCGGATTTCACGGAAGCAATAATAAATCAACAAAGAAATTACTCAAATCTCTTGAGGAGCTAATTCAGAAAGCCGAAAAATTTTTGGAATCAGGTAATCGAAAGGAAAGTCTTGCGGTTTGTAAAGCTTTAATAGAGGAAATTGCCGTGGAATATCATAGAATATATGGTCCGCAAGTTTTCGATTCAATAATTGCGAACTCATTTACAATATTGGAAAGTATTACGGACAAGTCTCCGCCGATGCTACGAGACGAATTGTTTGATTATTTTCTGAATGAATTTCCAAAATCAAAGTATTATAATACCTCCATTGAAAGATTAATTCTTGGAAAGATTTCCTCCCTTGTGAGTATTGATGAACAGGAAAAAGCATTCTTTGATCGTATTGATGAACAAATTGCAAAGAGAGAGAAGGAAGATTATAATGGCTTATACGTGACAAGTTTGGTCAAATGCAAACTCAACTATCTCATGTCAAACATCAGGAACGATGACGCAAAGAAAGTTATGATCCAGTATAAAAATTATGAAAAAATACGCGAACTGTTAATTGACAAACTAACGGAAGAAAAGGAATATAAATTTGCAAAAACTTTGTGTGACGAAGGGATTGTAATTGACAAGACAAAGTATCATGGTATGGATTCAAGAAAGTGGACAAAAAAGAAATTAGAAATTTCAATAAGAGCCGGAAACATCCCGGAGATCAGATCACTATCCAGAGAATTGTTTTATCATCTTGTGGACGAGCTGAAATATTATAAAGTTTTAAAATCAACTTACTCCATTAAAGAATGGGTTTCAGAATGTGAAGATCTTATACTCAATTTGAATAAGGGAAATTACAGAGGACTATCCAAGTATCTTACTGCCGATATTTTTGTAGAAGAAAATTATCTTGACAGATTACTTTCACTTATGAATGAGAATTCAGATAACATAGAATTCATTGATAAATATTCAAACCCATTAAGCGAACAGTATCCGGCTGAAGCTGCCTCGTTATTTGAAAATGCGATAAAGTCACATGCGATAATTACCGATAAAAGAATTTATTATGAAGTAGCAGGTTATTTAAACAAACTTGGAAAACTCGAAGGAAGCCGTGAAAGGGTTGATGTATTAGTAAAATATTTCCGGAATAAATATAAAATCAGAAAAGCAATGATGGAAATATTAAAGGATAATTTTCCCGAATCATTTGAAGATGCGGAATAGAAGTAGATTATCAAATGAGTGATCCAAAAGTACTCAGTGGTTGTGAAAGCAAATCTAAAAATCCTAAATCAAAAATCTGAAATCCTGATCATTCCTCTTCTTCCGCTCTCAACTTCTCGAGCACGGAAAAATCTTCAAGAGTAGTAGTATCTCCTTTCACTTCGCCGCTATGAGCGAGTTCGCGCAGAAGTCTTCTCATAATCTTTCCGCTTCTTGTTTTCGGGAGCATATCAGTGAATCTTATTTCATCAGGCCTTGCAAGTGCTCCTATTTCTTTTACAACCCATTCTTTTAATTCCTGTTTTAATTCTTCGGTCGGGATCTGACTTCCTTCCAATGTCACAAATGCGCAGAGAGAATTTCCTTTGATTTCGTCGGGCTTGCCGACTACTGCCGCTTCGGCAACTTTAATATGCGCAACAAGCGCAGACTCAACTTCAGCAGTTCCAAGTCTGTGTCCGCTTACATTCAGTACATCATCAACTCTTCCCATTATCCAAAAATATCCGTCTTTATCACGGCGTGCTCCGTCACCTGTAAAATAAATTCCGGGAAACTCGCTCCAGTATTGTTTCTGATATCGATCATCATCTTTATAAATTGTTCTAAGCATTGCAGGCCAGGGCTTTTTAATTATAAGAAGGCCTCCGCTTCCCTTAGGAACTTTCTTTCCTTTCTTATCAACAACTTCCGCTTCAATCCCAAAAAACGGAAGCGTTCCTGAGCCCGGCTTTGTCGGAGTGGCTCCGGGCAATGGAGAGATCATAATTGCACCCGTCTCCGTCTGCCACCATGTATCAACTATCGGACACTTTTCTTTCCCAATCTTTTTATTATACCACATCCACGCTTCAGGATTTATTGGCTCTCCGACCGTTCCCAGAAGACGAAGAGAATCCAATTTATATTTTTCAACCCACTGATCACCCCATTTTATAAATGCGCGTATCGCTGTTGGTGCCGTGTAAAAAATACTGATTTTATATTTATCGATCATTTGCCAGAACCTGTCGGGATTTGGAAAATTCGGTGCGCCTTCATATAGAAAAATTGTTGCGCCGTTTTGCAAAGGTCCGTAAACAACATAACTGTGACCTGTCACCCACCCAATATCTGCCGTGCACCAGAACACATCTTCATCTTTAATATCAAAAATATATTTAGTTGTAATATAAGTCTGAACCGAATAGCCTCCTGTTGTGTGGAGAATGCCTTTTGGTTTTCCGGTTGTGCCGCTTGTATAAAGAATGTAAAGAGGATGTTCACTGTCTAATTTTTCCGGTTGACAAATTTCATCAGCCACATTCATTTCATCATGATACCATTTATCAAGAGTGTCATTCCAGTTTATTTCATTGCCAGCTCTTTTCACAACAACAACATTTTTAACAGTCGGACAATTTGGAAGTGCTTCATCAACATTATCTTTCAGTCTGATCACCTGTCCTCTTCGATATGCACCGTCTGCAGTTATGACAATAGAAGCTTCAGCATCTGTGATCCTGTCAACAAGCGCATTCGCCGAGAATCCTCCGAAGATGACCGAATGAACTGCGCCGATCCTCGCACAGGCAAGCATTGCAATAACAGCCTCCGGGATCATGGGCATATAGATACAAACTCTGTCGCCTTTCTTTGTACCAAGTTTTTTCAAAACATTTGAAAATTTATTCACTTCGACTGAAAGCTGGCTGTATGTTAAACATCTTGTATCTCCAAATTCCCCTTCAAAGAACAACGCAACTTTATTTTTTCTGTGTGTTTCTAAATGTCTGTCAATACAATTGTAAGAAAGATTTAATTTACCACCTACAAACCACTGTGAATGCGGCACCTTCCACTTTAAAACCTTAGTCCATTTTTTAAACCAATGAAGCTCTTCAGCGATCTTTGCCCAGAACTTTTCCGGATCCTTAATGGATTTCTCATAAGATTTTTTATATTGCCGGAATGATTTTATGTATGAATGTTTTGCGAAAGATTTTTTGGGTTTGAAAATTCTGTTTTCTCTCGAAAGCGAAGTAATATTTTTTTCTTCCTTTGTATTTTTCCCCATTGCCGATTATTTTTGATTGGCTCAAAATTAAGTAATTCAATCGAAATAAAAAATTTAGTATTCGGTTTATTTTTGACTTAAAGTAATTTTGGTTTCAATTTTCAGTAATATTATTTATTTTTCAGTAATACAGATTGCAATTTAAACAGAATGAAATATGAAGAACATTTTTTTCTATTTAATTGGATTGATTTATTTTTTATCAGTCAATAGTTCAACCGCACAAAATCCAACCTATAGTTTAACAGTAAGAAACTTCATCTATCAGAGTATAAGTTTTCCGAACGACGCGATTGAATTTGATATATACCTATAGCATTTAAATCCTCCTGTTTCTTTTGAATACTTTGGTGGTCAATATTTTTTTTCATTTAATCCGTCTATTCTGCCGGAAAACTATGCTGATACAAATGTTGCAACATATAGGATACTTGATTCTGACCTTCCACTTGCAATGAGACCGCGAAATCCATCAATATCAACTGCCGGCAGTCCCTCTGCAACTGTATTAAAGTTGGTTATTAATTTTACGGCGGGTGGAACCGGTTATATTCTGACTAATAATGGTTATCCCGGGACAAAAATAGTACGGATGAGACTGCGAAGCAAGGTTGGATCATTGAACAATGTACCACCAGACCTCAGATGGAGAAATCCTCCGGTAGCAACATTTGCTACAAAGATATTTGCCTATGTAGGGACATCAAACACGGATATTACAACTCCGACCACACACTTAATAGATCCTATCAATGTTCTTCCTGTTGAATTATCATCTTTTATCTCAATCGTCAACAAGAACAAAGTAACATTGAACTGGACAACTACATCAGAAGAAAATAATTCAGGTTTTTCTGTTGAGAAGTCAATGGTCAATGGCGAATGGGCAATAGTTGGTTTTGTTAACGGTCACGGAAATACTAGCTCATCTGTTAATTATACTTTTGAAGATAAAAGTTTATTATCCGGAAAATACAGGTATCGCCTAAAGCAGATCGACTACAACGGCAACTTCAAATATTATGAATTGCAAAATGAAGTTACTATCGGAACTCCCGAAAAGTTTTTCCTGTCACAAAATTATCCTAACCCATTTAATCCTGTTACAAAAATAAACTATGAATTACCGAAAGACGGCAATGTAACTTTGAAAATATTTGACAATACCGGAAAAGAAGTTCTTACTATCATTAATGAATTTAAACCAGCCGGATATTATTCAACTGAATTTATTGGAAGCAACCTTTCCAGCGGAATATATTATTATATTCTCAAAGCAAATAATTTCTCTGATACTAAAAGAATGATTCTGCTTAAATAATTAATACTGTATTTAAAACTTATACATTTACAGACTTATACTAGTTTATGTTCTGAAATTGATTTAACACTTTAATTTAATTAATTTGTGTTCAATCAAATTTAATGAATGAGCAGAACTGCTTTTGTATTTCCGGGTCAGGGTTCGCAGTTTGTCGGAATGGGAAAAGATCTTTATGATACATTCGATGAGGCAAAAGATATTTATGCAAGAGCAGATGAGATCATGGAAATGCCGCTCAGCAGAATTTCTTTTGATGGTCCCGCCGAACTTTTAACTCAAACACATATTACTCAACCGGCTTTATTCGTTCATTCATACATTCTTCTTAAATTAATTGGCGATAAAATTATTGCTGAAGCTGCAGCCGGACATTCTTTAGGAGAATATACTGCTAATGTTTATGCGGGCTCTCTTCAGTTTGAAGAAGGATTGCGGCTTGTCAAAAGAAGAGGAGTGCTGATGAAGGAATCAGGAAATAAAAGACCGGGTACAATGGCGGCAATAATAGGATTGTCAGAAAAACAGATCGTGGAAATTTGCGAGAAAGCTTCCATTCATAATCTCGTACAGCCCGCAAATTATAATGCTCCCGGACAAACAGTGATTTCCGGTGACGTCGCCGCAGTACATGCGGCAATGAAAATTGCAAAAGAACCTCCTTACAATTCAAGATTGGTAAAAGAGCTTCCTGTGAGCGGTGCATTTCATTCTGAACTTATGTACACGTCTGCAGAAGAATTAAGATTTGCAATAGATGATTGTCATTTTGAGAATTCAAATATTCCGGTCTTTACAAATGTAGAAGCAGAGCCGGTGATGAACATGGAAATAATCAAGAACTCACTTTTCAGACAGCTTATGACATCAGTTAAATGGCAGACCTCAGTTCAAAATATGATAAATGATTTTAATGTAACTGAGTTTTATGAGATCGGTGCAGGAAAAGTTTTGACAGGTCTTATCAAAAGAATAAATCCGGATCTAACACTGCATAATATCGGAACTGTTGAGGACCTGAGAAATTACAATTTAATTTAAACGATTATTTTCAAAAATAAATAACAGCAATAAAAAAATATAATGGATGAAGTAAAAGATCTTATTGAATACAACGGACTAAAGATCGATCCCATAATCTTTACACAAGGTTTCGTAGCGGGCTGCAATATGGATATCTGTCATGGGCAGTGCTGCAACTGGGGCGTTTATCTTGACAGGGATTTTCAGAGTGTGATAATGAATTTTGAAACTCAGATCAAAGATGTCATG
>JBDSYA010000145.1:0-3057 GCA_039925865.1 Ignavibacteria bacterium
AGCTCAGCAGCTCTTTCAAACTCAAGATCCTTTGCCGCATTTATCATTTCCCTTCTTAGCTGTTCGATAAGGTCTTTTCTCTGCTCTTTATTAAATTTATGTTCGGCCGGGTTAGTAAGTATTCTCAAAGCAGATTTTTCATCCTCTTTTTTATTCTTTTCATATTCTTTTTTAACTTTAGAATCGGCAACAATGGTAGAAGACATTATTTCTTCATACGTTTTATAAATAGTTTTTGGCTCAATGTTATGCTCGGTATTATATTCTTCCTGTATTATTCTTCTTCTTTTTGTTTCTTTGATTACCTTGTCCATGGATTCAGTTATCTTATCAGCATACATTATTACAAGTCCGTTCACATTCCTGGCCGTTCTTCCGGCTGTCTGAAGAAGTGATTTTTCAGATCTCAGAAAACCTTCCTTATCCGCATCAAGTATTGCAACAAGCGACACTTCGGGAAGGTCAAGTCCTTCCCTGAGAAGATTAACACCAACTAATACATCAAATTCACCTAACCTCAATCCTCTCAGTATTTCCACCCTGTCAAGAGTTACCACTTCAGAATGTATATATTTTACTTTTATTCCGATCCCTAACAGATAATCAGTCAGATCTTCACTCATCCTTTTTGTCAGCGTTGTTACAAGAACCCTTTCTTTCATTTCTTTTCTTATTCTTATCTCATTAATAAGATCATCGATCTGATTTTTGACGGGTCTTACTTGTATTTCCGGATCCAGTAATCCGGTAGGCCTTATGATCTGTTCAACGATCACACCTTCACTTTTTTCCAGTTCATAATTTCCCGGGGTCGCACTCACATAGATAGCCTGCTTTATCATGGTCTCCCATTCTTCAAAAGTCATTGGCCTGTTATCAAGCGCTGAGGGCAGCCTGAAGCCATATTCCACAAGAGTTTTCTTTCTCATTCTGTCACCGTTAAACATCCCTCCGATCTGCGGGATAGTTACATGAGACTCATCAACAACTAATAAAAAATCTTTAGGAAAATAATCAAAAAGACATGAAGGTCTTGAGCCCGGAATTCTTCCGTCCATATGCCTTGAATAATTTTCAATTCCGCTACAATAACCGACCTCCTGTATCATCTCGATGTCAAAATTTGTTCTTTGCTCGATTCTCTGTGCCTCAATAAACTTCCCCTGAGTTTTAAAATATTCCACTCTTTCCTCCAGCTCTTGCCTTATCTTCTCAACAGCCGCGTCAACTTTATCCTTACTTGTTAAAAAATATTTTGCCGGATAAAGAACTACACTTATATCTTTTCCGATTATTTTTCCGTCAGACCTGTTTATGTAAGAAATTTTTTCAACGGAATCATCAAATAGTTCTATTCGGATACCTGTCTCATCTTCATATGCCGGAATTACTTCAATGGAATCTCCTCTTACTCTGAATGTACCCCGTTTAAATTCAATATCATTTCTTACATAATGGATGTCAATTAATTTTGACAATAATTGTTTTCTTGTAATCTTCTCTCCTACCTTGACGACCAAAACCTGCTGCGCGTATTCATCCGGAGCACCAATTCCATAAATACAGCTTACCGATGATATAACTATAACATCTTTTCTTCCTTCGAGAATTGAAGCAGTAGCCCTTAATCTTAGCCTGTCAATATCTTCATTTATTGAAAGGTCTTTTTGAATATATGTATCTGATGAAGGAATATAGGCTTCCGGCTGATAGTAGTCATAGTAAGAAATAAAAAACTCAACACGATTATTCGGAAAAAATCTTCTGAACTCACCGTAAAGCTGTGCAGCAAGAGTTTTATTGTGAGACATTATTAAAACAGGTTTGCCAATACTCTCTATCACATTAGAGATCGAAAAGGTTTTTCCTGACCCGGTAACTCCTAAAAATGTCTGGTGCTTATCTCCGCGGACAACTCCTTCAATCAGTTCCTTAATTGCTCCCGGCTGATCGCCCGTTGGCTTATATGTAGATTCGAGTTTGAAATTCATGGAATGCTGATTTATAATTCAGATATAATCGCTCTCTGAAATTTAATTTTTTTAATAAATTTTCTGAAACAATTAATTCCCGGATTTATTGTTAAGGCTCTCATTGCCGTTAAATGATTTCAGTACGTTTGATGAACACAGATTAGAAAGTCCTTTAAAAACGATTCGTGCATCTTCAATAGAGATCTTCCTTTTCATTTCAACGACAGATCTGTAAGGAGAGATTCTATAAGAAAGCTTTTTTGATCAGATCCTTCCCACCATTCTGTTTCAAATTTTAAATCAAATTCTGGATGAGAGAAAATTTGTTGCGGAAAAAGAGAAATAAAAAAAACGAAAACTATTAATGAAGCAAGAAATAAAATTAAGTTTTCGTAAAGACATTGTTTTCTTTTAAATAAAAAACTGAAGCCTGATTATTCTATACTTGTAACAAGATTGATCTCTTTTAAAATGTTATTAATCTTTTCAAGTTCGGGAGGATCTCCTGATTTTACAACAGCTTTTCCTTTTGTATGTGCGATCATTGCAATCTGCTCACAATGAAGAGAATCAAACCCGGTTGCCTTTTCCAGCTGAAATACTACTTCATCCCAGATATGAGTGGAATTAAATAAGATCAGTTTTCTTAATTCCAAAACGGTATCATCTGAAACCGGTTTTTTAAAAGATTTTGTACTCATGGATAAAAAACAATTGAATGATAATATTATAGTTTAATGTTTTATAAATTACTTAAGTTGACCGCTTCATTCTTCAAGCAGATTTTTTTGCCACGAATTGCAAGAATTGAAGCGAATTTATAAAAACATGTTTTTTGAAATTCGACAAAATTAGTGAAATTTGTGTCAGGATTTAACATTCAATTTTATAAGTGGTCAACTTAAGTAAATTAACAAAACTATTTTCGTGAAAACTGGCATAGCACTTCACAGATCTGATCTTGTTTATATCTGATCGAGTTTGCAGAGTTGCCAAAACCATTCATGTCAATGTAAAATATCAAAAGCTCACTGTCTCTTGTGACAGCATATCCTGTAAGCGCACTGACAGAATTCAGAGTTCC
>JBDSYA010000146.1:0-4426 GCA_039925865.1 Ignavibacteria bacterium
TAAAGATAAGTATGACAAAAAAACTTTCACAAAGGAAAATAGAAAAGCAATAAGGGAAAGTGTATTTAAGTCATTTAAGAATTCCAGAGAAATAGAAATTGAAAAAATAAAAACTCTTGAAACAAAAATTTCAGAAGGCAAAGCTGATGAAAGCGAGAAGAATGAATTAAAGACAAAGAGATTATTAAGTGAAATCGTAAAAACAAAAGCCGCTTGATGCTGCTGAGCATATTAAGAACGTCAACGATAATATACAACTAGTTTTTGCAGCCGGGAATAACAATACGATCGAAGAGAATATAAAAAATATTATTCCAGCTGAATATCATCTTTCACAAAATTATCCAAACCCCTTTAATCCAATAACAAATATCTCTTTTGATATTCCAAGTGATAATTTAGTATCTTTGAAAATATATGATATCCTTGGCAGAGAAGTAAAAACTTTGATTAATGAATTCAGAGTAGCTGGAACATATAAGGAAATATTTAATGGAGTAAGCTTAGCCAGTGGAATTTATTTTTATAGATTGGAAGCAGGAGAGTTTAGACAAGTGAAAAAAATGGTGCTGGTAAAGTAAAGAGATAGCGACGAAATCGTGAAACGTCAAATTTCAAACGTGAAATGCAGTTATAGTTAACAAGTTTGTTAACTGTAACTGCACGACACATTTATCTGGATACTATCAATTATCAATTAATTAAGGTCTTATAATACTCACAAAATTGCCAGCATTATTACCTGCAATAGCAGCATCAGAGCCATCAATAAAATTATTACCGTTTATATCAGTGACTACATAACCGGTAACAAAGTTTGTTGCATCGTTATCTATAAGGCTTAGATCTGTTCCATCGATCACACCATCCTGATTTGAATCGCCGCTGTAAAAAGCAAATAAAGCGTCCGGAAAGTTTGGCACCTGCACAGTGTTGCTGCCATAAGACTGCGCTGCTGCTATGGTAAAGTCGTATGAGAGGGATGTGGATGAAAACTGAACAGTTGAAGCGCTCCAGGTCTCAATAGTATTCCTGTGTTTGAATATAAGATAATAGTTTGTAGAAGCACCGGCATTAGTAAACCAAAAGTTTGCATAGCCGTCATTGTCAACCACAGCTTTAGAAGAATCTTTAAGGTTATATGGAGAAGCAATGGCTCTGAGATACAATGTAGCAGTATCAGGAACCATGTATGGCTCTGTCCAAAAACCTTCGATGACTCCTCTAAAGAAAATATTTCTGTAAACTCCTATTGGCCCTGAACAGCCTGTTGATGCCCAGACATTTGTCGAACCGCTGTACTCGGACCACATCGCAAAACAGCTTTCACCAGATGGGCCATAGCTTACACCCGGTCTCGGCTGTGCAGTGAATGGATTTGTATTTGTATGATTCATCTGAAGTACAATTCCTCCCCAGACATTATTGACTGATTCACAATAGGTCACAGGAACAAACGAAATTGTGTTTTCAGAATATGCACAGGCATATGTTCCCGGTGCGCTTCTGAATCCTGCAATGTCCGCCCGTAGAGAATTGTTTGACCGGAAATCTACATAACCGCTAAGCCATCCCGCACTTCCGTTTGTCGATCTGTAATATTCAATATCCCAATCAGTTTCATTGTACTTTCTTAAATTGACGATCATAAGATTATTGTAACCTCCGGCAGACGCTATATAAGCCTGGTAGCGCCGCGAATTAGAAGTACTTATATTACCCACATAAGTTGCAAAAGCAGGAGAGACGAAATTTGCGATCGATGTCTTTGCCAGAATGAGACGGGTAGAATCTACAAGACTTGATTCGATAAGCATAATAGAATCCTGGCCGCCGTTTCGATAGAAGGCAATGTCACAATGAAAGTCAGTAGGATATCTGAAAAGAAATCCTAACATTGCATAGCCTTTGTAAGTAAAGGTCGGCACTACCGTGTATGGTGAGTAACATATCGCAGCTTTTTCACCTGACATATATCCACCTGAAACCCCACTGTCTAAACAAGCAGTGATGTATATCCATGGATTTGAATGATATGCTTCATTGTCTGATGTTATCCTGGGCCTGCGGTAAATGTTTGAACTAACATTACCCGGCCATGCTAATGTGTAACCCCCGTAATTAAGAGCGCCGGTTATCTTTACGACTGTAACTCCGATGCGCGACTGACCTGCATAATTATTAGCGGCATAACCGAAGGCAACCCAAAGGAATTTATCTCCGCTGGTATTTTCTATGATCTCGGCATCGATCTGATCCTGCCACATTCTGTTACCGGTTGAGAAGCCAAGAGTGACCCATTCATTCCATGTGTTCTCACCGAAATTTTTATAGCAAAGGCGCAGCTGATCAACTGTTGCTCCTGTATTAGGACCGAATACAAATACTGACCATATTCTTCCTGCCGTGATGCCTATTTGTTCAGTACACGTTGATATTCCTTTAACTCCGGTCACTGATGAAACAAGGCTGCCGTTGATGTTATCGGGAGTATGCCCGCTTGTCATTTTTTGCAGTGGAAAATTTTCACCGCGTGAGCTGACAGAGCCGGTTAACTTATTAAGTTCTTTTTGAATATTCTCAACCCCGTCAATGTCACCGGCCTTTTTAAGCTGAAGCATTTTGTCCTGTAAATTTTCGACTGAAGGATCTAATTGTATATTGTGTGTTTCACCAATTCTGTCAAAATCATTTTGAATTATTACTGGTACTGTGCCCGGATCAATTTTCTTAGCCTGAGAAAATGAATTTGTATTCATTATAAAAATCACCAGAAAAAAATTTATTGCAATTAAAAATTTTGAATTCATTATATGCTCCTTAAATTTAAAAAAAGTTATATATCGTGTATTCCTTACCGGCAATTCAGAAATTAATTTTAAGCTATGGTCTTAAGGTACTGACAAAATTGTAAACGTTATTATCGCAAATTACAATGTCGGATCCGTCAACAATATAATCGCCGTTCAGATCTGAATTATAACCTATACCAGCTACAAAACTAAATGCATCATTATCGATTATCTGGCTGTCAGTTCCGTCTATATTTCCGTCCTGATTAACATCTCCGCTATAAATGCACCACACAGAGCCTTTATAAACCATGTTATTGCCGTACGCCTTAGCATCAGAATCCGTGAAGTCATAAGACTGTGGTGCGTCAGGTGAAATATATACCGGAGCAGTGCTCCAGGTTTCAAGGGAATTATAATTCTTCAATACCAAATAAAAATTTCCTGTGAGAGCTCTTGGAAAGGCCGCAACATTTCCCAGTCGCTGATAATCGAGATATGTAACGGTTGTATCTACGATATTATATGGTGGGGATGGATTTGCAAGCAAAACGTATATCGGAACATATTGGCTGTGCTCATTGGTAGATTCATTTAGGTAGCCTTCGACTCCTACCTTAACAATCAAATTAGTGGTTACGCAGCCTCCTGTAGCATAAATAGAATAAAAGTCTGACCATACAGTAAGACAACTGTCGGCCGGAATATATCGGAATGCGGGCTTTGGACCACAGTATGAATTTCCATAGTTTGTATTTAAACTAAACAGCTGACTTGTTAAGTTGAAATTAGTGAAGCTGTATGCGCCCACATTTTCCATGTAGCCGAAAGCATTTTTACACGCTACCTCAAAACTACCATCGGCATCTCTTCTTCCGATCACATCTCCCCATCTGGAATTGTTGTAAGATGTATTGTCCAGGACACTTGAAAACCAGTTTGATGCATCTGCAGTTGTAAGGATCCATTGATCAAAATCACCGGTGTTATTAAAATTGTCCGTGTATGTAATCATTAGCTTCTTTTGGTTTGTACCGCCGTTTGCAGCAATCCTAGCATAACTAATATCATCACCAGTGGGAGAAACTGAACCGCTGCCAACCGGATAAACGACTGAGTTACTGAATGCTTTATAAAAATATATTTTGTCAGTAAATCCCGGGTAGTTGCTTAGGACATAGATCAGTGAATCAGCGCCGTTGTGATAGTTTGCAACATCAGTCACTACATCATAATCATTAAATCCTGCAACCGCAGCATAAATACTTCTTGACAAATACGTGATTGAAGGGGACACAGTATAAGGACTTAAAATCCTGCATGTCTTTGAAAGAAAATGACTCAACCCTCCTGCAATCGAGTCCTGAGTAACTGCTATGGTTACATATGGATTGGTGCCGTAACGAGTATTGTCAGAAGTAATTCTTCCCTGAATGTATTGGCTTGTACTGTTGTATCCGGGAAAAATGAGAGTTGACCCATTATAACTTGGCGTTGGTGCAGCGATAACAGTATATCCGATCAGCCTCTGACCGTAACCACCGTTTGTAACATATCCGAATACGATGTGAAGATACTTTGTGCCCGTTGTATTTTCAATAATTTCCATATCGATATCGTTTGTGACAAATTTA
>JBDSYA010000147.1:0-3285 GCA_039925865.1 Ignavibacteria bacterium
ATCAATGAAATATAAATTTGTAGAAACAAATGAATCCTCATTTTTAAAATAGGTATTGTTTTGTAAAAGCGGATTGATGCTGATATAACCGCAGACGTAATTATTTTGATTCGCAAAGTCATTCCAATACTCGGCAAAATCAGGACAGTTGCCCGTTCCGGCAAACCCTGAGAATCCATAGGGAGTTACTATATCTGTACGCCCATTATACTTCCTTTCGGCAACAGGACATATGATCTTTAACCCTTCCTTTTCAAAACAAAAAAGAAAAGTGTTATAACCTGTGGTCAGACTCATTGCATAACAATTTTCATGTGTATGAGCAAATGAATGCGGGACATTTGTTAACGCTTCGTTCCATTCAGTAGGTGAGTCAAGGGAAATGCAGCGGTGTCTAGTCATATTAAATCATATTCATTCAGATAGTCCTGAACTTTTTTCTTTGAGTTAAACATTAATACATCTATTATCGAAAGCGAAGGGACAAATTCCTGGTCGAACTGTCTGTAAAGAATTTCTTTAGGTTTTATAAAATTCAGTTTTATTCCGTTGTCTTCAAATATCTTTTTGGAGTAGATATTGATACCGCCAATTGGATTTATGTAATTATTTGAATCTTCTTTTTTACAGATGTCTATAATTCTATCAAAACCCTTTAATTGTGAATTGCAATACATAGCTGAAGATTCAATTATTTCTGTTTTGATCTCAAGATAATTTTTTATTGCAGTCAGACTGTTTAAAATTAATTTTGAAATATTATTTTCCGCTATATGTAAAACATCAGTGATCAGGGCATAAACATCTTTGAAACTATCTGCCTTGCTATAACTTACTTCTATTGTTTTTAAAAATTTTGTTCGCCAGGTATCAGGATCAGAAATTTCAATATCTTTTATTAATTTATTCTGGCTTGATTTCTTAAGCGGTACTGTGAATAAATTAGGTTTACCGTTTACAAGAATATTATTTCTATTTATCCATCCTTTGTTTATAAAACTTACGTCGTCATAAATAACAAATTTATCAACGGAATTTATTAATTGAAAATAGCCGATATAAGGAAATAAATACGGCTGCATCACAGCTATCTTCATCTAATTAGGTATGAAATTTATTATATGTAACAATGAGGTCAATTATAATCAATATCGAATCTATTAAAAACGTAAAAAAAGCAAATAGAGTACTGGTCAGGTTTGGTCAGGTAAAAGATATTTAATTATACAAAAAGTAAATCCTTTTCCGGATAAATTGTTAATTAAATTTTATAAATAGATTAAAAGTTATATTTTGTCTAATAAATCTTATCCTAAAATTTGAGAAAAATAAAATCCATTCTATCTGTTTTTCTATTTGTGTTAAACTTTAACTGTTCGTCTGCTGAAATATATTATGTCTCAAACTCCGGAGACGATAGGAATGACGGACTTTCTCCGGTATATCCGATAAAAAGCCTTGAGAAAGTGAATGCGGTTATTTTTAAACTAAATCCGGGTGACGCAGTTCTCTTCGATAGAGGAAGTGTATTCAACGGACAAATTAATATTAATGTTTCGGGAAATGCAGATAACCCGATTACTTTTGGTGCATACGGATCCGGTCGGGATCCTGTGATCAGTGGCTCCATTCCCATTACAAACTGGAATATTCACAAAGGGAATATATTTAAAGCTGATGTAAATTTTCCCGTTAAAAACTTATTCGTAAATGATGATCAAATGATAGTTGCGCGATATCCTAATACAGGATTCTTAAAAATAGGAGTTCCTTTCAAAGATGCTAAAAAAGGTTTTACTGATAATTCAATGAAGCAGGTTTTTGGATACTGGAAAAATTCTATCCTCCGGGTTAGAAGTGAAAACTGGGCTTATGAATATTCTGATGTAAATGTTTTTAAGGATGGTTCTTTTACATTTTCTAACCCGACGCAGTATCCGCTTCAGGCCGGATGGGGATATTATCTTGATAACAATCTCAAAGAACTTGATGCTCAACGGGAATGGTATTATGAATCTTCAGAAAATAATAAAGGTACGGTTTATTTTTATCCTCCCGGAAATCAATTACCGGGAAATATTAGTATTTCTGGTACGGTTCAGGATTATGGTTTCTTTTCCATTAAAGATATTTCAAATATTGTTATACAGGATCTTGCAATTTCTGATCAGAATATTGCAGGAATTTATTTTTCAAAAAGCCGTTCCGGAGTCAGGCTAAAAAATTGTACTTTTAACAGACAAAATCAACTTGGTGTTTATATTTCTAATAATTCGGAAAACACTATTATAAATAACTGCAGATTTTACGGAATCAACGGAAAAGCCATCTATCTTTTAAATACAAAAAACTCTGTAATATCTGAAAATATTTTCAGAAATATTGGGATGGTTCCGGGATATGGGACTACAGGCGATCCGTTTCCAATGACAGCAATATTAATCTTTGGTGATAACAATCATATTTATAAAAATAATATTGTCAATGTAGGACATGATGGTATTAACAGTATTGGGTTAAGAAATCTGATCGAAAAAAACTACATCAATAACTGTCTTCTTCTTCTTAATGATGGGGGTGGAATTAAAAGCTACGGAGAAGTTTCAGGTTATTCAAAATGGCAGAATAATTTTATTTTTAATGTTAAAGGCAATGTGGAAAATGCGGCGCAGTCACGCCTGATCGCTCTCGGTATTTATCTCGACGAACTTTCTAATTATATGACCATCAATGACAATACTATATCAAAAAGCGGGTTATCCGGAATTGGCATTAATGACGGTTTCAATAATCAAATAACTAATAATGTATTAAATGATAATCCTATTGGCATAAATTTTTATTTGAACAATATCCGCAGCAAAAATAATTATATAGCAAAAAATTATTTTTTTGGATTCAATGAAGAACATTATTCAGTTGAAATGCAATTTCATATTTCAAATGTTATCCCGGCAAGGTTTGACAGTAACTATTACTTCACTCCCGAAAACCAGAAACATTTTGAAATTATAAGAAGAAATATTGCTACAGATCTGAATTTTAATGATTGGAAAAATCTGGTAAAATCAGACATGAATTCAATTATTATTATGAATAATGACTTCGCGTATTCTAGACTATATACAAATATGTCAAACGATCCTCTTTCTATCTTATTAAATCCCGGCATAAATTTCAAAAGTTATGATTTGAAAAATGTGTACGGATCAATTGTCATCACGCCGTGGTCATCAAAAATTTTATTTGCAAATTCAGATATCAGCAAACTTCCGGTTATAAATA
>JBDSYA010000148.1:0-15812 GCA_039925865.1 Ignavibacteria bacterium
TGTGATCTATTCCTTTCGTTTCAATATCACTTTTTGAAAATACATGGATGGATTTTTCTTTATCAAAATTATTATCATAAGAATCTATATCCTCATTTACATTAACTTCGTTTTGTGATGAATCGATGAGATAGATAATCAGATCTGCATCAGAGATCATTTTGTGGCTTCGCCTGATGCCTTCGCTTTCTATAATATCCCCGGATAACCTTAAACCGGCAGTGTCAACAAGATTAAATAATATCCCATTTATGATTATGCTTTCCTCAATGTAATCACGTGTAGTGCCGGCGGCTTCATTTACAATCGATCTGTTTGTTTTAAGTAAAAAGTTGAAGAGCGATGACTTGCCGCTGTTAGGTTTGCCGGCAATAACAAGTTTCACTCCTTCCCTGATCACTTTGCCGGATATATATGTCGAAATAATCTTTTCAAGTTTAATGCTGAGATCTTCAGTCATTGATTTGATCTCTTCTTTTTTGACAAACTCCAGTCCTTCTTCAGCAAAATCAAGCTCCAGCTCTACCAGTGAAATTATATTAATAATATCCTGCCTGATCTTTTTAACAAGATCTGACAGTGAACCTTCAAGCTGCTTTATTGAAGAAGCGTGAGCCGATTCGGTTTTAGATCTTATGAGATCTGCTATTGCTTCCGCCTGGGCTAAGTCTATCTTACCGTTAAGAAACGCCCTCTGTGTGAATTCACCCGGACCTGCACTCCGCACACCTTTGATTATTAACAGAGAAAGTATTTTTTGAGAAATGAAAGTTCCACCGTGAGAAGATATCTCGATTATATCTTCACCGGTAAATGAATTCGGATTTTTAAATACGGAGATCAAAACTTCATCCAGCAAATCGTGATCGTCAAATACATAACCAAAATGAATTGTGTGAGAAAATTCATTCTCAATGTTAATATTCTTTTTCTTCAGCTTATCCTTAAAAAATATTTTTTCGATAACGTTGAATGCTTTTTCACCGGAAATCCTGATAACAGAAATTCCGCCTTCACCTGCCGGAGTAGCTATTGCTGCAATTGTATCGTTAAGTTTCAAAGTTTGTTAAGTTTATTAAGCTTGATAAGTTTTTTAAGTTTGTTAAGTTTGTTAAGTTTGTTAACTTTGTTAACTTTGTTAAGTATGGTTAAGTCTGTTGAGTTTGTTAGGTCTGTTGAGTTTGTTGAGTCTGTTGAGTAAACTCACTCAATTCACTCAACTCACTCAACTCACTCAACTCACTTCAACTCACTCAACTCACTCAACTAAGTCAACTCCTTTTGATTTTTCAAATAGCTTATATATCCGTTTAAAATTTTAATTGTTATATACACTTTGTTTTGTAAATTATTAAATGTTTCTTTATTAATGTAATTTTCATCTGAAGAGATTATCAAATGATCGATTAATTCAAATAATGAACCCCTTGCCTGTCTGCAAAACTGAATGTTTTCTTGATAATGATATCGTCCATAGCCTTCAGCAATATTATTTGTTACAGACCTAGAACATCTTACCATCTGATCTATCAACCGATATTTCTCATCAATAGGAAACACTTTAATTATAGTACGAATCTCTAATCTTAATTCTCTCGCCTTTTTCCAAATTTCTAAATCTATAAATCTCGATTTGGTTACACTTTCGGACATCTTATTCCTTTTAAAGTTATTGTAATAAGAAATGAATATATTGAAACAACGAACTTAATAAGCTATAACAAATAATTCAATTACTCTCAATATATAACTTTAATAATTACCCTATTTCCTTAATTAACATAACTTATTCATATCATTCAAACAACTTAACTAACTTAACTAACTCAATTCTTCTTCCGAAGAATTAACCAAATAAATACGGGAGCTCCGATAAATGAAGTCACAATACCTACCGGGATTTCTGCCGGTGCAATTACAAGTCTTGCAATTGTATCTGATATAAGTAAAAAGTTCGCACCGAGAATGATCGAACAGGGGATCGCATACCTGTGATCGTTTCCGATGAGTAACTTTGATAAATTCGGGATTATCAGACCAACAAAGCTGATGATCCCGGCAATTGAAACAGCACTTGCTGCAAGAAGTGAAGAAACAATAATGCAAATTCTCTGCATCCATTTTAAATTGAGACCAAGTGATATGGCAAGTTCTTCACCAAGGTTAAGTACGTTTAGATCTTTTGAAATGAGAATGGAAACTAAAAGTCCTATAAGAATAAATATTATCCCGATTGAAAATTCATTCCAGCCTCTGCCCGATAATCCGCCATTAAGCCAGTATAAGATCTGTGTTACTCCGCTACCGGATATTAAAAGTAAAAATCCATTAACTGAAGATATAAGAGCACTGATCGCAATTCCTGTCAGGATAATTTTGTTGGTTGAAATGAAATCAGTATTCCTGCTGCCAAGCCCTCTTGCTACATAAAATATTATCAAAGTTGTGACAGTGGCAAATATGAATGATACGGGTGTAATAAAAAAGAACGGAAGAGAAACAGGTAAAATAAAAATTAATATTGCGCCGAGACCTGCACCTGCCGATATTCCTAAAAGGCCAGGCTCAGCAAGATTATTTCTTAGCATGGACTGAAGCACAAAACCTGAGCAGGACAGCGCTGCACCAACAAGCATTGAATTTAAAATTCTGGGAAGACGAATGTCTAACAGAATTTTTTTGTAAGATTCATTATCTGTTGAGAATATGTTTAATATTTCTCCGATCGGTATCGTAACACTGCCAAGCGATAACGACAGCAGAAAAGCAAGAATTAAAAGGACTAATAACAAAATTATTGTGAAGATTTTTTTAGACAATAATTAATAAATTTAAATAAGAATTTATATACAATATATTAAATCGCAATTCATAGCATAATGAATAAATTTGGCTCACTCAATATAAAGATAGCCCTGATAATAAGCGGTGTTCTCATTGCGCTTATTGTCCTGTTCTATACTCAAATCCTTGCTCAGAAAATTCAAAAAAGAGAGCGCGATATAGCCGGGCTATATGCTAAATCGATGGAATATCTTGCAAATGATGATAACTCCTCAGGTGAATATGGATTTATATTCGATCAGATAATTCCGCAAATAGATTTTCCCATTATTGCAACAGACCGCGAACAAAAAGAGATCATACTGACAAAAAATGTGGATTACGACACTACCTTACCTGTAACGAGGCAAAGAGAAATACTTTTTAAAAAAGCTAATGACATGGATGAAATAAATCCGCCCATCGTTGTTTCATACAATGATTCAATAGTGCTTAACTATGTTCATTACGGACAATCATCTCTGGTAACAGAATTAAAACTTTTGCCGGTTATTGAATTTTTTATCGGAGGCCTTTTTGTATTTTTGGGATACATTGGGTTTTCATATATAAAAAAAAATGAGCAGAGTAATATCTGGGTTGGATTGTCCCGGGAAACTGCGCACCAGCTTGGCACTCCGCTTACTTCTTTAATGGGCTGGACAGAGATGTTAAGAAATACAGACCCACAGACAAATGAACTCAAGGAAATTACAAATGAGATCAATAATGATCTGGAAAAATTAAATAAAATTGCCGGAAGATTTTCAAAAATAGGCTCTCAGCCAAAACTGAGCAAAGAGAATGTTACAGTTGTAATTAAAAAGGTGGCGGATTATTTCGAGAAAAGAATTCCCACTCTTATTAGTAAAGATGGTAAGTCGATGAAAAAAGTAATTGTGGATATACGCAGCAGCAGCGATGCCAGTGCCAATATAAATAAAGATCTTTTTGAATGGGTGATTGAGAATCTTTTAAAAAATGCTATCGATGCAATGGAAAGATCCAGCGGGAAGATAATTTTTAATATTACAAACGTAAATGGTGAGGTTCTCATCGACGTATCTGATAACGGAAAAGGAATTGATACAAAATTCCGTAAAGATGTTTTTCGTCCCGGATATTCTACAAAGCAGCGGGGCTGGGGGCTGGGACTTAGTTTGTCCAAAAGAATAATTGAAGATTATCATAAAGGCAAACTTATAATTCTGGATTCTAATATTGGTAAAGGTACAACCTTCAGGATAAAGCTTAATAAAAATTGAATCAATTACTTTATTGTAACTTTGCAATATACTGCAAGCAGATTCACCACTTAATAAATATGTAATGCCGGCTTTAGTTTAAAAAATCGTAATGCGAACAAATTGGAATTAATTCAAAACAATACATTTCAAAAATTTTCTCAGATACTTTCGGGTATTAAGACCAACCTTCTTACAAGTTACGTTTTTCAGATTTTTTTATTGCTTGGCATTAAAATAATATTTCAGTTTGTAATTTTGAATTCGGGCTACAGATGGCTTTCCGCCGATGATTATTGCCGGACAGTTAAATCTTTTGAATGGCTGCAGCGGCCTGTTTTAGATTCAGGCGTGTGGCTGACTCCTCATTTCTGGATCAACGGCTTTGTTATGTTATTTGTGAGGGATCTCTTTGCTGCGGCTTCAATAGTTAATTTTATTTTTTCAGGTTTAACAGTTATATATTTTTACAGCATCGTACGGATCTCCTTTGACATGAAAACTGCATTTTTCTCTTCATTGATCTTCTGCCTTTTTCCTTTCCAGGTTTGGCTGAGTATTTCCGGTCTCCCGGAATCAGTCTTCTTTTTCTTTATCATCGCAGGGATTTATTATTTCGTAAGATGGAAATTTTATGGTCATCTTAAAATCTATCTGGTATTAAGCGCAGTATCTTTTGCGTTGTCAAACGGATTTCGTTATGAGGGCTGGCTCTTCAGCAGTGTACTGGTCCTGCTTGTTCTTTTCGATGCTTTGGTTGAAAGAAAAATGACTAACAAAATTTTGATGAATTTTCTCATTTCTCTGATTGCATTCTCGACAGTTGCATGGTGGCTGATTCAAAATTATATCGATCATCAAAATATGTTTTTCTTTGCGGAAGAGACTACAAAAATATTTAAAGAGTTTAATTCAGCAGGCTTCCTGCAAAGACTTGTGCAGTATCCGACATTTATTTTTTTTATTGCGCCAATCACATCACTTTTTGCAGTGAAATTAGTCTATGAAACTTTAAGAACTCCGGAAATTTCAAAAGTTAAAATATTTCTGCTCTTTAATCTGCTTCAGCTTGGTCTGCTTTCTCTTCAGGGAATTTTGGGAACGGGCGGCACAAACATGATCTCAAGATACATAGTCATCAACGCAATTCTTTTAATTCCTTTTGCAGTAAAGCAGGCATTCGAATTTAGAAGAATTATAACTATAGTATTTCTTTCAGCCGTGTTAATTATAAATGTACTCTGGAGCTTCTATTATCCTCAGCCTTTCAGGGAAGATACCTTTGAAGTCGGCAGTCTTTTGAGAGATATTGAAAGTAAAAATTACACAGGAGAAAACGGCAAAATTTATTTCGAAGAAGTTCAGGGTTACTATGATGTTTTTGCCGTACAGGCTTTGTCAAATAATCCTTCAAAGTTTGTTCTCGGCGATTTTCCCACCATTAAATCAATTGAAAAAAAAAATAAAAGAGGAAAGAAGCAGCCGACTGAAGAAGAACTAAACATTCTTGAATTAAAAAATTATCTCGAGAAAAATAATATCAAAGTGGCTGTTGTGAAAAGCGACAGTTATACAGACAAGCTTAAAAAACTGAGTTTTAAAAATGAAGAGATCGGTGATTATAAAGTATTTTATCTTAAGGATCGTGCAAGCAGTGTCAATGACTCTTCTATCTCTCTCTTTTCAGATAATATAATTACGACTGAAGATAATCCTGACATAATTAATTTCAATAAACTCATCGCGCTCAAGAATTATTCAATTGACAATACAAATTTCGGGCTGAATCCCCAGACAGTTATTCTGAACTGGGGCGCTCTAAACCCTGAAATTTTAGACAGCATTGATTATGAAGGTTTTGAATACGAAAGATATTATTCGGAGATAATTTTAAGATCCGCTGAAACTGACTCCGTAGTATATTCAACCTTTGTAAGAATTTTTTCGGACAGGAATGTTGAAGATCTCATCGAAGATAATAATGTAAGGAATATTGTAGTGTTAAAACCTTTTGCCATGCTGAATTATTCAATCAAACAAAAGCGATCACCGTTTGAAGGCGGTGTTTATAATTTAGATGTGAAGCTCCATGATAATAAATTAAAGAAAGATCTGCTGGTCTTTAAAGGTGACAGTCTTTATAAATTGGATACTTTAGAATTAAGTGATACTGCAACTATAAAATTTCGTGAACCAACTAAAGATACTTTAAAGACGATCAGTATAAAAAATATTCCAAAAGTCCGGGATACGCTCGTAACGGAATATAATCTCGGAACGGTCATCGCAATGTTTCCCGATACCGACTACAATAAAATCGTAAACAAATCTACTACGGACATATACCGCATGCTAATGAGAAATGGTCTTCAGGTTTTCTTTTCGCAAAGATACCAAGGCGATCAGTTTCTAAACTGGGTGTTTAATTATTTCTAAGAATTTTATTTCTGATCACTTACAATACTTCTACATACAACCCAAACTTCTTTTTTATTATCAAGGAAATTTGATTAGAGCAATCTTCGACATAGTATTTTTGGATATTGTATTTCTTCCTAATTTTTGATTCATGGTCTGTTTGAATATTATTTTTACCGATGGCACAAAATAGTTTACGAAATAGTTCAGATCCCCGCGATGAAGTTCATTATCGCAAACTTTCTCTGATACTTGCAGAACTTTTTTGATCCACTCAACGACTTGACTTATTAACTCAGAGGTAACATTAACTATGTTTAATCATTAACAATCCTGGGCCAGCAAATCAAAAATTCTTTATTGCAATTAGTAAAAAAAAAAATTATTTTCAGTCAATCCCGTTTTTTACATATCGAATTTCTACTCTAGTTTAATTTGTTCTTGTGTGAATTTAGTTTTAGGTATTATTTTAAAATAATGCAAGTAAAACTTTCAAAGAATTAACTTTGCTTAAAAATTTTTGCAATATCTCCTAACTTTTTAGTTAACAGGTAATTTTTTATTAACTTAAACACAAAAAACATGAAATCAAAATTTACGTTTTTGCTTTTAGCGTTTGTGATGTTTGCCGACTTAACAAATGCAGACATCAAACCAACAAGGAACAGCAATAATCCAGATGTAAATCTTTCACTTCCACAATCAGTTTCAAGGTCTTACTTTAATAACGAGACAGATGCGATTTCTGCGGCATGGACGACACTTGCTGTTTCACCTAAACCGCAATCAAGATCTTTCTGCGTTTATGCAAGACCGGGCGGAACTGAATATATTTATCATTTTGGTGGAGGTGCCGGAGCAACGCTAAAAACCATTGCAAGGTATGATATAGCAGCAAATACCTGGTCACTGCTTGCTCAGGTCTTGAATCTTGATGTATCATCCGGTGCTGCAATCAACAACGGTGATTCCGTTATTTATATTTTCGGAGGGAACAGCGGCACCAATCCTGGCTCGACGCAAAAATTTAATATTGGGACAGGTATTACGACAACATTAGCCGTCATGCCTAATAGAATTACAGATGCGGCTGTTGTAAAATATCATGATTCGCTGATTTATGTTATTGGCGGCGGAACAGGATTATTTGGTGCGGGATATGTCAACAATGTTGATGTCTATAACATTAAAACAAATACTTATGCAGCAGCAACAGCATACCCGATTGCAGCTGGAATGATGGGATTCGGAATAGACGGAAATAAAATAATTTGCGCAGCTGGATGGGATGGAGTGACCGGAACACCTAATGCATATAAAGGGGTAATTGATCCCTCAAATCATTTGATCATTGTTTGGACAGCTATTCCAAATTATCCATTGGGAGGAGTAACAAGGTCCGCTTCTTATTTTGTTTCAAAGGGTAGTGAAAAAGGAGTTATGTTTACCGGAGGAGCTATAAATGGAGCTACAGTTACAAACAGGACTTATTTATTTAATACAATTTGTGAAGTATGGGATTCAACAGTTGCAAATTCAGAAGCGAGATCTAATTTCAAAGCTGCAGGAAGAGGTGATAGCGTAGCCTGGGTTGTAGCTGGATTTAATGGTACTGCAGGTGTTGGAACAACAGAAAGAATTACATTCTCATCGATCAGTTGTGCTCTGCTAACTAATGATGTAGCGAGTCTTTCAATTAATTCACCACCTTCAACAGTTAATTTACCTTCACCTCCAATAGTGCCTCAGGCAACAGTTAAAAATGTTGGCACGGCAACACAAACATTCAATGTCACTATGACTATATCGCCGGCAGGATACTCAAGTACCAAAACTGTAACCGCATTGACATCTAACAGTACATCAAATGTTAATTTTGATCCATATACTCCGGCAATTGGCAGCAATACAGTTACAGTTTATACTCAACTAGCATCTGACCAAAATAAGGGAAACGATACTGTCAGACAGTCCTTAACTGTATCCAATCCGAACTACGGTACAGGAGGCGCATATTCATTTGCAAATTCGATAACCGGAACCGGGGCACCTTCTAATCCGGAATTCTGCTGGAAAGATACAACCGGCAGTACAAGTTTGGTAGTTAATAGTGTAAATTCTCTACCCGGAATATTTGCCGGTAGTTTGGATGACGGACACTGGAAAGTTGGCAATGCATTAGGAGGAAAGAAGATAAGATTCGGAGGGGTTTCGTACGATTCATTCTTTGTAGCTACAAACGGAACCATAGGTTTTGCTTTCAATTCACTTTTAAATTCATTCTCACCTACAACTACTTCAACAAACAGACCGGCTATGTATCCTTTATGGATGGATATGAATCTGACTGCTAATGCTTCATACCCGGTAAACAGATTAAGTTATAGAGTTGTGGATGGATTTCAATTAGTAATAACTTATGACAGAATTCCTGAATTTAGTCCTGTTGGAACAGATGACTATGTAAGTTTTCAGGTAGTCATTGATCTGGTTGATGCATCATATACTTCTAATTCAAGATTAATGGCTCAATATGCTGATACAACCGGCGGCAGAACAGGTGCGGGTTTCCTTGGTTTTTATAACGCTAATACATTAAATAATCATGTAGTCGGTTTACAAACTACAGGAGGCACAACCAACTTGTATTACAGAGCACAAGTTACTGGTAGTCCCGCTAACCCATCAGGACCATTATATGGTGCAGCACCTATTGCTGTTCAATTCGGACCTGATGCAACCAGATTAAATCACAGATGCGGAACTTCATCAATGTCTATTACCGCAAGATTTGAAGGTCCTTTTCTATCCGCAACAAACTTTAATGATCCGGTTACAATTCATTTGAGAAGTAATACTCCTCCGTATGAAATTGTTGATGGCGACACTAAAGTATTAAGTCCTACGGGAACGGCATTATTTGATTTCGGAAAAGTTTCGCCTAGTGGCTCATACTATATTGTAGTAAGATCACGATTCGGAATCGAAACATGGAGTGCAAACCCCGTTACTTTACCAACTGCCTCATATAACTTTACGAGCGGAGTCGGGCAGGCTTTTGGAAGCAATATGCGTCTCATTTCCGGAACTGCAACTATTTATGTAGGAGATGTTAATCAGGATGGAATCATTGACGGAACTGACGGAGCAGCAGTTGATAATGATTCATTCATTTTCGCGCCTGGATTTGGTAATACTGACTTAAACTGGGACGGCACTGTTGACGGATCAGATGCACTTTATACCGATAACAATGGCCTTAACTTTATCGGAGTGGTCAGACCATAGTTTTAGTAATCTATTTAAAAGTAAAGAGTCCATTCCGGTCAAGGGGAATGGACTCTTTTTTGTTAATCACATTTTCAAAAATTATTAAACAGAAAAAATTTCTTAACGTCCCAGCTGGCGATCCAACCGGTTGCCTGAACCACTGAAAAGTTGATATCAATATTCCGGACAGAAGACGTATTACATTTGGAACACCAGATGAATCCTGGAAAGTCTGTATATTTGTAAAACTAACACCGTTATTACTGCGGCAAATTTTAAGAGGTCTTTTCCATGGTTCATTTTGAGCAAATAAATTTGTCGAAATAAATAGGAGAATGATAAAATTTATTTATTTAATAAACGTTTTTTTATTTTAATAAAATCATTTTCTTAATTTCATTAAAGCTTCCCACTTCGTCGGGCAAGCCGATTTCTAATTTATAAAAATAAATACCACTCGATAGGTTGCTTCCGTCAAACTTAACATCATAACTTCCTGCATTTTGTTTTTCATTTACAAGCGATGCAACTTCATTTCCTAAAACATTATAGATTTTGAGCGAAGTAAAACCGTTAACTGCCAACTGATAATTTATAACTGTATTCGGATTGAATGGATTAGGGTAATTTTGTTTTAATTGAAATTTTTCAGAAATTGAATTGGTCGGAATGATATTTGTAATTGTTTCTGAATATTTTATTAAACCATAGTTTGAACTTTGCATATTTTCGTTAATTGAAAATCCTACAAATTTATTTCCAAAATTATCTACAGCCAATGCGAAAGGAAGTTCATTTGACGATCCATAATTAACAAACCATAATAAAATTCCTGCAGGATTATATTTCAATGTAACAAAACCAATGTTAAGCTTCACTAAGACAATTAAGTTATTGTTCAGATCTTTGACTATTTTTATTCCAGTGGCGCGATTTTGAGCCTTCTTTTCCCAAATAACGTATCCGTTATAAGAATATTTAGCAGTGGTAATAAAGGAGCCGTTTTTTACTGAATTCACAGACGTGCCCGTTACACATACATTTCCATCATCATCAATTATGATGTCGTTTGCTGCGTCGTTACTTTCCCCCCAATGATTATTATTGACAATCCAAATCTGGTCTCCTGAACTATTGTATTTAATGGTCGCCCAGTATTTGTAACTTTTACCTGTCACGTAGACATTTCCCACAGTATCAGTAATGATCGCGTTAGCATAGTCAATATTATTTTGGGGTCCATTATATTTTTTTACCCACATTTGATTTCCATTAATTGAATATTTTATAGTTAAAAAGTCCAAGTCACTTGACCCTGTCAGGACGATATTTCCCTGTTGATCGGTCGTAATATCGTTTATAAAATTTCCCCCGGTGCCCGGTCCGTCATAAGATCTGATCCACATCTGATTCCCTGATGAGTCATATTTAATTGTTTGAATAACACTGTTATAGCCCGATATATATATATTACCAGAGGTATCGATGCTCATAGCTTTAGCAATGTCATCTTGATTACCTGAGCTGTATCTGGAAGCCCATAACTCTTCTCCTGAATTATTGTATTTTATTGTTGCATAATCCAGATTGTTTGTACCGGAACCTATACTTGATCCTGTTACATAGACATTGTTATTTCTGTCAAGACAGATCGCAACTGGTTTATCCTCGCCATTTCCCGGCCCGTTATACCTTGCAATCCATAGCTGATTTCCGGCATTATCATACTTTATAGTTGCATAATCGTAGTGACTTCCGATTCCGGCGCTGTTACCCGTTACATAAACATTTCCGGAATTATCGAGTGCGATCGAACTTACAAAGTCAGCTCCGTTGCTCGTACCGTTGTACTGCCTTATCCATTCCGGGTAAGGTTGTGAAATTGAAAAGGATTGAAAGAAAAATAGGATAATTAATAATAGAAATAAAAATTTGAAATTTGAAATCATAAGAATAAAAGTATTACTTGTTAAAATTGTTAAAATGTTTTTCTTTTACTTTATTAAGGTCATCTTTTTTACTTCATTGAAATCTTCAGTTTCTCCGAAGGAGTCTACGACCAGTTTGTAAAAATAAATCCCGCTCGATAGGTTACTTCCATTAAAATCAACTTTATAGTTTCCGGGATTCTTTTTCTCATTTATCAAAGTTGCAACTTCATTTCCAAGAATATCATAGACTTTTAGAGTTACAAATCCCAATTTCGAAATCCCAAATTCCAAATTTGTATTTGGGTTAAACGGATTCGGATAATTCTGATAAAGCTTATAACTTATTCCTGTTTCATTTCCTGAAATACCGGGGATCGGTCCGAAGCTAAGCCCCCAGGCATAAACGCGCCCGGAATCTACGTTTGCAGCATTGTCATCTGTAACTGTAAGACGCCAATAACCTGAAGTATTAACACCTGCAAAAGTTGAAAATGAAGTTTGAGGCTTTACTTTCATCGAGAAAGGTGCAATGTTATCACTTAAACTACTGTCGGCCTGACTTGTAAATTCGGTGCACATATCATTAAACGTTCCTCCGTTATCAGTTGATAAATTTATAGTAACACCATTTGAACCTCTTAATGAAATATCCACATCATCCATACTTGAATGAGTTAAGATTATTGTAACACTATTCAAAGCACCTGCTCCGAAAGGAAGTAAAATTGAATCCCTCACAGTTGAATTATTTCTAATACTAAAAATGTTCTGAGAGATCATTGCATCCAGCCATCCATAATGCTGTAATGATTTTCTGATCATAGGAGCCTGCGAACTTTGACCGGCGCCTGAGCCGTTATTAATCCATTCAAAATATGCGTCGCCTCTTATAAGCATCGGTTTTGTCTTTGAAACATTGTCTAATGTATGACCTTCAAAACCGTATGAATTCAAAGCCGGGCTGAACTGACTGCCGTTATTAATATCTATATTAACATTTAAATATCTTTGAATAAAACTTAATGATTTCGCTACCCTGCTAATCCTGACTTCATCCAGCTTTCCAAAAAGAAATTCACCTGTATTGCTTTTACCCATATATAAAGAATCATTAGCAGTAGTAATATTTCCCTCTGAAAATATTTTGGTGCTGTCAAGAATACCATTAATATAAATATTCATGAGTCCATCCAGCCCTCGGTATGTAGCAGCAATGTGCATCCACTCTTTCGGTTTCACTGACCTAAAACTTCTCAGGACTTTACTGCCTGAGTTTATGCTGAAATAAAATTTATTTGATGAGATTCCTAATTTGTAATTATTTCCTTTTGAAATAATTGTCTGATTTATCCCGGCTGAAGAAGAATCTAAAAATACATAAGCTTCAATTGTACAGGCTGTATCGGGATCGTACGAAGTATTAGCAGAGTCAGGAGCAGCAAGCCAGCCCTGACCGTTAAATCTCATGAAATAATTCGATTGATTTTTATATGAAGCAGGATTAAATCTTTGCGGAATAAATACGGCTCCGTTTACCGGAGACAAATTATTCTTTACACCGATATTATCATTTCCGTTACCATCAAATGTCCATGCTGCAGTTAGTACTGAATATCTTGAACCTGAAAGCATTCCGACATTTGTAAATCCTTCCATAGAAACCGGGACCCCTCGGTCATTTGCAATTTGCTGAATAGTATGGCGGGTTTTATAAATTCTCAGATCATCTATATATCCGTTAAGCCCGTTAGAATAATTTCCCGGAATGTAGCAGTTTCCGACTCTCAAAGAATCTGTAGTATTAGAAACCGGCTCGAGAAGTCTTGTTGCTGACAATACCTGATTTCCGTTTATATAAAATCTTACCGAATCCGAATTATTACCGCCTGCATCTTTGAATGTCACTGCTATATGGCTCCATACATTTAAAGGAAGCCTTGTTCCATTTGGCTGTGTGACAGAATTGTTGGTTCCGTTCAAATTGAGCTGCAAGCGGCCCGCAGTGCCGGGATTTGAAACAGATCCTTTGACAAGCAAAGCAAAGCCGGTATTATTGGCGGCGCTGACAGTGCTTAAAATAGTTTTATTAAATCCAGTAGTATCTTTTACAAAAACCCAGGCCTCTATAGTAAAAGCGCTGTCAAGTGTGAGTTCAGCATGAGATGAGGCTGACATATAATCATTAGCTCCGTCAAATGATGCAAATTCATTGTAATAGTATTGAGAGAATACTTGAACAGAATAGAATGAAAAGAAGAACAGTAATACAATAAAGTATTTAATTATTCTATACACGGTAAGTTTATTTTATTTTAACTTAATTATCTCAGTATAAAAAAGCAATTGTTTTTTAGAATGCGGGATTTTGGTATTGGCTCTAAGATGATAAATTTGGAAAAAGGTTTAATTCAAAAAATTCTCCCGGCAGTTGATTTTAAAAATTAAATATTCTAAGTTAAACCTTATAAAGTTTCCATTGTCTTAACCCAAATCAGTTTAAAAAATATTTTTTTAATTAAACAAACAGGTTATGAAAGTTGATACAGGTTTGTTAGATCCTTTCATTCCGAGTAATTCACGCCCCTGGAATAAAAAGCTCGCATCACATCTACTTAACCGGACAATGTTCGGGGCTAGAAATTCCGAAATAAATCAGGTTTTATCACTTACACCCCCGGAAGCAGTTGATCTTCTGCTGCAAAATTATGCTATGCCTGCACCTCCGGGAGCTTGGGTAACTGAACCTCCGAATTACGGTTTGAATCTTAATAACTTCAGGATGAATATGCTTCGTTACTGGTGGCTTAAGATCATGTACGAGCAGCCCGTTTCATTCAGAGAAAAAATGGTTTTGTTCTGGCACAATCATTTTACTTCCGAAGGCGTAACGGTAAAAATTCCTCAGCACATGTACATTCAGAATACTCTTTTTCGTAATAATGTTTACGGTAATTTCAAAAATCTGACAAAACTTGTTACACGAGATCCTGCTATGCTGTATTATCTTGACGGAAGACTTAATACAGCCGGAAGTCCTAATGAGAATTATTCCCGTGAGCTGCTTGAATTATTTACAATTGGCATTGGAAATTATACTGAAGACGATATACGCGAAGGCGCACGGGCATTGACCGGCTGGACAATTAATGGACTTAATTCGCAGTTCGTTGCTTCAAGACATGATAATGGAATAAAAACTTATCTCGGGCAGACTGGTAATTTTGACGAGGATGATGTAGTGGACATTATTTTTACAAAACCTGAAACGGCTGTTTTCTTCTGCAAAAAATTGTATAAAAATTTTGTCACCCAAAAAGAAGATATGTCTTTTGCAATGCCGGTTATTAACGAGCTTGCGGATATATTGAGGAATAATAATTATGAAGTTTTGCCCGTTTTGAAAATACTTTTTAAAAGTCAGCTCTTCTTCTCGGAAAATATCATAAGTTCACTCATGAAATCTCCGGTCGATCTTATGATGGGTGCGATCAGGAAACTTAACATTCAATTTGACCCTTCCAATCTGAATACAAACCTTACATATGTTTCTTCTCAAACAAGCAGCGCAGGACAACTTTTGATCGATCCACCAAATGTGCAAGGCTGGAAAGGATACAGGGACTGGATAAATACTTTTTCAATACCGACACGATCATCTTTTTGTGAAAGCATAATCACCGGTGTGAAAAAAGATCTTACACCTACAGGTTTTTCCGTGGACCCGGTAAATTATGCAATGCAGTTTTCAGATCCTAATGATGCCGTGAAGCTCGTTAATGAAACTTGTGAGCATATAATCAGACTGACCCTGACGCCGAAGCAAAGAGAAAATCTACTTCTCGTTTTACTTGACGGTTCAGAAATTTATGACTGGAGTATCAATGACCCTGAAGCTCCGGGAAGGTTAAGGAAATTTTTGAAAGCTCTCATGTATATGGCTGAGTATCAGCTGAATTAATTGTGAGTTTGAAAAAATATTTCTGTTGTTTAAAATTTTATAAAAGAAATTTAAAAGGATTACCATTATGAAAAGAAGAGATTTCATAAGAACCATAGCTATTGGAAGTGCCGGTGCTGCATTGACATTCAATTCAATACCAATGAAAGCTTTGGGATTTAACTCTGT
>JBDSYA010000149.1:0-10408 GCA_039925865.1 Ignavibacteria bacterium
TATCCGGAAATGTATAATAAAAGTAAAATTGAATTTGATGCTTATCTTGCTGAATTGAATAAATTTGAAAAAAATACAGAGCGTTATACTAAGCCTGTTTCTGAGGCTGACAGACAGGACCTTATGAAAATTCAATCTTCATTTCTTAATTTGCTCAATAGCATTATTGATAAAAATTATAATGAAAGAAATTTTTTCACAACATTTGAAATTGAACAGGAAAAGAATGAAAGATTTGGTAAAGATTATACAAGAGTTCCAAAAGGTCTGTTGATCAATTACAATAAAAGTAAAGATTATGTTGATTATGCAGAGCCAGATTTCGAATATACAATAACCGATAAAAATGATTATCATCATAATTTTATTATGAATGCTTATTACAGCGGTTATCTTACCCGTGCAAATTATCTTATGAATTATTCAAAATTCAATGAAGCCGAAAGCCTTATCAATAAAGCCCTGGCAATAAAGCCAAATGTTCCTGATGCAAAGCAATTACAAACAAAACTGAATCAGCTGAGATCAATACCGAAAGACGGAGAAAATTAATTTGATATTTTTATTTTTGAATATTGGGTTCATGTTTATTCTGGCTGGTATCAGTGCTGCAAAAATAAATCCTGATTCAACTAATAAGAAAGCAGATTCAGTAGCTGTTATGCAGAATATTTTTGTGAATAAAATTTTGATCGCAGGAAACGAAGTGACTGATGATGAAATTATCAGAAGAGAATTATCGATCAAAGAAAATTCCATTTTAAATATTTCAGAACTTGAAGAGGATGTCAAAAGAATTTACAGGCTGGGATTATTTAATAAAGTTGATGTGATGCCGGTTCCTACGGAGGTTAATAATAAGTTCAATCTTCTTATTCTTGTTGAAGAAAGATTTTACATTTTGCCGCTGCCTCAGGGAGGATTTCGGGATGGGGAATTTTCAAAATTCTGGGCAGGATTAAATGTCCGCTGGAATAATTTTCGCGGAAGAAATGAAACCGCCGGATTAAGCTTTGGTATCGGTTATGAACCATTTATTAATGTCAGTTATTCCGTGCCGTGGATAGGGAAGGATGCACATTTCTTTTCTTCAGCTGATGTCAGCTACTCAAAAAATTTCAACAGGAGCCTTATCGCGCTTAATGATACTACCACCAATACGATCCCTGCAACTTCAGATAATTTTGCCAATTATAATTTTAATGCTTCATATTCACTCGGCAAGTATTTTTCTAAAGACCTTTCAATATCAACAAGATTTAAATATCATATAATCGAAACTTCGCAGTATGAATCGGGCAGGACAGTCTCGAAGGATGGTAAAGATAACTTTCTTACATTTTCGGTTAACGGCACTTTCGATACTAGGAATTCGACCGAGTATACTCTTGCCGGATCGTATTATTCTCTTCTTTATGAAAAATTCGGATTTGGAAAACTTTTCGATTTTAACAGGATCAATTTTGAAACGAAAAAATTTATCCCGATCAAACTTGGCCGCGATTATGCTGTAACATTTGCATCGAGAACTATCGGAGCTATTTCATTCGGAGGAAAGATACCAACTTACCTTTACGAATTTTTCGGTTATGATAAACTAATCAGAGGTTATAAAAAAATAGTTTTCGAAGGAGAAAACCAGTTAGGAATTTTCAGTGAACTCAGAATACCTGTGATAGATCCGTTTTACATTAAAGGCGAACAAATTCCTATTGCTAAAAAAATTTCCATGCTGAAAAAACTGAATTACAAGTTTGGATTGTATGCTACGATATTTTTTGATGCCGGTGGTGTTTGGAATAAAAATAATAACTTTTTTGATACAAAGTTCAGGAATGGATTTGGTGTCGGTCTTAATTTTATTCTGCCGTTCGGTTTTGTTGGCAGGACAGATCTTGCATTCCGAAAAGAACAAAAAAGATTTATACCACAGATCGTTATTGATCTTGATGCATCTTTTTAAATTTGATTTTTAAATGGAATATTATTACACACCTGCCGAAAATGTCGATATTAAAAATAATCTTTTAGTAATAGACGGAATTGAATTCAGGCATTTAACTAAAGTTCTGAGGAAAAAAGAAGGTGACCAGATCAATGTTACCGACGGATTGCTGAATATTTATGAATGTAAAATTTCTAAAGTTGAAAGTTTAAAGATAGTTTGTAATATTTCCGCGACAAAATACAATCTTTATGAACCTGATATTAACCTGACTTTGTATATATCACCTTTAAGAAATATTTCGAGATTCGAATTTGCCATTGAAAAGGCGGTTGAGCTTGGCGTGAAATTTATTCAGCCTGTTGTGACTGATCGTACAATATCAAAAGGTAAGTTTGGAAATTCAAAGTTGGAAAGGTTCAGGAAAATAATCGTTGGAGCTATGGGACAATCTCAAAGGTGTTACCTGCCATTAATGAATAACAATATCAAATTTCAGGAGATGATTGATGCGACTGCTTCTGTCGAAAATAAAATAGTCATGTATGAATATTCTGACGGAAATAATAAGTACAAGCGCGTTAAAAATTATAAAGATGCCGCAGTATTGATCGGGTGCGAGGGAGGTTTTACAAATGAAGAAATATCCCAGCTCTTGGCAAATTCATGGCATGTGCTGTCATTAGGCGAAAGAAAATTCAGATCAGAAACTGCTGCGATAATATCTTTGCATGAAATTTTGTCAGGTGTAAGATAAATTGCTTCAATGACATTTTAAAAATTTTACTAAATACATGTTAAACTATTCTCCTTGAAAAAAATTATTTTTTCCATACTGCTGATATTATTAATTTTACCATCATTTTGTTTTTCTCAAAAAAATCCTTCTTTAAAATTCTCAGTTGGACTCGCAATTCCTGCGGGCGAGCTGGGCGGAAATTTTATCTTCACAAACGATTCGGGAGTTTCATTCATTGATCAGAATTTTTTGAAAGAAAATTACGCAACTTCAACAGGTGCCACAATTACAGGCACGCTAAAATTTCCTCTTGAGAAAAGCGGAATTCTAAATGGAACATTTATAGGCTCGTACTCCTACTTCAATGCGTTTAAGAGAAAATTCCTGGGAACAACTGTCCAAAATAGTTTAGTTGTTCCTGTTACATTCGACAGAAGGTTCAGTGCTTCAACTTTCGGAATTGGTATTGAATTAAACCCTGTTCCCGAAGCGAAGATAAGCCCATTTGTAAATACAAACCTTACACTCAATATCCTGAGCTTAACATTGACTAGAAATGAATTCTCAAATGCTTTTTTCAATGATGCTTTCAGAATAGGCGTGCTGACAAATGCCGGTGTCGCGATTAAGATCAATAATGAATATTCAGTTATGATAGGAGGCAGTTATCATTTAAGCAACTTACTTCTGAAAAGCAGCAGTGATAATATTAATGACAGGGCAGAGTTCGGCAGGGAAGGCATTCCATTCAATGATGGTGAAGGTTTGATTTATACAAATCTTTCAAATCCTGATCAGTTTCCTGCACAGGTAATGGGAAAAACTAAGAATGTAAATTGGTGGAATATTAATATAGGATTAAATATTGCATTAGGAAAAACAAAGAAAAAATAATTATATTTGCTGGAAATTTATTTAATCAAATTTATATATGAAAACTGTCAAATTTTTTTACGTTTACATCTATATTTTATGTTTTGTGTTGACAAGTGTAATAATTATTAGTTGCGGAAAAGAAAATAAATCGAATCAAACTACTTCTCAGGAAACGAAGGATGACACTACCAGAAAAAAGTCAGCTGATCAGAAAACAACTGACTCACCCGGAAAGCAATTATTTTATACAAAATCTTCTGAGAATAATATAGCATGCGCTGATTGTCACAGCGACGGTACAAACTCCGGTACAGCTTTAACAAAATATTTTTCAAACATTCAGGGAGCTGATAAAAGAACTTCTACTTACCATGGTAAATTCAAAGGCGGTGAAGTTACAGCTAACGCAGGAGGAGCAACTGTCTGCTGGCAGGAATACATGAGAATGAAAACTTCAATGTCGGAAGCTCAAATAAAATTTATGAATGAATATTATGCATCGACTGCTTTAACAGATGCATTGCCTGAACTCACTTATGAAACTATTGCATTGCCTGTAAAAGATAAATCCAAACTTAAGGAAGAGCAGAAAGCAATAATGGAATTGAAAGGTGATCCTGCAAACGGAGAAAAGATGTTCAACAACTCCTGCGGATTTTGTCATTCAGAAAACTCTACAGTGAAAAAAGTACCTGGTGTGCTTGAAGAATTTGAAGGTAACGTGAAATCTATAACTTTTAATGTAAGACTGGGAGACGGAGCAATGCCATTTTTTAAGAAAAATGTTTTGAGCAACCAGGAAGTGGCGGATATTTCAGCTTACCTTTTAAAGAATAGCGGACAATAATTTTTACGGAAAGAAGTTTTTAAAAAAAATAATTTTAATTAAAGATTTATACAAATAATAAATATAATATTATTATAACTACACCTCCTACAGATATAGTTGAATAATCCTGTATGATACCAGTCTGAATTTTTCTCCAGTCAAATCCTATATTGGAAACATACCTTGCAATTCCGTTTACAAAACCATCAATGATTTTAACATCAAATATTTTCCATAAAAACCCTTCAGAAGTTTTCTGTATTGGTTCTACAATAACCTTATCATAAACCTCATCAAGGTAATATTTATTTTCAAGAACTTTTCCAAAACCTTTAGATGGTTCGAAAACCTGCGCTTTAGAATATTTTTTGTATGCCAGAAAAATACCAATGAGAGAAGTCAATATTGCCAAACCTATAAGAAGATATTCAGTTGCATGTGAAGGCTGATCAACCGGATGGATTGCAGCAAGAACAGCATTAGATTTTGCGAATACTGGATTAAGCCAGTCCATAAGATACGTCGGCATGCCGTACAATTCCGGAATACCAATAAATCCACCTATAACTGAAAGTACCGCAAGTATTATAAGGGGTATGGTCATAGTGAGTGGGGATTCGTGAGGATGCACGTGCTTCTCATCATATCTTGGCTTTCCGTAAAATGTCAATGTTACCAAGCGGAACATATAAAATGCAGTTATACCTGCAGTAATAAGTCCAAGAACCATAAATGGTGCACCAATTTCCTTATACGTTTCAAACAAAATTGCATCTTTACTGAAAAATCCGGAGAGCGGGGGAATGCCTGCGATTGCAAGTGTGCCCACTAAAAATGTTGCATAAGTAATTTTCATTTTACTTTTCAATCCGCCCATCTTCAGAATATCCTGTTCATCATGCATTCCGTGTATGACCGAACCGCTTCCTAAAAATAATAGTGCTTTGAAAAATGCGTGTGTAATTAAATGAAAAATTGCTACCCAATAAACTCCTGTTCCAAGCGCAATAAACATAAATCCTAATTGCGATACAGTTGAATATGCCAGAATCTTCTTAATATCATTCTGTTTAATAGCAATTGTTGCTGCTAATATTGCTGTTATAAGTCCCACAAAAAATATTATCTGTTGTGCAACAGGAGACATCGCGTATAAAAGGGAAGTTCTCGCGATCAAATAAACACCAGCTGTTACCATTGTAGCAGCATGAATAAGAGCTGAGACGGGTGTAGGTCCAGCCATTGCATCAGGGAGCCACACGAATAAAGGGATCTGAGCAGATTTACCTATCGCACCCAGAAATAAAAGTAATGCAATTGTTAAAAGCAAAGGTTCACCGAGCTGATATTGTGACAATCCTTCGAGGAACTTGGAGATTTCAAGAGTATTAAAATTAGTATATACATAAAACATTGCCAGCATAAATCCAAAATCTCCTATCCTGTTAACAATGAAAGCTTTTTTTGCCGCATCACCTGTGAATTTTTTCTCATACCAAAATCCAATAAGGAAATATGAACATAGCCCCACACCTTCCCAGCCAAGAAAAACCAATAGGAAATTATCGGCTAAGATCAGGTTAAGCATTGCAAATATAAAAAGATTTAGGAATGCGAAAAACTTTGCAAAACCGGGATCGCCGTGCATATAACCAATAGAGTAAAGATGAATAAGAGAACCAATTCCTGTGACTATTAAGAACAATGAAATTGAAAGTGGATCGATAAGATAAGCATAATTCACACTGAAATTTCCGGCGTGGATCCAGTTGTAAAAGTTAATCACCACAGATCGTGATGAAGGTTCCATTGACTGAAGTTCAAAAAAATAAATTACTCCTATAATAAAAGGAATGAAAATACAAAGCGTTGAAATTGCGCCTACAAGTTTTTCATTTTTTATTTTTTTGCCGATAAGGCCACAGAACAGAAAGCCAAGCAGGGGAAGAAGTGTAGCAAGATAAAAAGAATTTACCATTTAAGAATATTAATTTCATCAATATTAACGGATTCTTTATTTCGGAATAATGCTATTACAATAGCGAGCCCAACTGCGGCTTCAGCAGCGGCTACTGTCATCACTATGAAGACAAATATTTGGCCATTTATATTTCCAAGATATGCAGAAAAAGCAACCAATGTTAGATTAATGGCATTTAGCATTAGTTCGATACACATAAAAATTATAATAGCATTTCTTCTTATGAGTACCCCGATGACACCAATGCAAAATAACACTGCGCTTGTAAGAAGATAATAATTTATTTCAATCATAGTTGCAAAAATAAAGATTTTAAGTTTTAAATAAAACATATTTGTAAAAGGAATTTTTAAAGAGTTAATTTTCAAAATTACTATAAATCAGATATACAAAAGGGAAGGCAACATTAAAAATTTAAATGTATAAAACAATAACCAAATATCTAACTTTACATAATGTATATTATAAAACAACTCTTTAGTCGTTCTCATTTTAAACGATCTTATTTAAAAGTGTTTCAGCTTTTAGATAATTCTTCTTTCCTGATGTGGTAATTATACTTTTCAATAATAGCTCTAAATCATTTTTTGTTGCGCCGAGATTCAAACAGCCTCTTAAATGTGAATTTAATTGATTCTCAAAGAATCTTGTTGCAAGTATAGCGACATTCACGAACTCTCTTTCTAATATGCTCAAACCTGGTCGTCCGAGAACTTTTCCATATCCTTCAATGATCATCCATTCTTTCAAATCCGGGCTGTAATAATTTATATTTTCAATTAACTTTTTATAATTGTTTTTATAGATTAATTTGCAATTTCTTTCTCCGGTTTTTTTATATAATCCGTGATTGTAAATAGATTTTTTTATCTTAAACTCAGGAAAAAACCTTCTGAATATTTTCAAGGTTTCAATAATCACAGGAAATCCGCAAAATAAATAGCACTGTAATATTGTTTCGTAAATCTTTAATGGTCTGGTCTCAGATGATTTTAGTTTTTTTAAATTTTTTTCAATTAGGGAAAAATCATCTTTCGAAATGACGGATGCTAGCAATGAAAGCTCTACAATTTCAGCAGTTAAATTCACCATTTTAGT
This sequence comes from Ignavibacteria bacterium, assembly GCA_039925865.1. Taxonomy (GTDB): domain Bacteria; phylum Bacteroidota; class Ignavibacteria; order Tepidaquicellales; family Tepidaquicellaceae; genus JBDSYA01. Next base: position 7,469 of record JBDSYA010000149.1, read on the forward strand.
AAAAAATTATCTTTGAAAATTTTAGATGTATATATATTAAAACAGTTTAGCAAAAACTTTGCCTTCGGAATATTATGTTTTTTATTAATATTTATATTAGTTGATCTGTTTGAAAACCTCGATAAGTTTATAGATAAAAAATTAACTACAATTCTTATCGTACAGTATTATTTGTATTTTATTCCTGAGATATTAAAGTTAATTACTCCGGTTGGAATGCTATTAGCAACACTTTTTACTGTCAGCAGAGTAAATACTTCCAATGAAATGATCGCTGTTAATTCATCTGGTATAAGTATTTACAGATTCTCCTTCCCTATTTTGTTGTTTGGAATGTTTATAACAATTTTATCACTGTATTTCAACGGGTGGATTGTACCAAAATCAAATTCAGAAAAACTAAGTATCGAGAGAACATATTTAGATAAAAATAAAATAACCGGTCTGGTACAAAATCTTCATATACAGGATTCTGAAAATATGATACTTTCATTTGGAATATACAATGAGTCCGAAAGAAAAGCTTCTAACGTCTCCTTACAATATTTTTCTGAAAAAGATTTGTCACAACTCCTCACCCGGTTTGATATAAAAACCAGTAAATGGGATTCATCGAAAAATGAGTGGAAATTATTTTATATTTCAGAAAGAAAATTTGATTCGAGTTTAACAGAACAGTATACTTATATCGATTCAGGGTATGTTTCAGAAATACCCGACATTAAAAAAATATATCTTACACCATCTCAGATAATAAAAAAACAACTTAAGCCTGACGAACTACTTTTAACTGACCTTGAGGATTTTATTGATTCAATGGAAGAAAGCGGGCAAAGTGTTTCAAAAGCAAAAGTAGATTATTATTCAAAGATCTCATTCCCCTTCGCTAATATAGTAGTAATACTTTTTGGTTTATCATTGAGTTTCGGCAGGAAAAAAAGCGGGACCGCCATACAATTCGGGATAAGTATACTTGTAACTTTTATTTACCTGGGATTTATAAAAGTCTCACAAACTTTCGGGTACAGCGGCGATATTAACCCTATCCTGACTGCATGGCTGGCCAATATTACCTTCTTGTTATTTGCTGTTGTAAACCTTTTAAGGGTCAGCATTTTCTGGAGATAAAAATTAATTTATCTTTTCCTCTTTAGGATTAACCGGGATCTGAAAACCCATTCCCCCATTTGGATCATTCTGAACTACTATTTCTCCGTATTGATTTTCGTATCGCTGAAGATTTTCTTTCATCGCATTTAAAAATAGTTTTGCATGCTGAGGGGTCATTATGATTCTTGAGTGTACCTTAGCTTTAGGAACGCCAGGAAAAATTCTTGTAAAATCAATAATAAATTCTGCAGGAGAATGAGAAATGATCGCGAGATTTGAATAAATCCCCTCTGCTTCTTTTTCACCTAATTCTATATTGATCTGCTGCTGTGGATGTGTACCGTCGCTGTTATTATTATTGTTATTATTATTATTCATTTAAATTATTTTTAGTTGTTATTTTAAAATAATTTAATAAATTACAAATTTCAAAGTATTATAATTTATTTCTTATTTTCAAAAAGGTTTATTACTTTTTTCATTTCCATAAATAAAAAATTTATAGCTGTTGTATAAATATTTTTACGTATAGATTTCAAAAAATATTTGCAAAAGCCTAAAGCTTTTTTCTAAAATTCGTGTAATTTTATATTCTTGAATAAGCAGCAGATTATAATTAATTTAAAAAATTAAGAATCAAAACTAACAAATGAGTTTACTGGTAATAGGTTCATTAGCATTAGATACAATCGAAACACCTTTTGGAAAAGCGGAGCGCACATTGGGAGGTTCAGCCACCTTCATTGCAACATCTGCAAGTTATTTCACAAAACCTGTAAGACTCGTAGGAATTGTTGGTTACGATTTTCCTGAGGAAGAAATCGAATTTTTGAAATCAAAAGGGATTGATATTTCAGGACTTGAGATTTCCGAATCCAAAAAAACATTTCACTGGCATGGAAAATATGATTTTGACCTCAACACAAGAGAATCAATTGTTACGGAACTCAATGCCTTTGAAACTTTCGATCCCGTTATATCAGATAAATTTAAAGACAGCAATTACATATGCCTTGGAAATCTTCATCCGTCGATTCAAAAAAAGGTCATCAGCCAAATAACAAAACCAAAACTTGTAATGTGCGACACTATGAATTTTTGGATAGAGGGAGCTTATGATGAATTAATTGAAATATTAAAATTAGTCAATCTGCTTGTGATAAATGACAGTGAAGCGCGTGAATTATCAAAGGAATTTAATTTAGTTTCTGCTGCTAAAAAGATTATGGAAATGGGACCCACTATTATTATTATTAAGAAGGGTGAACATGGAGCTTTACTTTTTACCAAAGACTTAATTTTTTCTGCTCCCGCTTATCCGCTCGAAAAAGTTTTTGATCCTACCGGGGCAGGAGATACTTTTGCAGGTGGTCTTATGGGCTGGCTCGCAAAGACAGATGATATTTCTGAAAAAAATCTCAAGCTTGCTGTGATTTATGGAAGTGCAATGGCTTCTCTGGCAGTTGAAAAGTTTTCACTTGACGGGATCAGAAACCTGGATATGGACATAATTATGAAAAGATTTAATGAGTTTAAAAAACTTACCCATTTTGAAGATATTAGATAACTTTTGAAACATTAGATGTAACTAGTAAATTAAAATTGTCGTATGCCGATTGTAAAAACAGATGCATTTGTCTTGAAAAGCTTCAGATATGGTGATACCAGTAAAATTGTAACTTTATTCACGGAAGATTTTGGAAAGATAAGTGCTATTGTAAAAGGAGCAAGAAATTTTAAGTCAAAGTTATGCGGAGTGTTAGAGTCAATGAATTATATCAATGCAATAATATATTTAAAGAGTAGCAGAGAACTTCAATTAGTTACCGG
>JBDSYA010000150.1:0-10231 GCA_039925865.1 Ignavibacteria bacterium
ATTCCGGCTACAGGTATGGCTCACGGAATATCATATCTTGAATCGGTGAATTTATTGAATTCGAAAGAAAGATCCGTTGTAGTTTGTTCACTCGGAGACGGTTCAGTTACAGAGGGTGAAGTATCAGAAGCTTTTCAAATGGCTGTTTTAAAAAAACTTCCTATAATTTATTTGATACAGGATAATCAATGGGGAATTTCCGCGTATGCAGATGAAATGAGAGCTATGAACGCTTATGAATTTGCTGCAGGATTTAAAGGTATGAAACGAATGAAAGTTGACGGATCTGATTTTGTTGATAGTTACAAAACATTTGGAGATGCACTCGCTTATGTGCGTGAAAAAAGAAAACCTGTTTTGATACATGCCAAAGTACCTTTACTTGGACATCACACATCAGGAGTGAGGAAAGAATGGTACAGAACTGAGAAAGATCTCGCAGAGCATTATATTGATGATCCGATCCCAAAATTAAAAAAAGTATTAATTAAATCCGGAGCTTCCGAAGAAGTACTGCAAAGAATTGAAACCTCATCCGTCAAAAATGCAAATGAAAGTTTTCAAAGGGCTGTTGAGGCTGAAGATCCCGACGCCGAATCATTGTATCTTCATGAATTTGCCCCAACCAGTGTAACTGAAGAGAAAGGAATTCGTGAGCCTGAAGGTAAAGAACCAATAATAATGGTTGATGCCGGACTTTTTGCTGTCAATGAAATAATGAGTAAAAATCCCGAATCTGTTTTTTACGGACAGGATGTGGGAAGAAGACTGGGAGGAGTATTTCGCGAAGCTGCCACACTTGCTCAAAAATACGGAGACAACAGAGTTTTTAATACACCAATTCAGGAAGCATATATTGTCGGGTCTACTGTCGGCATGAGCGCAGTAGGAGTTAAGCCAATTGTAGAAATACAATTCGCAGATTATGCATGGGCAGGGATAAACCAGTTAGTGGTTGAACTTTCAAAATCATGTTATCTGACCATGGGAAAATATCCTGTCTCGGCTGTAATAAGAATTCCATGTGGCAGTTACGGAAGCGGAGGACCGTATCATTCAGACTGCATTGAGTCCAGCATACTTCCGATAAGAGGAATAAAGATCGCGTTTCCAAGTAATGCAGCTGATATGAAAGGACTCATGAAATCAGCTTTCTATGATCCTAATCCTGTCATAATGTTTGAGCATAAAGGATTGTACTGGAGTAAAGTCCCCGGTACTGACGCTGCAAAAACACCGGAGCCTGATGAGGATTATATAATTCCTTTTGGAAAAGGAAGAATTGTCCAGAGTGCTTCAAAAAAAAATACAGACAACGGAGATACTTTAACAATCATTACTTACGGGATGGGAGTACATTGGGCATTAAATGCTTCAAAAAATTTTTCGGATAAAATTGAAATTGTGGATCTGCGAACCTTGTATCCATTGGATGAAGAGTTAATATATGAATCTGTAAGAAAACACGGAAAGTGTATTGTTATAACTGAGGAGAAAACGTTGAATTCATTTGCTGAAAGTCTTGCCGGTAGAATTTCACGGGAGTGTTTCAAAAGTCTTGATGCACCGGTTGAAGTCATAGGATCTGTGAACGTTCCTGCCATTCCACTGAACACCGGACTGGAAAAAGTAATGCTGCCTAATGCTGAGAAAGTAAGTAAAATAATTAACGAGGTTTTAAATTGTTAGAAACATTATAAGACAATCTTTTTAACACTTTATAACTTTATTTAACGCCATCTTCACTTTCTTTGAGCAACCTGTCTATTTCTTCCTGAGACAATCGATTTTCATCGATAGATTTTTGCGGATCAGCAATAACTTCCTTAGGAGTTTCTTCTTGTTTAACATCAGGCACATTTATTTCAGGATCAATTTTTAATGTATCTGTGGAATTAGTGTTTGTGGTATCCTTGGAAGTGGGTTCAGTTACTTCCAGAGAAGCCATGTAATCAAGCATTGGACTAACCTTCCTCGCATATTCTGTTGCAGGGAATTTTGTGCGGAGTTTTTTGTAATATGCTATCGAACTGTCCCTGTAATTTAATGAAGAACTGTCCAAAGCCGAAAACTTATTTTCATAGATCCATCCGATCCCATAAAGTGCTTTAGCTACCATCGTATCCTCAGGATATTGAGATTCAACTTCCTGCAGCTTTGCGATTGCATAAACAAACTTATCATCGTTAAACAAACTCATCGACTGCTTGAAAATTTCATCAACAGGATTGTGAACAATATCTGAATCATTTACTTTTATGCCCATGACTTTTTTTGACTCATATGCATAAACAGTATTTGGGTAAGTAGAAATGATTTTATTAAAAGTTTCGTCAGCCTGAGATTTCCGGTCTGTATTTTTATAGAAATTTCCCAGAGTATATAAAACTTTTGCCTGTCTTTCTGATTCAGGAAATTTTGTCAGAAGTATTTTCAAATAATGTTCAGCCGAATCGTTGCTCTCAAGATTATAAATAAATAATTCTGCCAGCTCATAATATGCGTTGAAAACTTTATCCTCTTTGGTTTTCATTGTCAGTGAATCATTTTGTGCGCGCAATGAGTCGGACATTTCCGCACCGAGTGTGTCGTTCGTTTTTTTCTGTGTTGTATCCTTCCCGCGATTTTTATTTCTGATACCCTTTTTTCTGTCAATCTCAGGAGGGTCATTTGTTGGTAACGGCAGTTCCTTCATATCTTCCTGAGTGCCTTCCTCAGTGTTTTCAAGAGTATCTTCCGGTGATGTATTGTAATTTTTAAATCCGCCCGGACGTCCTTTGCCATCGCCGGTTTGATTGCCGTCACCTTCCTTAGGTACTCTTGGACCGGTATTATTTTCAATCTTCTGCTGTTCGATACCCTTATCTTCATTATATCTTATTCTGTATTTCTCAAGCTCTGCGTTAGTTGTAGGAATTTCAGCACTTGTAGTGTCTCTTATGTTTCCCACAAGTGTAAAATATCTTTCAAATGTTGAAACCTTGCGTGAACTTTCTCTGTAAAAATCAGAGTTTGTACTTTCCTCTACTGCTTTTTTATAATTAATAAGAGCATTAATATAATTTCCATTTATATCCTCTTCATGTTTTGCTAAAAAATAATAAGCATCGGAAGAAGCTACAGTGTTAGGATATTTTACAATAACTTCGAAATATTTTTCTTTTGCTTCAATAAGTTTTTTCTGACCATAAAGATTGTTTGCAAGCTCAAGATCAACAAGCTGTGTATATTCCGGTACATCACGATATTTTTTCCTGATATCTGTCAGAACTTCGTCGGCATTTACAAAATCCTTGTTGAAGATCAAACCCTTTGCATTGTTAAGCCTTGCATAATATGTCAGATCAAAATCCGAAGTAAAGTCCAATACTTTCTTATATTCGTTGGATGAAAGCTCAGGCTTATAATCAGATAATATTTTGGCTAAAATAAACTGCCCTTCAGCTTTTCTTTCTTTATTCTTTGAAAAATCTATTGCAGATTTAAAATATTTTACTGCTTCGGAATAATTTCCTCTGTTGTATTCAGCAATACCCAGAGCGCTTGCAGCCTGGGAGCGTATTTCATTATCAGAAGATTTTTGAACCAGATTCTTAAAAATTACACTGCCTTCTTCATTCTTTCCAAGCTTAACTTTTGTTTGTCCTAAAAATAAAATTGCTTCGTCAGCTAATTCGCTGCTGGATAATTTGGATAGAAATTCATTAAATTTTCTTTCTGAATTAAAATAGTCACCTTCGAAATAATATGATTTTCCTATTAATAAAACTGCTTTATCAATGTATTTACTATTTTTGTGAAACTGAATTATCTTAGAAGCTCTTTCTATAGCTTTATCAATCTTTTCTTTCATTGCGCCCGAAACCACCGGAGTTATACCAAGCGAGTCAAGCCGCCGGTTGTAGAAAGAGATCAGTGATGTCCTGTATTCATCCAAAGCTTCGTTAAAATCCTCATCGGCTTTGTAATAAGTATTGAAGTAGGCAGTGAAGTTTTCAATCCGGTTTCCCATGAAAATATATGATGCGAAATCCTGATAATCATGATCGAGTGATATGTTGTAATTGGGTTCTGGATCGGTATTCAATGAGTCAAGTACAAGACCGTCAGATAAGGTGCGGTGGGTGATGAAGTTACAGCCGCTTTGATAAATTAATGCGGAGAAAAAGATAAACAGCCAAAAAATTTTGGATAATATATTCACGATTGAAGAGATTCTTTATTTTAAAATATTTTTAATAGGAAGTTTAATCAAGACAATTAATTTACGAAAGTCAGGAATGACAACTTTAAAGGGATAATAAAAAATCCGGAAAACTTTAATTATCTTTTTAGATTGAATTCAAACTTTGAACCTTTATTAAGATCGCTCTCAACTTTTATCTGGCTGGAATGTGCTTCGAGGATATGCTTTACAATTGACAGCCCGAGTCCGCTGCCGCCTACATCTCTCGATCGTGTTTTATCTACACGATAAAATCTTTCAAAAATTCTCGGCAGATCTTTTTTAGGTATTCCCATACCATTATCTTCAACGCTGACAATAACTTCTTTTTCCTTTACTGCAAGTGCGACTTTTATAGCACCATTTACAGGTGTATACTTTACTGAGTTATCTATCAGATTAACAAGCACCTGCTGCAGTCTTTCTTCGTCTCCAAATACAGTAACACCATTAAGGCCGGCAGAATCATAATTGAGTGTAATATTTTTATTGTCAGTGACGGTTTTTAAATCATCAATTGTTTTAGTTATAGTGTTTGAGATTTCAAAATATCTCTTACTCATTTTAACACCTGTTTCAAACTTTGCGATTCTTATAAGATCATCCACAAGCTCTTTAAGCCGCTTTGTCTGATTAAATGCACGATTTAAAAAATCCATATTGACCTTTTCATCTGTAATGGCTCCGTCAAGAAGTGTTTCAAGTGATAATTGTATTGCAAAGATGGGTGTGCGCAATTCGTGGGCAACATTGCCCATAAATTCATTCCTGTTAACTTTAAAAACTTTTGCTGTTTCAAGTTCATGCATTGTGCGAAGGGCTATCATGTGAAGTTCATTAATGATCCGGAAAATTTCCTTATTTAATACAGAGCCTGATCTTAGTTTATTAAGTTCTTCCAAAAGTTCATTCAGATCATTGATCTTTTTATCGAAGTGATTAAAATCATCATAATCTTCTTCCTTAAGTTTGAGCTTTCCTGAAAGAGCAAATATTTTTTTTAAAGGTGAGATAACTTCTTTTCCAATAAATAGAAAAGAAAGGATGAATATTGCTATCGAAACAATGACTGATGTGAACAATGCTTCATTGGACACATCAATAATCTTTGAAAGAAAAATTATAAGGAGGAAAAGGAAAGCAAAAAACAGTACAGAATATTTTGTGAGTAGATTAACTCTTTTCATTCATAAACATTGAAAGAATATTATTTATTATCTTTGAATCTGTAGCCGAGGCCCTTTATTGTTTCAATATAATCCGAATATTCACCGAGTTTTTCACGAACTTTTGCTACATGAACATCCACAGTCCTGTCAACCACATAAATGTTTTCTCCCCAGATCTGATTCAGAAGTATCTCGCGCGAATAAACTTTTCCACGGTTTGAAATTAAAAAGTGAAGCAGCTGGAATTCTTTCTTGGGAAAAAAGATCTCCTGTTCATCGATCTTTACACTATGACTTGAACTATCGATCTCTACATTTTTAAACTTCACATTTTCATCAAGTTTCAGTGGTCTTTCATAATCGTTATTAATCCTGCGGATCACCGACTTGATCCTGGCTAATACTTTTCTTGGTGAAATCGGTTTATTGATATAATCATCCGCTCCGATCTCAAGCCCGATTATCTCGTCGATCTCATTTTCTTTTGCAGTTAAAAAGATAACGGGTATCTTCGAAGTATGCGCATTGCTTTTCAAATGTTTACACACTTCAAAACCATTTAACTCCGGCATCATAATGTCAAGAATTATCAGATCGGGCAATGTTTCTGCGATCTCGAGGGCTTCTTTACCGTTGTTTGCTGTTAGAACTTCAAATTCATTTTCTCTTTCCAGATTATATTTCAATATGTCAACAATGTCTTTTTCATCGTCAACAACAAGCACTCTCTTCTTCATTTTTATTTTTTGCATTAATCTAACATAACTATATTAAGAAATCATAAAATCTTCATTTAAAAATTACTTCTTTATTTGTCTTTGCTGATTTGTAAACTGCATCTACAATTTCCATAACTTTAAGAGCATCTTCACCGCTTGAAATAATATTATGATTCCCTCTGACTGCTCCGACGAAATGTTTTAGCTCATACTCATAACTTTTTTTGAAGACATTTGACGGCAAAGTAAGTTTTTTAGGAGTTATGTTATATAAATTACCGTCCATTCTTTTGTAAATCTTGAAAGGATTTATTGAAGAGCTGCCTTCCTTACCATAAACGTTGCAGTAAAATAATTCGCCTTCTCTTAATAAGCTCCAGCTTACTTCAATTGTGAGTGTGGCATTATTTTTAAATTTTATCATCGCAATACTTGAATCTTCAACTGATTTTGTATTATGAAAAAAATTAGTGGAAGTTACGCTCTTCACTTCAGGAAAACCGAAAATCCATAAGCCAAGATCCAGCATTGGTATACCATTATCCAAAAACACACCGCCACCGGATTTATCTTTTTCAAACATCCATTTTTGATTTGAACTCTGAGATTTTACCCATCCGGCTTTTACATAAAAGATCTCGCCAATTTCTTTAGCTTTTGTAAAGGTCCTCTGCATCATCATGTCATTTCTGAATCTGTTATTCATAGCAACCATGATCTTTTTTTTATTCTTCTTTGCCGCTTCAACAATGTCTTTTGCTTCTTTATAATTTCTTGCAATTGGTTTTTCCACTAAAACATCTTTCTCTGCTTCAAGGCACTTCTTTGCAATGTTTCTGTGTAAATAGGTTTGAGTAGCAATTATGACTGCGGACATTTCAGGATTATCTTCAAGCATTTTTTCTACATCACGATAATAATTTTTCACTCCGTACTTCGCTGCAATGTTTTTTGCTTTTGAGATCTCACTGTCGCATACAGCAACTATTTCGACATCTTCCATTTTAGAAAGTACCGGAAGATGAATTACCTGCGCAATTCCCCCTAATCCTACTATGCCAAGTTTTGTTTTATTCATTTCAATTTTAACCTTTAAAAAAAAATGTCAAGACACCCAAATCACATATAAAGGATACTTACCGTTGCTTTCTTCCGAACCTGGCGGAGTTGGGTAACTTTATATTGTTCGGGGCTTGACAATATTTTATAATAAATCTTTAACCGTTTATCATTGAACCGGTTTTAATATACTCAAGAGGACTTAAACATTAAATACAATCCAAGACATCCTATGATAATATTTGCGATCCACATTCCTGTAAACGGACCCACCAATCCCCTGTCAGCAAGCTTTTCACCTCCTATAAGACAAGCCCAGTATAAAAGAAAAAATAAAAGTGATAGTCCGGCTGCAATTCCGAATCCACCTTTTCGTACTCTATATCCCAAAGGTGCACCTACCAGCACAAAAATAACACATGCAAAAGGAATAGAATATTTTTTGTAAATCTCAACCTCGTAAGAATCGATTTGTTTTTCAAGCTGTGCAGACATGACACCTAAATTTTTAAATTCATTTTGCTTATACATAAAAAGCAATATGTAATTTTTCAGACTGTCATATGCTGAGACCGGTTTAATACCAATAGTTTTCGGATCACCGGAAATACTTTTAACAACAACCGAATCATCTTTTTTAAATATTGTATCAGTAAATTTTATATTCTGAAATTTTTTAATATCACGGTTAAGGTTTTCAAAAAACTTTTCATCTAAATTTTCACGCGCTATTTTTAAACTATCGACGACGCTGTTCATTGCCTGCGCAGATAACTCCCTGTCGCCTCTTGAAAATGTATTTTCATTTGATGCTTTAAATCCAAATCCTTCAGCATCAAAAGTAAGCCTATGCCGGTCAAATTTTATTTTTCTGTAGTTGTTATTGATATCCAGAAGATCCAGCTGATGTATCTCACCGTCGTTAAGGTTCATGATGACCTTTTTAAAATCACTTGTAAAACTTATATCTCCGCTTTTTGCAGTTAAAAGATTTCTATTCTCAGATTTCGAATAATCGTAAATATATATTCCTTCGATATTATTGTTATTAGGAAATGTTTTCTTTACAAGGATCTGAACACCGTTAAGATCATTCGAAAATTGTCCCGGCTCAAGAATAAAAGTCGGCTTAGTCTTTGAAATATCATAAAGTAAAATCCTTGCTTTATGATTGGCTTCCGGAAGTATATCGTTATTGAACCGTATCATCAGATAAAATATTATGAATGAAAATATTATAAGCGGAATCATAAGCCTTGTTAAACTTATCCCGCTTGCTTTCATAATTGTTATTTCATTTGTTGACGACAGATTTCCAAAAGTCATCAATGATGAGACTAACATTGCCATTGGCACCGCAAGTGTCAGCATCCATGCGAGATTGAGAGAGATCAGCTGTATAATTACCCACAAACTCAAACCTTTTCCTACAAACTGATCAAGTGACTTTATCAGAAATTGAAATAAGAAAATAAATATAACGACAGCCAGTGCGAATATAAATGGTGCGATCAGTGACTTTACTATGTACCTGTCTATTAAGTTCATTGAGTGTGTTGAGTGTGTTGAGTGTGTTGAGTGTATAGAGTGTGTTGAGTGTGTTGAGTGTGTTGAGTGTATAGAGTGTGTGGAGTGTTTGGAGTGTTTGGAGTGTTTGGAGTGTATAGAGTCATTATCATGAATTTAAAGATTTAATTAATCCGGATATAATTTTTGAGATTTCTGTACATTTGTTATAAAGATTGTCAAATACTTCCTTCGCAATGTAATTAACGTCGAGAGAAATGTATAATGCTGATTGAACTTCTGCAATTGAACCGTGAGCAAAAAATAAAAACTGTTGAAATTCTTTATGAGTTCTTCTTCCAAAACCCTCAGCAATATTTAGCATTATAGAAATTGCAGCCCTTCGGATTTGATCCTTCAAAGGAAAATCTCTATTAAATAATCCTTCTGAAGTAATTGAGTAAATTTCTTTGACAACATTTCTTGCTCTTTGCCAGCAAATTAAATCTTCAAACTTTTCAATCTTTGCCATTATACTTAAGAATTTTATAAATTTTTATTCAATTTATAAAACCTTAATTACAATAATCTATTACAAACCTTATGTAAGACAAAACAATACACTCCATACACTCCATACACTCTACACACTCCACACACTATAATAATTTATTATCTCTGTTTCTTACTGATCCCCCAATCACGAGAGCTGCGGAAATTATCAGAAGATTTTTAATAATATACTGACCTTCAATAGTTGGTGCGTATGGAAACATTCCCTGTTGAAAAGTGACGCCGGTGAGAATTACCAGAGGCATAAATGTTCCCACCATCTGCATTGCCAAAAGCGCTATTGCTATCCTTAACGTTTTTTTAAAAAGGAAGCATACTCCAATTATTACTTCCCAGTATCCAATGATCTTTAGCCAGGTATCTGTGTCAAATAGCGGCATCCAGTTAACTGTTGCTTTTACCAAACCTGCTGCCGGAGAAATATCCAGAACTTTAAGCAAGCCAAACCATACAAAAATAATTGCAAGTGAAATTTGCAATGCCTTAACTCCATGACGATTCATGAATCCGGAAATGCTTCTGTCTATTTTATCAGCGTCTAATGTCAAAAGAAATTGTAATTAAAATTTAGCAGCACTCTATGCACTCAATACACTCTATACACTCAATACACTCTATAAACTCAATACAATCTATACACTCTATACACTCTATACTCTCTATACTCTCTATACACTCTATACACTCTATACTCTCAACACTCTATACACTCAACACTCTATACACTCTATACACTCTATACACTCTATACACTCTATACACTCTATACACTCTATACACTCTATACACTCTATACACTCTATACACTCTATACACTCTATACACTCTATACACTCTATACACTCAACACTCGAAGTTCTTTTCCAACTTTCACAAAAGCCTTTATACATTTATCAAGGTCTTCTCTTGAATGTGCCGCAGACAATTGAACTCTGATCCTCGCTTTTCCTTTAGCAACAACCGGATAAAAAAATCCGATA
>JBDSYA010000151.1:0-9098 GCA_039925865.1 Ignavibacteria bacterium
ACAATTTTTCCTGAAAGAAAACACAGCGGCACACCGCCTCCCGGATGGGTATTACCGCCTGCAAAAAACAGATTATCAAATTTTTTAGATTTATTTTTCGGACGCTTGATCAAAGTATAAAGTGAATTTGACGATAGCCCGTAAATTGATCCAAACTCTGAATTATACTTTTTTAGAAAATCATCAGGCGTAAATATCTCACAAAATTTTATATGGTCACGAATGCTTTCGTCAAATAAAAATTTAAAGCTGTCTATTTTATCCAGTATTTTATTTTTATATAATTGCTTGTTTCCCTCTGTCCATTGAGTGTTTTTATTTATGTATGGTGCATTCACAAGTATAAACCAGTTTTCGCAGCCTGTGGGTGCATCTGTATTATCATCTTTTTTTGATATTGAAATATAGATCGTCATATCATCTGCCGGAACCTTTTTTTCGAATATGTCAATAAATTCTTTTTCATAATCATCTGAAAATAAAATATTATGATGAGAAAGTTCATTAAATTCTTTATTCATTCCCAGAAGTATTATATATCCTGAACAAGACCAGTCATCGATCTCGAAATAATCCTTATCCATGAGTTCGGCATTATTTGTAAAATTTAATACTACAGAATCAAAATTTTCAATCTGGCGGACATTGTTATCCCGGGTTTTGAAGTATATTTTTGAAATATTCTTTCCTGAAACTTCTGTATCATTTAATTCATGTTTATAATGAATTTCAATATTTCTCTCGAGGCAAATTCTTTCCAGCGCTTTTGCAATTTTATAAATGCCGCCTTTGACATACCATGCTCCAAATTCATATTCGACATACGGAATTATTGAAAAAAACTGCGGCGAAAGGTAAGGAGTTGAACCATTGTATGTCGCAAACCTGTCCATTAACTGTTTTAGCCTCCTATCTTTGAAAAATTTATTGGACAGATCGTTAACAGACTTTCCGGATATAAATTTTGTAAAATTTTTCAGACCTTCCGTGGAAACATAATTGCGGATCTTGAACTCAGACTTTAGAAAATTATCTTTAGACAATTCATAAAATAACTTTCCATATTCCAGATACCTGAAAAAATTTTTTTCCTCATCTTCTCCAAAAACTAACTTTAATTCTTCTGACAATTTTTCTTTAGAACAATATGAATCAAAAATTGTCTTATCGCTCCAAAAATATTTGCAGTCTTTTTCAAGTTTAATTAATTCTAAATAATCATTAATATCCAGACTTATATCTCTGAAAAAATCATAAAAAACCTGAGGCATTGTTATAAGGCTCGGACCCGTATCAAATCTAAACCCGTCTTTAATATACTCACTCATTTTTCCGCCGGGTTGTTCATTCTTCTCGTATATGTTTACTTCGTGTCCTTTATCAGCCAGATAAATAGCGCTTACCATACCGCCAATGCCTGCGCCGCACACTGCAACATTTTTCATAACTCGACTATAGTAACGCCGGAATCACCTTCGTTCCAGTTGCCAAGACGAAATGATTTTGCGTAAGGGTTTCTTTTCAATTGCTTTTGCACCTCTTCACGAAGTTTACCGCTGCCTTTTCCGTGAACAATACTTATTTCTTTTAAACCGTTTTTATTAGAATCATGTATAAATTTTTCAAGCTCAAGCGATATTTCGTAAGCATACTTGCCCCGAAGATCCAGTCTTCTTTCAATTACACCTTCATTTAACTCAACAGTCGATTCTCCGGACCATTCCTTTTTTACTTCTTTCCTGCTGATCTTTTCAAGGTCAGTTATCTTAGTCTTGATCATAATACCGTTCATGTTTATTGATGCCACACCATTAATCAATTCTATTACTTCACCTGAAGAGTTTGAATCTTTTATCCTTACAGAATCATTTATTTTAATTTCTTCACCGGATAAGACTAATGTTTCTTCAGTAATATCTGATTTTATAATTTCAGCAGCTTCTTTCTTATATTCATTTATTATTTCTTTCGGAGTGAGCTTATCTTCACGGATCTGCTTTATAGTTTTTTCAATAAGCTTGTTCGCATTCTTGATTATCTGTTCAGCTTCAGCTTTAGCTTTGTATTTTAATTCTTTTTCGTTTTTGCTGAACTCCTTTAATTTCTGATCATACATGTTTGAAAGTCCGGTAAGTCTTGAATTTTCAATATCGAATTTATTTTTTAAAGAAGCATAGTTTTGTCTGGTCTCATTCAAATCTTTTAAAAGATCTTCAAGCCTGCTCTCGTTTTCGTCAAGCCGCTTATATGCCTCATTTAATATTGATTCCGGAAATTTATATTTCTTTGCGATCTCAAATGTAAAGCTTTGACCGGGTATACCTGTAACAAAATTGAAATTAGGAGAAAGTGTTTCAACTTCAAATTCAAGTGATGCATTTTCGATCTTATCCGTGTTGTATGCAAATTCTTTGAGTTCGCTGTTATGAGTTGTCACTATTGTAAATGAATCTTTTTCTGAAAAGTTTTTAAGGATTGAAGCTGATAAAGCGCTTCCAAGTACAGGATCGGTGCCACTGGCGATCTCATCTATTAATATCAGGGAATTTTCATCCGAATTATCAATTATCTCTTTTATTGATTTCAGATGTGAACTAAAAGTGCTGAGATCATTTTCAAGAGATTGCTCATCACCAATACTTATAAAAATTTTTTCAAAAAGTTTAAATTCACTTTCAGGCCTGACAGGAATAAGAATTCCTGACTGCAGCATTAACTGATTCAGTCCGACGGTTTTTAAAACAACCGTTTTCCCACCGGCATTTGGTCCGGAGATAACAAGAGTATTATATTTTTCGCCTAATGAAAGGTTCAAAGGAATTACTTCGTTTCTTTTGTGCGTTTGAAGTAAAACGGGATGATATGCGTTTATCAGGTTAAGTTTGTTTCCTTTAATAATTGGCTTTACAGAAATTGACTCAATTGAATACCTGGCTTTCGCCTGTATAAAATCAACTTCAGATAAAATTTCAATATTATGTCTTATCTCATCGAGATGTTCAGTCAATTGCTTAGCCAATTCCCGAAGAATTTTTTCGATCTCTCTTTTCTCTTCAAAATGCAGTTCGGTTATTTCATTATTAAGATTTATTATCTCGGTTGGCTCTATGAAAACAGTTGAGCCGGTAGCGGAAGAGCTGTGGATAATACCGGCAACATTTCTCTTATTTTCTACTTTGACAGGAATTACAAATCTGCCATCCCGCTGTGTAACAATGTCTTCCTGTACAAATTCTTTTTCAGAAACCTTTTTGAGTATAGCTGTAAGAGTTTTTCTCAGCCGTTCGGATTGTGTATTTATTTGTTTTCGGATCTTATTTAAATTTGATGAAGCTGTGTCTTTTACTTCTCCGTTTTCATCAATAGTTATTTCAATATTATGTTCTAATATTTTATCATAGAAAAGTTCGCTCACAAGTGAAGCAGTCAGCACATACCTTCCTTCAATTGCAGCCTCGGAAATAACTTTGTATATCTTCCGCGAAACCCTCAAAAACTCAAGTATGTAAAGAAATTCTAATGGGCTAATAAAATAACCCTCTATCTTCATTTTGTTTATAGAGTTTCGGATATCCCTTAATCCATCTAGCGGCATATCTCCCTTGATATTAAGTATGTCTTTCATTTCAACAACTCTGTCAAGTTCATTTTCAAGAATAAAGGCCTCTGTAAAAAAATCTATTTCATTGCATTTAGCCTCGCCGAGTTCGGAATAGGTATGATGCTTGATCCGTGATAAAATACTTTCAAACTCTAATTTTATTTTAGTTTCATTTATTTGCATCAGTATAACTTAAATATTATATAGTTAAATTTTCATAAAATGTTTTGGCATCCGGAAAAAATTTCACAATGTAATTATAAACATCAGGCGCAATCTTTACAACTGAGGAATAGAATTTTGAATCTGCAATAATTTCTTTACTGAAAAAACTAAAAGTGTTTGTAGTAAGTATCAGCAATAAACTGGCGAATATTAATCCCTTAAGAAGGCCTAGCGCACCTCCTAATACTTTATCAATAGTATTGGTGACAAAGTTGAACTTTGAAATTTTATTTGCGATGTAATTAAATATTGCGTAGGTTAAGACTATAATTGCAATGAATGAGATCAGGCTTAATACTTTTGGATTAGCATTAATAAAACCAAGCAATGAGACGATGTCATCATTGTATCTTGTTGCAAGAAATAATCCTGCAACAATTCCCGCAAGGGAAAAAATGCTTTTAAGAAAACCGTTTTTTATACCAAGCAGTGCGGGTATCAGAACGAGGATTGCAATTATAATGTCCAGAGTATTCAAAGTGGGGTGTCATTGTAGAATTATCATAATATTACAGAGATAATTTTAGTTGTTGCCGGTTCAGGTAAGCCTGACTTTAACAATTTCCTGTAAAACCTTTCCGTCGATCTTGCCTTTTAATTGTTTCATAACTTCACCCATGATTTTACCCAGGTCTTTTTGTGAAGCATCAGGAAAATTTAAAAGAATTTTTTCCACAATTACACCGGCTTCTTCTTCTGTCATTTGTTTTGGAAGGTATTCACCGAGTACGTTAAGCTGTGCATTTTCCTTTTCCACAAGGTCCTGCCTTCCGGCTCCTGCAAACATTTCTATGGATTCCCGTCTCATCTTCGCCTGCTTATTTAAAAGCTGTAGTTCTTCTTCTTCATTCATCTCACGATTCATACCGGACTTATCCATTTTTAGAATTTCCGCTCTTACAGACCTCAAAGTATCTATGCGGACAGCATCTTTAGCTTTCAAAGCAGTATTAAGATCTTCGTTAATTTTATTTTTTAAACTCAAACTTTAATCAATATTAAATGCTAAATGTTAAATGTTATAACTTAATGGTTTATCTTTTTAATAACTGTGACAAGACGCTATCAATTATTTACTATCAACTTCCAATAGATGCTCTGTATCTTTCCGATTCCTGATTAAATCTTGATTTCGGAAAATCTTCTTTAATTTTGTCAAATAATTTTTTAGCCTTATCGTAATCCGCAGCTCTGAAATAATTTTTTGCAGCATAAAATAAATACTGATCGACAAAAGGATTATCGCTATCCATCCCGGAAGCTTTTTCAAACTGTTTTGCAGCATCAATGTAGTTATTCTTAGCTTCCAGTACTGAAGCTATACCTGCTGTTGATGCGACCTTCAATATGTTATTGCTCCCCGAATAATCTTTAAAATATTTATCAGCATTGTCAAAGTCTCTTATGTTATAGTATGAATTCGCAAGCATCAATTTTGCCATTTCTCCGTTTTGGGTTGAACCATATTCATCTACTATATACTTCAGGCCTTTTGAAGACCCGAGTGAATCACCGTTTATAGCCTGTTGAAAATTTCCTGCATTGTATATCTGCTGGATCTTTGAAACTTCAATCGATGCTATTTCATTGTTTGCTTTTTTCTTATTAACCATTAAAATTATGCCCGCTGCAATGACCAGCAGAATTGTCAAAGCTGTGTAAACATGTTTTTTGTGCTTTTCAAAAAACCCCACTGCCTTATAATATACAGTCATTAAGTTCTCTTCGGTTTGATGCTTATTTTTACTCATTCAATTATTGATTATTATAAATTATTAAAGATTAATTATAAAATTAAAACACGTAATATAATTATATTAGATTTGTAATTAAAGGGATATTTCAAACGGGCGAGCAATAGTTTGTCCTATATGATACTTTGTTGAAATTAAAAATTTAAAAATGAAAAGTTAAAAATGAAATTAAAAATTAAAATTTGTTTCAGTAACAGCACCTGAGCTAAGTGCCCCGCCTTGCAAAGCCGATAGTTTTACATTTAAATTTTTAAATTTTCCTTTATCTATATCTGATATATTATTTATTGATTGAAAAAAAAGCCGGCTAAACATGTTTAACCGGCTAAAAAGAAATGAAAGCTTTTTTTTATAATTTGAACTTTACACCACCGGTAATTTGAATACCGTTATTTTTAATTGTTTGTGTAGTTGCATTTTTAAGAATATTAGACAATCCGAGTTCATATCCAAACTGAACGAAAAGATCTGTTTTGAAACCAACTCTGAAATCAAGTCCGCCGCCAAATAATAAACCAAAATCTATAGATTCAACTAAACTACTGATATCTTGAGAAGTGTTCTGAGTTCCATTAGTTTGTTCTTCAGTTGCAGATAATTGAATTCCTAATACAGGTCCTGCTGCCAGATAAGGTTTTACTTCTGTTAAAGGAAATTTTACTTTTAGAAGAACCGGTACCTCGAGATAATTTAATTTATCAGTAAAGGTAACGCCGGCAGTAGGTGTAGAAGTCCAGCCTTTCATGACATATCTTAATCCGGGTGCGATCGTAATCGTAGGGGTCACATTAATATCCAGAACTGATCCTACTATAAGACCGGTTCGGCTATTTGTAGTTACTGCAGGTGTTGAAGTGATGTTGGAAATATTAATTCCACCTTCAATTCCCAATGATAATGATTGTGACTGAGCGTTTGTATAAAAACTTGATATTACAAATAAAGCAATTAAAGCGATTGTGCGTTTCATTTTTCTCCTTCTGATTTAATTTATGGTTTTTTTAAATTGTTATGGAACTGTGTAATTAGTTGTGTTTGTAAATGCTGCATTATTTGCTACAGTGCTGCCTGTAAAAGAAAAAGTCCACGCCTGTCCTTGCTGCACTCCTACAAACGGATCCAAAGTATAAAGCGTATCTTTACTAAAGACATAAGCTGGAGTTTGGTTTGGCAGGGTATCGAAGAAACCCTGACTTGGAAGAGCCGAAATGATCTGTGTTAATCGTATATCAACACTTGGCTGAAATCCAAAAGTATAACTATTAGGATCTCCCTGACCGGCAATTGTAAATGTAACGTTTGCTCCGGGACCAACAGGAGTATCATTGCTGCAGCCGGATGCTAATATAAATAAAAGCAGAATGAAAGATAAGTAGAAGGTTTTCATTTTTCTTTTTTAGTTTAAAATCAAATTGATTAGGTAAATAAAAATAGTTAAATGAGTTTTGATTTTCAATTCCTAAAATTTTAAAATATACTTTGTGTTAAAAAAGATTTTAAGAAGATCTTTGAATTACATCTTTAACTCCATTTAAACTATGTTCATAATTCTTTATATTTATTGACGAATATGGAATATAATGTCAATGAACACAATAATTTTCCTGAAGATCGGGAGGCTCCCCAAACTTCTAGTTCAAATAAGCTATCTGATACAATTCTGTCAACATTAATTATTCTGCTCACTTTATTCTCAGTTTTTCTCAGTTTTTATATTATTTCAGTAAAGTATTTATAGGATTTGGAAAATAAATTTTTTGTCAGGAATACAGGCCTAATCAATGCTTCGGGACAGGATGTGATTGACTTTATTAACAGAATGTCCACAAACGATTTAAGAAAGTTTCCTACTGAAGAATTCCGTAAGTCCGTTCTCACAAGTGATAAAGGAAGAATAATTGATCTCATAAATATTCTGAATATAAAAGAAAAAGTTTTAGTGCTGACTACATCCGGGTTTGAGGATAAGGTTATAAAACATCTGGACAAATATATTATTATGGACGATGTAAAGCTGGAAAAAAGTCTCAGTAATTTCAGGCATATCATTGTATACGGGAGTGATCTATCCGGACTTGCTAAGAAAATGTTTAATCTGGAAGTGAAAGAAAATAAAATTTACAATCCAGGAAATGAAGAATATTTATTCATAGATGATTTTAAAATTGAAACAATAAATGTGATCTGTAATGATGAAGGTGTTAAAAAATACAGCTCCATATTATCCGGGAATAATGTTAAAGAAATGAATTGCACTGAGTATGAACAGATGAGAATTAAATCAGGAATACCCGAAGGTGTAAATGAATTTAATGATCAGATAAACCCTATGGAATGCGGTCTGGAAAGATATATTTCATTTAAAAAAGGCTGCTATATCGGCCAGGAAGTTATAGCACGTCTTGATTCACAAAGCAAGAGGCCTAAGCAGATGGTTTTGATAAGATCTGGCACAGAACTTATTACACAGGAAAAGATCTTCACTGAAGAAAATAAAGAAGCCGGATTTGTTTCCAGCGCAATAGCTAACGACGGAAGATCAGAGGGGCTTGGATTTATCAGAAGTATAAATCTTGATTTTCAAAACAACTATTTTGTGGATCGTAATAATGAAAAAATTGTAATTGATATTTCAAAAATAAATTAATTCAAAATAAATTAATGATAGAAAAAATAAAAACTATTTTAGGTAAAGATAATGAGTCGCTGCTGACGCATGAGTGTAAAACCATCTATAAGGACATGCTGCATTTGCCCGGAAATGATTTTGTTGACAGGGTTTGGAAAGATTCGGACAGATCTAACAATGTTTTAAGAAATATGCAGTTGATCTATAACACTGGACGTCTAAGCGGAACAGGTTATGTATCTATATTGCCTGTAGACCAGGGAATAGAACATTCTGCAGGTGCATCTTTCGCACTTAATCCTATTTATTTTGATCCTGAAAGTATTATTAAGCTTGCAATTGAAGGAGGATGTAATGCAGTTGCATCTACTGTTGGAGTATTAGGATCTGTGTCAAGAAAGTACGCGCATAAGATCCCATTCATAATGAAGATCAATCACAATGAATTTATAACTTATCCTAATAAATATGACCAGATAATGTTCGGAAATGTCGACCAGGCTTTTGATATGGGTGCAGTGGCTGTTGGAGCTACAATTTATTTTGGTTCAGATGAAGCAGGAAGACAGCTTCAGCAGGTTAGTGAAGCTTTTGCTTATGCACATGAACTTGGGCTTGTTACTATCTTATGGTGTTACTTAAGAAATTCAGCTTTTAATGTAAAAGGAGATAAAGATTATCATGTCTCTGCAGATCTGACAGGTCAGGCAAATCATCTGGGAGTAACGATTGAAGCTGACATTATAAAACAAAAGCTTCCTGAGAATAACGGAGGTTATAATGCTTTAAAGTTCGGCAAAACTCACAAAGCGGTTTATGAAATTTTAACATCTGAAAATCCAATTGACCTTACCAGATATCAACTGGCAAATTGTTATATGGGAAGAGC
>JBDSYA010000152.1:0-8860 GCA_039925865.1 Ignavibacteria bacterium
CTTCAAATGATCTGTCTTTAAAAAAAAGTTTTATTATTATTTGCGGCCACTACAAAGGTATTGATGAAAGGGTAATTTCCAAACTTGTGACTAAAGAAATTTCCATCGGAGATTATGTATTATCCTGCGGAGACATTGCAGCATACGTTTTTATTGATTCGGTAGCAAGGCTTATTCCCGGAGTTTTAGGTGACGGAGAGTCTGCCATAACTGATTCATTCCAGGTTGAAACGGGTTTTGATTATCCACAGTACACTAGGCCTGAAATTTATGAAAAACTTAAAGTACCGCCTGTCTTACTATCAGGTAATCACAAAGAGATCAATCTGTGGCGGGAAAAAAAAGCTAAAGCAAAATACAAAAAATTTTTAAATACAAATAAGAATTAAAAGACAGGAGCAAGTAGGATACAATCATGGATAAAAAAATAAATTTAGTAACGGCCGGTCAGATCAGGAATGACATTCCGGAGTTTCACATTGGTGACACTATTGCAATTTCAGTTAATGTAATTGAAGGCGACAAGGAAAGGATCCAGATATTTAAAGGCATAGTGATGGGTATTAAAGGCGGAGGAATAAGTAAAACTTTCAGAGTCAGGAAAATTTCAAACGGAGTCGGTGTTGAAAGAATATTTCCTATTAACTCTCCCAGGATCAATAAACTTGAGATCTTAAAACACGGAAGTGTCAGAAGAGCCAAGCTTTATTATCTGAGAGCCCTGACAGGAAAGGCAGCTACAAAGATCAAAGAAAAAAAGAAATTGAATAAAGTGTCCGATACAACAAAAGCAGAGAAAGATCAGGTATCAAATAATGGAGCTGCTAAGGTTGAAAAAGTAAAAGAAGAAGCAATTTCATAAGAAGATCTTTCAACAACCAGAAATTTTTATCAACCGTCATGTACACCTTTGACGGTTTTTTTATATTACAATGCTGGACAAAATAAACAACGGTAAAGTATTTGTTTCAATTGCAGGGAACATTGGTTCGGGTAAATCATCACTTACAAATCTGATCGCGGGGGAATTAAACTGGAAACCATATTTTGAGAAAGTTAATAACAATCCTTACTTAAAAGATTTTTATCTTGATATGGACCGCTGGTCTTTTAATCTGCAGGTATATTTTTTATCACACAGATTTAAAACACATAAAGAAATCTTAAAAAAGAAACAGTCGGTTATTCAGGACAGGAGTATTTATGAAGATGCAGAAATATTTGCAAAAAATCTTTATGAGCTGGGAAAAATGAATAAAAGAGATTATGATAACTACAATAGATTATTTAAAGAAATGACTTATTTCCTCAAACCTCCTGATTTACTCATATATCTCCGGTCAAGCCTTCCGAAACTTGTCAAACAAATCAGTCTGAGAGGCAGAGATTTTGAAAAAAATATCAATATCGAATATCTGCAGAGATTAAATGAAAGCTATGATCAGTGGATAGGAAAATATAAATGCGGCAAGCATCTGATAATTGAAACAGAAGAACTTGATTTTGTAAACAGGCCGGAGGATTTCAAAATGATAATTACTCTTCTGCAAAAAAATTTAAATGCGGAACATGAATTTTAATAATTTAATTATACCCGCATGCAAAAAGTTTTCCGGTTATAAGCCCTGCATCTCATACAAAAATTGTCTCGAGCTTGGATGCCAGCAGGATATTCCTGAAACCAGAAGCGGAATTAAAATATTAATTATTTCACTTGATGCTCTGGGAAATGTTTTACTGAATACATCGATCCTGCGATCTTTGAAGGACAAGTATCCCTCAAGTACCATATACTGGATCACTATGAAAATCGCCAAAGGAATTCTTGCCAACAATGAATTTATTGATCACGTTTATACCTGGAATGATGAGGACAGGATGATATTAAGAAATATTGAATTTGATATTATATTCAACTCTGATAAATCCGTCTATGCATGCGCCTTTGCAAGCGAAATAAAATCTAAAGTCAAATATGGATTTTTATTAAATCCGGATGGAAAAATAATTCCGTCTAATCAGGAGGCAATGTATAACTATCAAATGGGTATTGATGATGAGCTTAAATTCAGGATCAATGAAAAATCCGGAAGCCGGATCATACATGAAACATTTGCATTGAAATACAGCAGAGATGAATATGTTTTCAATTTCAATAATGAAGAAAATGACTTTATTGAAAAATATAAATCGCAGATCAATTATGACAGAAGTAAAGTTTATGTGGGTTTTAATACTGGATGTTCAAATTTATTTCCAAATAAAAAAATGACTGTTGAGCAGCATGTTGCACTTATAAATGAACTCGGCAGGTATGACGATCTGAAAATTTTATTACTTGGCGGCAATGAGGATACAGAAAGAAATTTAAAAATCTATGATAACATAGATAAGAATATACAGAAAAGTGTGATTTATACTCCGACTAATCTGGGGATCAGAAACGGTGCATGCTTCATGAATATTTCTGATATTGTGATATCCGGTGACAGCTTCGGGATGCATCTGGCAATAGCTCTGAGAAAATATGTCATTGCCTGGTTTGGACTATCCTGCTGGAGTGAAATAGATCTTTTTGAAAGAGGTGAAAAACTAGTTCCTGAAGGTCTGGAGTGCTCTCCATGCTGGAAAAAACAATGTCCTTATAATCTTGAATGCATACAAATGATCGATTTGAAAAAAATTGAAGAGCTCGTAAAAAAATATGCATTGGTAAAACCCTTCTTGTCTTTCAGAAACTAAAAGTTATTTTTCCTTCTTATTTGAATAAAACTCTTCTTCCTTTTTATCTTTTTTATCTTTAAAAACCTTTCCAATAAAAGAGTTGCTGTATGCACCAACTGATGTGATCACAAATATAGCTATAATCAATATTACTGCAAGTATGGCAAGTATCCAAATTACTATTTCCATAAATATTATCTAAAATTACTTATTACTGATTCCTGAGTTTAAACAGGTTAACATCTCTGTAGACTCGTATCCTTTTTGCATGTGACACGGCGTTTATCCTTTCCTCTGCGATCTTCTTAGAAGCGGCCTCAGTCGGAATATTTTCTTTTTTTGATATTTCAATAACCCGTTTGAGAATGTCATAAATTTCTGAAGCTTTCTTTAAAGCCCGTTCCCTGTTATAACCTTCAAGTTCATTATAAACATTTATCAGACCGCCGGCATTTATAACATAATCAGGTGCATACAGTATGCCTTTATCTTTCAGCATTTTTCCATGCTTCTCTTCGTCACCAAGCTGATTATTAGCGGCACCTGCGACTATCTTAACTTTTAACTTAGGAATTGTTTCATCATTTATAATTCCTCCAAGAGCAGCCGGAGAAAATACATCTGCTTCTGTTGTAAATACTTCTTCATCATTAATAATTGTAGCTTTACAGCTTTCAACAATAGGTTTTAACTTTTCTTCGAAAAGGTCATTTACAAATAATTTCGCACCTTCATCATAAAGATATTTACACAGATGCTTGCCAACATTTCCTCCGGCTCCCTGAATAATTACTTTTTTACCTTTGAGAGAATCAGATCCAAACACTTCATTGATACACGCCTTTATCCCGACATAAGTACCGTAAGCAGTAACAGGTGAAGGATCACCGCTTCCACCAACCTCAATCGGAACGCCTGTAACATGTCGTGTTTCCATCATAATGTATTCCATGTCTTTAATACTTGTCCCGACATCTTCTGCAGTAATATATCTTCCGGATAACCCTTCGACAAATCTTCCGAAAGCCCTGAATAAAGCTTCAGATTTTTGAGTTCTTGAATCACCAATTATTACCGCCTTACCTCCACCCAGGTTAAGACCTGCAACGGCAGCTTTATAAGTCATTCCTCTTGATAATCTTAAAACATCAACAAGTGCTTCCTCATCATTTGCATAATTCCACATACGTGTTCCTCCCAAAGCCGGACCCAAAGTAGTATTGTGAATTCCGATGATCGCCTTCAATCCTAATTCTTTATTGGAACAATAAACTATCTGTTCATGGCCATACGTTTCAATTAAATCAAAAGCGGGGAAACTGGATTTTTGCATAATGAATTATTTAATTTAAAATTTTAATTTAGAGAATATTCCTGAAACAATTCCGGATTGAGTGATTTTCTTATATAAATAAAAACATCATCCACAGATATGTGAGCCATACATTGCGGCACCTGGCAGCCGTAATCATGGCCAAGGTATAAACACGGACTGCAAAATTTATCACTTTGTATCAATACCGCATTCTTGTTGTATGAGCCCCATTTAACAGGATTAGTAGGACCGTGCAGTCCCATAGTCTTTGTCCCGACACATGATGCAATATGAAGCATTCCTGTATTACTGCACACGATAAGTTTTACTTTCTGAACAAGTGCCACAACATTGTCCAGTTGAAACTGCCCTGCAGTATTAATAACATTTCTTCCTATACCATCTGCAATTGCGCGGCATCTTTCCTGTTCATGCGTTGCGCCTGTAATCAGTATCATTATATTGTCATTATGCCGGATCAGTCTTTTCCCAAGATCAATATAATTTTGTACATCCCATTCTCTCGGCATTCCATTTTCTCCGCACCCGGGATGAAGACAAATAACGGTCTTATCATCAAGGCTGTGTTCAGCCCAAAAATTACTTGCAAAATTATAATCTTCTTTGTTTAAAAAGTATTCTAATTTTTTATCCTCATCAGTTATATTAATGCCTATAGGAACCAGTAGATCGAGAAAATTTTCAAGTTCATGTTTATTGCGCAAGTGAGGTACAACACTGTCATAACCAAAGTGCTTAAACTGATTTTGTGTTTTAAATCCAATAGTATAATCAGCTTTGCAAAGCATTGTCATTATTGCATTGATCCTTTCCCACTGACCAACGTCGATCACAAGTTCATATTTTTCTTTACGAAGATCTTTTATAAATTTTAAAAAAAGCAGCGGATTTCTTAGAAATGAATGAACATTACAATCTATTACTTTACTGATATATGGTATTTTTTTTATTACCGAATAATTGATCTGTGAACAAATAAATGTGATCTCAGCACCCGGAAATGTCTGTTTAACAGTGCGAAGAGTGGGTATTAAGAGAATAGAATCTCCAATTGCTGCTAACTTAATGAAAAGGATTTTCTTAATATTTTCAATTGGAAGTCTGCTTTTTCTTTTTGTAAAGATCGCTAAAATTATTATGAATGGAATTCCGACATATTTATCAAATACCCGGAAGATCGCTCTTCGCTTCATGGATATATTATCTGAGAAGTAAATTTATTTGATAATATACTTAGAAATGAATATATTATCAATAATAAGTTTTAAAATTATATTGAATCCCGAATACTTAAAGCTCATCGAACAATCTATCATTGCAAAAAAATTTTCATACTCACCTTATTCAGGATTTTCTGTGGGTGCTGCATTACTTACAAAAAAAAATAATATCTATACAGGTACAAATGTAGAAAACGCTTCATATTCTCTCAGCATTTGTGCAGAAAGGGTAGCATTTACAAAAGCAGTTTCTGAAGGAGAAAAGAATTTCAAAGCGATTGCAATTACCGCAGCTAAAAATATTTTTGTGTATCCCTGCGGAGCCTGCAGACAGTTCATGTATGAATTTGATAAAGATATTGATGTGATCCTTGTAAAAACAAAAAATCAGTTTAAGATCATTAAGCTTTCTGAACTTCTGCCGTCAGGGTTCGATAAAAATTCATTTCTGAAATAATTATAACATGAACGAAAATTTACAGATAAGGACATTTAAAAAAACCGGCCATATTGAAGTAATTTGCGGCAGCATGTTTTCCGGTAAAACAGAAGAACTCATAAGAAGAATTAGAAGAGCAGAAATTGCAAAGCAAAGAGTAAAAGTTTTCAAACCTGCAATCGACAACAGGTACAGTGAATTTGAAATTGTGTCGCATAACGAACAATCATATCCTTCAGTGGTTGTAACTGAGGCTGAAGAAGTTTTGGAGAAGAGCTTTGATGTAGAAGTAATCGGCATTGATGAAGCGCAATTTTTTGATAACAGTCTTATTGAAATATGTCAGCAATTAGCTGATTCAGGAAAAAGGGTGATTGTCGCCGGGCTGGACCAGGATTACAGAGCTTTGCCTTTTGAGCCAATGCCTCAGCTGCTGTCGATAGCTGAATATATCACAAAGACGCTGGCTGTGTGTGTAATCTGCGGCGCTCCTGCAAACAGGACTCAAAGAATTACTGACAGCACTGAAAAAATACTTGTTGGCGCAATCAACCATTACGAAGCGAGATGCAGGCTTCATCATGTGATAAATATAGAAACAGATAAAGCGTTTTCAACCGTAAAATAAATTTCAAAATTTAACTTCTATTAAATGAAAAAGAATTTTTACTCCGTCATTTTATTTTGTACTTTTTTTATATCACTAATATTTAATTCTTGCGGGAAAAAAGAATCGGCAGATATTCATAAAGATAATAAAGTCCCTATGAAAGTCGGATTAGTATTTGATATAGGAGGTCGGGGCGATAAATCTTTTAATGATGCTGCTTATAAGGGTCTTGAGATGGCAAAAGAAAAGCTCGGGATAGATTTTGAAGTGATCGATCCGGGAGACGGGTCTGACAGGGAATCTGCTTTAAGAAATCTTGCCAGCAAGAAAGATATCGGTCTGATATTCGGCGTCGGTTTTATATTTACCGATGACATCAATAATATTGCAAAAGAATTTCCCGGCAAGAAATTTGCATGTGTTGATTATTCTGTTGATCCTTCAAAAGTTATCGCTCCGAATATTGAAGCTATAGAATTCAAAGAGGAAGAAGGTTCTTTTTTGGTTGGAGCTCTTGCGGCTTTATTGACTAAAAACAATAAGGTAGGTTTTATTGGCGGAATGGAATCCTCTTTAATTAGAAAATTTGAATCAGGATATAAACAGGGAGTTAAATTTGCCAAACCTGATTGTCAGCTTTTATCGGGATATGTAAGTGTTTCTCCTGACGGATTTAAAAATCCGGGAAAAGCAAAAGAGATTGCATTGAGCCAATATGCTAACGGTGCCGATATTATTTATCATGCTTCAGGTTTATCGGGGTTAGGATTGTTTGAAGCTGCTCGTGAAAAATCAAAGCTTGCAATTGGTGTTGACATGGACCAGTTTAAGGAAGCTCCCGGATTTATACTATCAAGTATGGTAAAACAGGTTGACCAAGCAGTATTCAAAACAATTCAGGATTTCAAAGAAAATAAATTTACCGGCGGGATAAAAACACTTGGCCTAAAAGACAACGGTATTAGCTATGTTTACGATGATAATAATAAAAATTTAATACCGGCTGAAGTTAAAGCTAAAGTTGATGAAATGAGAAACAAATTAATCAATGGCGAGATCATAATTGACCTGAAATAATTACTGAATAGTAATTCGTATATTTAAACCGCCTTCATTAGTAGAACGGGGGACAGTTGTAACAGTTTGTCCTGTGGGCTGAGTTTTTATATATTTGTAAAAAAGCTGCATAGAAACTTTAGAGCTCAGAGAATATTGTACAGTGGGATTTATTGTTGTTATGGAAGATCCGTTTCCAAATACAGGAACGCGGAAACCTGTTCCAAACTCATAGTTGATAGGCTCATTTGTCGTCTTTGAAATTGTAAGAGCAAATGCAATATCGTTTTGCAATGATAATCCAAAGAAAGGAATACTGAATCCTGCCTTACTGAAATTAGCATTTACACTCCATTCATTAGTATTAATTGTTTGAATAGAAGCACCTATAGGATTTAATGTATTTGTAGTACTTGTATTTAGCCTGAAAGCCGATGTTAAATTTCCTCCAAGAACTTCCTTAAAACTAAAATTCAAACCAACCAAAGGACTGAATGCCTGCGTAACGGATTGTGAATTTGGTATATCGTATCTATTAATATCGATCAGCCTGCTTTCCCGGTATTCAGAGATAAAGCTGTTGTCAAGTGTAACTGAATTTGCAAATTGTGAAAAGAACGGAAATTTTTCCAGTCCTGAAACCGTCAAAGACCAGTTTGGAAATGGGATCGAGCCAATGTCACTTTTAAAAGAGTTTGTAAGATCTCTTCTGCTCTGTGCAGGATTACGAATATCATAAGCAAAATTAAATTTATCAACATTTCCTGCAAAGAACATTGTGTTTCCGCTGACTATTGAGCTCGTCTTACTGGTTGGATTACCTATTTCTCCCAGTGAATTAGAAGTATAGAAAAGATCATTGGAAAATCCCCAGCTGGTTTTGAAGTTCAGAGACATTGATATTGCTTCAGGGAATAATGGATTAATAGTACTTTGAAAGGACAATTCATTACCTTCAATATATTTATCAGCAAGAGTCAGATTTGGAGCCCTCACTCCGGGATACTGGCTGAAGCCAAGCTGATATAATCTTGATGGTCCAAAATTTTCTTTTGTAGTCGGATAAAACCAAAAGTTACCGAAGCCAGGCAGACCTGTAACACCGCCGTTGGCTACAGTATTATTCTGAGTATATGTAACATTTATATCAGCCGGAAAGAAAGTTGTAAACAATTTAAGAACATCACCTATAGTTTGCTTATTTCCTTTAGGATCTGTGACAGTATCTTTTGCAACACCATTTGCCCGGAGTTTGCTATCAGGTGTTCCTCCGAAAATATTAAAAATTTCTCTCAGTTTTAAATTTGCAGTAGATGAAATTGAATTTGTAAATCCAGTGCTATAGCCGACATTTTGTACCTGATTTGGATTTACCCATCCATATCTTACATTATAATTTCCTCCGAAGGTCAGAAATTTATCTATGAAAGGAAAATTAAATTTAGGATTTATTGTAACGGTCTGAACATAATCGA
>JBDSYA010000153.1:0-19136 GCA_039925865.1 Ignavibacteria bacterium
CCAAGCCTGATGTACCCGAGTCCGACATCAAACAATGTCTGAAGTTTTCTTTTCAATGAAGGGACAGCCTCGAAAAATTTCGTCGCTTCCTCAACTGTCATTTCCAGAACGTCAGCAATAGATTTGGATTTGTATTTTACTTCAAGAGTTTCGCGATTATATCTCTTTCCCCTGCAGACATCACATGTTACATAAACATCAGGAAGAAAATTCATCTCGATCCTTTGCAAGCCACCGCCTTCACACGAATCACACCTTCCCCCTTTAACATTAAAAGAAAATCTGCCGGGCTTATAACCACGGATTTTTGAATCCGGCAGGTTTGCAAAAATATCTCTGATAAAAGTAAATAGTCCTGTATAAGTAGCCGGATTGCTCCTGGGAGTTCTGCCGATGGGAGTTTGGTCTATTTCAATAATCTTATCAATAATTTTCACATTATACTTCTCACCTTTCCGGGTAAGGCCTTCTATAGCTGAATAAGGAAGAGGATGCTCCGGAGTTTTAAAAAATTTTTGTGATAAGATTCTGTAAAGTGTTTCAGTTATTAAAGTAGATTTTCCTGAACCGCTGACTCCCGTAATACAAATGAATTTTCCGAGAGGAATTTTTAAAGTGACATTTTTTAGATTGTTGCCTTTGGCTCCCTTTAGTGTGATATAATTTCCACTTCCATCTCTGCGTACTGCAGGCACATGGATTTTTCTTCTTCCTGAAAGATAGTCGCCTGTTATAGAATGGCCGTTCAGGTTCATAGGAGAACCTGATGCAACTATTTCACCACCATGTTCGCCGGCCCGCGGGCCCAGATCAACAACAAAATCTGAAGCTTCAATCATTTCTTTATCATGCTCAACGACTATGACCGAATTTCCTATATCACGGAGATTTTTTAAAGATTTAATTAATTTTATATTATCTCTTTGATGCAATCCTATCGAAGGTTCGTCAAGTATATATAAAACTCCTGTAAGCTGAGATCCAATTTGAGTAGCAAGCCTGATCCTTTGGGCTTCACCGCCAGATAAGGTCTTTGCGCTTCTGTCGAGAGTAAGATAATCAAGTCCTACATTTAAAAGAAAATCCAGCCGGGATTTCAGTTCTTTTATGATCTGACCCGCAACTATTTGTTTCCTGTCATCCAGCTGCAAAGTCTCAAAAAAATCTCTGCAGTCTTGAATGGACATAGTAGTAATATCGAAAATATTTTTAGTGTCAACTTTCACCCATAATGAATCTTCTTTTAA
This sequence comes from Ignavibacteria bacterium, assembly GCA_039925865.1. Classification (GTDB taxonomy): domain Bacteria; phylum Bacteroidota; class Ignavibacteria; order Tepidaquicellales; family Tepidaquicellaceae; genus JBDSYA01. The sequence goes on from JBDSYA010000153.1 coordinate 1,248, forward strand.
TCTGCCTCCGCCGCAGGAAAGGCATTTGGAAATTGCCATAAAGCTTTCAGCCCAAATCCGTATAGTTTCTGATGAAGAATCATTAGCATAATGTTTAATATAATTTAAGATACCGTCGAATCTGTGCAAATAATAATTGCTCCGGCCCTGAGAATTTATGTGTAAATATTTAATTCTTTCTTTCGTTCCTTTTAAAATTGTTTCAAGACCTTCAGGAGAGAATTTTTTTATTGGAGTGTCAAAATCGTAACCCAGGCTTTCAACTACACTTTTGAAGATTGAATATATCCAGGTGCTGCGCGGTTTACCTAATGGAGAAATGGCACCCTCGTTTATTGTTAAACTTCTGTCGGGAAATATCTTCTCGACATCAATTTCTTTTTTTTCTCCAAGGCCAAAACAATCTTTACACCAGCCATACGGAGAATTAAATGAAAAGGAATTTGGCGCAGGTTCAGAAAAACTTCTTCCGCTTTCTGCATCGGAAAGCTTTTCATTGAATAAACGATCAGCTGCTCCGTCATTTACTATAACTATTCCTTTCCCCTGTCTTAAACCTGTTTCAAGTGAATCATAAATTCTCATCTTCGCCTTTTCATTAACAGCTACGCGATCAATCACTGTTTCTATATCGTGAATTTTGAATCGCTCAAGTTTCATCTTAGGAATTATTTCAAGGATCTGCCCGTCAACTCTGACTTTTGTATAACCGTCTGAACTTATCTCTTCAAATAATTCTCTGTAATGTCCTTTCCTTCCTTTAATGATCGGAGCTAAAATAGTTATCCTTGTTCCGTCTTTAAGCTTCATGACGTTATCCAGTATCTGATCAAGGTTTTGCCGTGTAACAGCACGATGTGTGTCAGGAGAATATTGTGTCCCGCATCTTGCAAACAGCAATCGTAAGAAATCATAGATCTCAGTAACGGTGCCTACTGTAGAACGCGGATTTTGAGAGATGGTTTTTTGTTCAATCGAAATTGAGGGTGACAAACCTTCGATCTTATCGACATCAGGTCTTTCAATTCCTCCAATAAATTGTCTGGCATAAGCCGACAGGGTCTCCATAAATCTGCGCTGTCCTTCAGCATAAATGGTGTCAAATGCAAGTGATGATTTCCCTGAGCCGGACAAACCTGTAAATACTACAAGGCTGTCTCTTGGAATTTCAATGTCAACATTCTTTAGGTTATGAACCCTTGCGCCTTTAACAATTATTTTATTTAAATGAGATTCCTGCATAGAAAATTATAAACTTTGAAAGTAACTTTGATAGTTTGTTATTTCAATCTATTAATTATTGATGGAGAGTAATTTTAGTAATTTTAGGACTAACTATGTTCAAAACGCTTTTCAAATTTGAAAACTTTAGAATTTAATTTTAAGCTTTTAATATGTTTGAAAATATAATTAATCCTCACAATCCCCTCCCTAACCCTCCCCTTTTTTTTAAAGGGGAGGGCAGGGTGGGGTTGATTAAAGCTGCTTAAATTTTATTTTGATTCTTAAAAGGAATAAATTTTTTTTTGAAGAATAAAATGTTTTATAAAAACCGCCTTATAAAATTTAACAGGAGACTGCAAATAATGAACTGGAAAAGGGATATCGTTAGTTAAAATTGAACGGGACAGAGAATAAATATTTTTGCTAATTCAATAACGTTGAAAAATATTCGATCTGATTTCAAAAAAATTTCCCGAAAAACTTTTAAAAGATTCAGCAATGATAAAGATTATATTTACAGGATTAATTTTAATTGTTCAAACAATTTTCATTGCCGGTTGCAAAGATACTACAATACAAAGCACTGATCCTATTGCTGAATATACTCAAATAGACTTTGAACCTTCAGTTTCCAATGATGGAAATAATTTATTGTATGTACATTCGGATCTGAATTATGAGTTGTCGGGAATATACAATATTAATTTTAGTCAGGGAACCGATACGCAATTCATATCAGGATTGGCAAGAAGTCCGGATTGGTCACCTGACTCAAGATGGATAGTCTATAATCTGGATAATTTAATATTCAAAATCAGATCTGACGGAGACAGTAATAAAATTTTGGTTAATGAAGGAAAAAATTTTTTTCCAAAATGGAGCAACGACGGAAGCAGGATAGCTTATGCTAATACAGACTGCAGAGGCATAGTCAACTGCGGTGTATGGATAATGGATAATAACGGCGAAAATAAAACACTGATCGATAGTGGGGCAAATTATCCTGAATGGGTTGATGATGGAAACACACTGATCTACTTCAAGTCTATAATTAATGAAACCGGAAACAGCACAGGAGATTCAATATTTCAATATTCATTGAATAATAACACAAGAAGTTTTATAGCTGATTTAAATGGGGCAGATCATAAAATTAACTTCTATCTTAATAATAATTCAGCAGGTGAGTTTGTATTTTGCTCAACCTCACAACAAGGATATACATATGTTTATAAAAGAATCTCAAACGGTTTAATAATAAAACTTACAAATACACAGGGTTGGTCTCCAAATATCTTTCAAAATAATAATAAGATCTATTATACAAACAGAGATCCAGGAAATGGAAGATTGTGGTTTATGAATTCTGACGGAAGTAATCCTCAACAGCTTAACTACTGAAACTAACATTTCATAAGAACCCGGCATAGTACATAAATGTTTCTAAATGTTTTGAAATGTTTTGAACATTAATGGATTTTTCCAATTGAAACTCACAACTGAATTGAGTATTTTTGAAAATATTTATTAAAGGTCCCATCGACTAGGGGTTAGGTCGTCACTCTTTCACAGTGAAAACACGGGTTCGAATCCCGTTGGGACCGCATTCAATTCAAAGCTTCTGTAATATTAATTATTGCAGAGGCTTTTTTTATAGTAATAAGTTTTAAGTGCAGAGCTGTTAAAAATAATTTTCAGTTCATTTAAACTCAAATTTTAGTATTTTAATAAAAGTAGTCCGACACAACTTTCAATAGTTTAATTTAATTGTGTACCTCTATAACTAAATAATTTTATGATGAGGATTATAAGAAAAGCCGGTTATTCAATAAAAAGCTTTTCCAATAGAATTTCAGATTTGTTGAATCATATGAAGAATTTCAACTTATGAGATTACCTGTCTATATGGATTATAATGCAACGACACCTGTAGATCCAAAGGTGCTTGAAGCTATGTTGCCGTATTTTTGTGAGATTTTTGGAAATGCTTCCAGTTCAAACCATAAATTCGGATGGGAAGCTGAAGAAGCAGTTTCAAAAGGGCGCAAGCAAGTTGCCGATCTTATAGGAGCAAGACCTTCAGAAATAATTTTTACTGCAGGCTCAACTGAAGCAAATAATATTTCACTTAAGGGTGTTGCGGAATTATATACAGAAAAAGGAAATCACATAATTACGTGCGACACAGAGCATAAAGCAATTCTTGAAACTTGTGAATGTTTACAGATACGTGGTTATGAAGTTACTTATTTGAAAGTGGATGAATACGGAATGATTGATCCGGATGAGTTGCGCCGTTCAATAACTGATAAAACAATACTCGTCAGTTTAATGACCGCAAATAATGAGATCGGAACAATTCAACCTGTTGAGGAAATTGGAAAGATCTGTAAAGAATACGGAATTATTTTTCATACGGATGCAACTCAGTCTGTTGGAAAGATCCCGTTAAATGTTGATAAGTTAGGCATTGATCTGATGAGTATATCAGCGCATAAATTTTATGGCCCGAAAGGTGTCGGTGCATTATATGTAAGGAGCAAAAATCCGAGAGTGAAATTGTCTAAACAGATGCATGGTGGAAGCCAGGAAAGAGGCATAAGAAGCGGCACATTAAATGTTTCCGGTATAGTTGGTTTTGGTAAGGCTTGCGATATAAGCTCAGAAGTTTTGGAAGAAGAAATGGCAAGGCATATAAAATACAGAGACAGAATGTTTGATGCTTTTTTGAAAATTGAAAACGTTCATCTCAATGGTCATCCAACCAGGAGGCTTCCTAATAATGTTAGTTTATGTTTTGAATATATTGATATTGAAGGACTTATTGGAAAAATGAAAGATATAGCTTTATCAACCGGAAGCGCCTGTACATCGGCTTCATTGTCCCCATCACACGTCCTTACAGCGATAGGAAGAACAAATGAGCTTGCCCGATCTACAGTCAGATTAAGCTTTGGAAGATTTACAACATCTGAAGAGATTGATTACACTATAAGTAAATTGGTGAATACAGTTGACGAACTCAGAAAGGCTTCACCTGTTTATAATATGGTGAAGGAAGGAATTATTTAAAATTGATTTTCATTAATAAAATTAAATTTAACATAAATAACAAACATTATGAATGAAACAGCTGAAAAAGAATTTATTCCCGGAGTAAGTGAGGAAATAAATGTAACTGAAAAGGCAATTAAAGAGATCAGGAAACTGATGGGAGAAAATAAAATTCCTGATGAGTATGGTTTAAGAGTTGGTGTCAAAGGCGGCGGTTGCTCAGGTCTCACATATTCACTTGGATTTGATCCTGAAGAAAGGCCAGGAGATAACGTTTTAGAAAAAGACGGTGTAAAAATATTTATTGATATGAAAAGCAATTTATATTTATCCGGAACAGAAATAGATTATACCGACGGACTTACGGGTAAAGGTTTTGTATTTAATAATCCTCATGCAGTTAAAACTTGCGGATGCGGCAGTTCATTTGGAGTTTAAAGAGTTATCATTTTAAAGAAAACAGTTCTCTATATTAACGAAGTTATTCAGATTGTCAAAACATAAATTTTCAAGAAGGGGATTTATAAAAACTTCGATTACCGGAGCCGGCACCCTTGCGATATCTGCAGCATTTCCGGTCATTCATATACAATCACAGAATTATAAAAATAAAACAAGGAGTTTAAATAAAATGGCAGTTTACGAATGGACGTTTAATAAAAGACCTTACAGCGATGATGAGGCAAAAGATCTGTTAAAAACTGTAATTGATGCCGAAACAACAGACTGGCATTATAATACACATCATAAAGGTTATGTTACTTTTTTAAACAATATTGAAAAAGAACTTGATACAGCTGACAGATCAAAAGCTAACGGTAATTACAGCCAGGTTGGTGAATTAAAAAGAAGATTTACATGGAATCACGCAGGTGCATTGCTGCATGATGTTTACTGGGAAGTTTTAGGCGGCGATGGTGATACTTCAAAAGGATCGGAAGTGGTTGCTGCCATTGAAAAAGAATTTGGTTCAATGGAAAACTGGAAAGCAGATTTCAAAGCAACAGCGATCTCGGCGAAACTTTCAGGCTGGGCAGTACTTGCATATGATCAGCTTTACAGCGGAAGACTGCTTGATGTATTAGTTGACGAGCATCACTATGGCGCAATCTGGGGAGGCATTCCTTTAATTGCATGTGATGTGTTCGAACATGCATATTATCACAAAGACGGTCCTGCAAGAGCAGCATACATTGACAACTTTTTTAAGAATTTAAATTGGGGAAGGATCAATGACAGATATAAAAAATTTGTAAAATGATTTTAAGTTTATTAAAACAGGTTAATTGGATTATTTTATTACATATTATTAAAGTTTGAAATATTTGAAAATACTGTTTAGTAAGATATTAACGATACTGTTGCTCTTTACTTTAATGTCCTGCAATAAAAAAGATGAACGGGCTACGGATAATAATACCGGTAAGGAGATGACCTGGAGTTCGGAGCTGAAGATCACTGACATTCCTGATACACCGTTAAAAGGATTTATCAATGGTAAGGAAGTAAAACTGAATTATTTAAACTTCGAGCAATGGCGGGGAAGCGGAGATAATATTTTAAATTTTGGAGATGTGAAACCGAAAAACAGCTGCGGATATGTTGAAAGTGATAATTCATTTCATTTGCTGAATAAAGCCGGCAATATTAAAACAGGCGAACTTCTTAAAGCAAGTTTTGATCAGAATCTCGACGGCTATATAGCTTATTATGATACGATGAGTGTAAAAGAGGGTGAGCTGAAATCATCAACTCCATGGAACTGCGCACTGGTCATTACAAGTATGGATGAGAAAATTGTAAGAGGGAAGCTATTTATATGTTTTAAAGATGAAAAGAAAAGTTGGATCGCAGGTACATTTGAAGCTATAAGATGTTTCAATTAAAGATTAAATAATTAAAATAAATTTTATGAGAAAATCTAGTTTAGTATTGATAATATTTACATTAGTCCTTATAAACGGATGCGGTGAAAAAAAAGATAGCATTAGTGATAAGAAAGATGCGGTTAGTAAGGAATCAAATAATAATGCAGTTCTTATCGAAGATGAAGCAAAAAAGAACGATGGAACTAAAGATGATCCGTTAAAGGATGACGCAAGTAAGAGCAATGACCTTGGAATGACACCGGGGTTGCCGAAAGATTTCCCTGCTGATATACCGCAGCCTAAAAATGCAAAAACTCTCGGATCTTTGAATTCATCCGAAGGTGTGGTTGTAACATTTGAATCAACTGACAAAGTGCAGGATATTGTGAATTTTTATAAAGAAGAAATGAAAAAGAATGGGTTCTCAGTAACTGAAGGCGGTGAAAATCTTGTCAGCGATAAAGGCGGTCTGATTAACTGGAGCAAAGATAAAAGAGATATAGGCCTTATGCTCGGATATGATAAAGATAAAAATATTACATCGCTGGTTATAACTTATAAGTAATTAAATTCAAATTAAAATTTAGCTTCCGCAAGAATGCGTTCTTTCGGAAGTTTTTTTTTATCATTATATCATATGAGTGATATTGTAATAATTCCATTATTCCCATTGAATGTTGTTTTGTTTCCTGATTCAAAACTGCCCCTGTACATTTTTGAAGAGAGATATAAAAAGATGATCAACGAATGTATGAACACTGAGAGTGTATTCGGTATGAACTTATTCACAGATAAGAAAATGTTTATGACCGGCTGCAGCGCATCAGTTCATAGTTTGTTAAGCAAGGCAGGTTCAGGTGAAATGAATATTGTTGCTTTAGGAAAAGAACGATACCGTGTGATAAGCCATCAGCCGGGAGCAGATGGTTTCTTTACAGGGAAAATTGAATATTTTGAAAAAGAAAATTCATATTTTGATAAGTCAAAAAGGGATGAATGTGTTTTGCTTTATAACCAGCTTGTTCAGGCAGTCTACAAAGATAGTATTGAAAAGATAGATCTTGCAGATTCGAAATGGATAGGTACTGACAAATCAGTATCTTTTTTTGTGGCTGAAAAAAGTGGTTTAGATCTTAACAGGAAACAGCATTTGCTGGAGATCGAAAATGAAGATGAGCGGATCGATTATATATTAGAATATTTTAAAGAAATAATGCCTGAAATTAATGAAACAAACAGGATCAATGAGATAATCAGAAATGACGGTTACATACAATAAATTCCGGGAGTGATAAATAAGGAAGAAGTAAAATATATTTTAATTACAAGAACAGACAGGCTTGGAGATGTTATACTTACGCTTCCTCTTGTAAGTGAGGCAAAGAGAATTTTTAAAAATGCAAAAATTTATTTTCTTATAAAAAATTATGCTGAAGAATTAATAAGGGATTATGAAGGAATTGATGAACTTGTAACTGAAGAAAGTCTTAATGGCTTTTGGGCGAAATTCCGATATTTTAAAACAAAAAAAATCGATCTTGTAATAAATGTTAAACCAAGCTTTGAACAAGCGCTGATGTTTTTTTTGCTCGGAGTAAGATACAGGATAGGTACAGGCTACAGATGGTATTCATTCCTGTACAATGAACGGGTTTATGAGCATAGAAAGGTTTCCATGAAGCATGAATCGGATTATAATCTTAATTTATTGAAATTTCATTTCCCTGAAGTTAAATCAGAAAAGAAATTTTATTTTGAATATTCTGAAATTGAAGCAGATGATCTGAATAAAAAAATTTCAGGATTATTAAATGAAAAATATGTGATCATTCACCCCGGCAGCGGCGGATCATCTAAAGATATTCCGGTTAATAAATTATCTGAGTTAATTAATGAAATATGCAGTGAATTTAAAAATTACAAGATAGTATTAACGGGAATAGAAGCCGAAAGATCGACTATAGTCGAGCTTAAGAATTTAATTAAAGAAGAAGCATCAGATAATTTAATTGATGTCTCAGGAAATTTGAATCTCAGGGAATTAATGGTGTTAATTGATAAGTCTTCAGTTTTTATTTCAAATTCTACAGGGCCAATTCATATTGCCGGAGCATTAAATAAAAATATTATAGGCTTTTATCCAAATTCAGCCCCGATGAATGAAGTCAGATGGAAACCATTAAGCACCAATTCGGTTATACTAAAGCCGGATAAAAATTCGGATGACATGAATGAAATCAGTAAGGAACAATTCATGCAATCGGTAAGAAATTTTTTAAAATAAAGTTGTATAAAAAATCAAACTACATTCAATTTATGATTAAGAAAGCAGCGTTAGTTATCAGTTTAATTTTTATTTGTTTTAATGTTTCGCTTGGTCAGGACACATCGGTTACAAAAGAATTCAGGAAACTGAAACAAAGTGCTTTTAAACAGGGCGAAAAACTCACATTCGATATTAATTACGGTTTTGTAACAGCCGGAGAGGCAATCATGGAGATAGACAAAGATCTGCAAACCATAAACGGCAGAAAATGTTATGATATCCGATTCTATGTAAATTCTACTTCAAATTTTGACTGGGTATATAAAGTAAGAGATTTTTACAGAACATACGTCGATATTGAAGGATTATTTCCATGGAGATTCGAACAGCATATTAAGGAAGGAAATTATCAAAGGGATTTTGAGGCAATTTTTGATCATCAAAATCTGAAAGCAAAAACTTATACAGGAGAAAAAGATCCTAAAAAGTTTGAAGGGGAATTTGATATTCCGATGTATACTCAGGATGCAATGAGTGCATTTTATTTTGCGCGGACACTGGATTACAGCAGTATGAAAACTGGAGATAAGATCACACTTGAAAACTTTTATAAAGATAAAACTTATCCATTGAACGTTAAATATCTTGGAAAAGAAACTATCGAAGTTCCTGCGGGTGAATTCAAATGTATCATTGTTGAACCGCTTGTAGAAGAGGGAGGATTGTTCAAGAGTGAAGGTTCGATCGTTGTGTGGATGACTGATGATGATAGAAGAATGCCGGTTAAAGTGAAGACAAAAGTTCTGATTGGTTCGATCGATGCTGACCTTAGTGATTATTCGGGATTGGCAGGACCGCTTACATCAAAGAAATAATATTTACCGTTAACTTATAGATAAAAAATTAAAATCAACATAACTTATATAAAACCTGACAAACAATTTGTCAGGTTTTTTTTGTGAAATATTTTTATACAGTTTATTCAAATCATCGATTATAATAAAAGCGACTTTAATAGAGCCGCTTTTTTATTTAATTTTATTAAATGAAAATTTCAGAACTATTTTATTCAATACAAGGCGAAGGTAAAAGGAGCGGTTCGCCTTCTTTTTTTATAAGAACAAATTTTTGTAATCTCAGATGCAGATTTTCAAGCGGTAATCTCTGTGACACCGCATATACTAGCTGGTATCCGGAGGATAACAAAAATCTTGGAGATGTAGAGATAAGTTTTATACTGGGAGAATATAAAAAAGTTAATTGTGCTGATGTAGTAATTACGGGAGGTGAACCGACAATGTATCCAGAAGAACTCAGCGTTCTCTGCAGTGAATTGAAAAAGATGAACAATAATGTTTTCATTACGATTGAAACTAACGGAACAATTATAAACGATTTTGTGGATCACACTGATCTCATCAGTGTAAGTCCTAAACTCGGATCATCAATTCCATTTGAAACAGAATATGAAAAAATGCATGGTAAGAACAGAATCAATATTGATGTCCTGAAAAAGTACAATTCTTTGAAACAAAAAGGTGCAATCGATATACAGTGGAAGTTTGTGTTTACTTCACGGAATGACATAATGGAAATTTTAGATCTGCAGTCGCTCGTTGGTTTTGAATACAGTGATATTTATTTAATGCCAGAAGGAATTACGATAGACGACCTTTCAAAAAACAGGGTTCTAACAATTGATGCCTGCAAAGAATTTAAATTTAATTACAGCGAACGGATTCATATTCTGGCCTGGGGAAATATGCGTGGAGTCTGATTTGATGGTCAATAGTCAATGGTCATTTATCGTTTTATGACATTTAAAAATTGTAAGTATAATTTATATAGTTTGTGCTGCTGCTGTGAGTCAGATTAATTTTTGATTGCTTAAGGACTTTGCTTTTTGAATTTATAAAGTAAGAGTTCAGCATATCCGAGGCTATCACCGAAAGAAGAATTGCTGTTGTGTTAACTTCACCGTTACTGCTTTCTGTTCTACCGCTCTGATTGAAAAAATTATTTTTAGCTTTAATGATCGGTTTTCTTAAAGAGTAAATAAGTGCTGCGCTGCCTGCACCGACTATCATTCCGGTAATAATATCACTTGGATAATGCACTCCCCAATATATCCTTCCAAGCGAAACAGTTAGTGCGTATGCATAAAGACCGGCGATCAAAACCGGTTTGTCCGGATATCTCAATGTCAGGGAAGTTGCAATTGCAAATGAACCTGATGCATGACCTGATGGAAATGAAAATGTTCCTCTCACCGAACTTGTATCAGTAAATTTAACATTGTTCAGCGTTCTGTAAGGCCTGTTGCGTTGAAATGAATATTTAAAACTCTGTGTGAAAATTTCGTTTGTGACTTCAGTCAATGCCAGTAGGACAGCGGAGCTTTCATCATAATGGTTTTTATTTATTCTTGCGGCAATATACATTCCTATCGGTGTTCCGATGCCGACAGGCACTAAAGACTTATTAGTAATATTAATTAAAGAATGAACGAAGGGGCTTTTAATATTATTAAATGTTCTGAAAATCTTTACATCAATATTTCTTTCATTATATTTTGTAATATCCCGAACAGTTCTAAATTTGTGCTGAGAAAAACTATCCTTAAAAGTAATTAAACTCAGCAGTATAAAGCAGAATATATATGATTTTTCTTTTGTGATGTTTTCTTAATTTTAAGCAAGATACATTATACAAATTAAAATTACAGGAAAGTATTTCGTGAATGTTATAAAATAATAAAATCATATGAGAACTATACTACAGTTAATTTTTTTTACTCTTCTTTCGATCATTACTCTTGAAGCAAATTCTCAAATAAATTTTCACTGGGACGCACGTTATAACGGAACTTCAAGCAGTGTTGATGAAGCAAAGGCATTAGTTACAGATGATTCAGGATATATCTATGTCACAGGCTATAGTTACAATACAGGTAGTTTTGAAGATTATACAACTATAAAATATTCACCGGGCGGGAATCAGCTGTGGGCTGCTGTTTACAACGGACCCGGAAACGGTTATGATCAGTCTATAGCAATAGCTGTTGACAGATCAGGAAATGTTTATGTTGCCGGTTATGTCTCCGGAAGCGGATCGTCTTATGATTATGCAACTGTAAAATATAATTCAAACGGTGTACAGCAATGGGCTGCTGTGTATAATGGACTGGGTAATTCAATTGATTATGCTGCATCGATTGCGGTTGATGATACGGGAAATGTTTATGTTACCGGTCAGAGTTACGGTGGTTCAGTTACATCATATGATTATGTGACTATTAAATATAATACTGCAGGTGCTCAGCAATGGATCGCCAGATTTAATGGTACCGCCAATGGAAATGACGGAGCTACATCTATTTATGTCGATAGTACGGGAAATATTTATGTTACTGGCCAAAGTTTTGAAAGTGCTGCAGCTTCCGTCAATTATGCAACTGTCAAATACAATCCTTCAGGTATTCAGCAATGGGTCTCAAAATATAATGGTCCGGGAAATGGAATTGATGGTGCAAATACAGTAAAGGCGGATAAAGTTGGTAATGTATTTGTAACTGGTTTCAGCAGGGGTTCGGGTACTTTATATGATTATGCAACTGTCAAATATGATTCATTGGGAATACAGAAATGGGCAATGAGACATAATGGTTCTGCAAACGGAAATGACGGTGCGAGCGATATGGTCTTAGATGATAGTGGAAATGTTTATGTAACCGGATACAGCGGTATATCAGGTATTACAAATGATTATGTAACGATCAAGTATGATTCCATTGGTGTCCGAAAGTGGATCGGGGTTTATAATGGTCCTGCAAATCAGAATGACAGCGCAACTTCAATTGACATCGATGATCAGGGAAATATTTGTGTGACCGGTTACAGTACCGGAGCAGCAACTCTCAGAGATATTGCCACTATAAAATATAATACTGCCGGTGTTCAGGAATGGGCGATCAGATATGACGGTGGAAATGGAAATGATGTTGGTTACAGTGTTAAGTTTGACCGGATCGGTGATGTTTATGTTACCGGCAAAAGCTCAGGCAATGGAACTTTCGATGATCTCATTACTCTTAAATATTCTAAAACTTCCGGAATAAATACAATTAGTACACCCATTGATAATGGATTTAAATTATTTGACAACTATCCAAATCCTTTCAACCCTTCCACAAAAATTAGTTTTAATTTACCAAAAGCCTCTTTTGTTAACCTGAGTGTTTTTGATGTGACAGGTAAGCAAATAGAAACATTAGTAAATGCAAAACTTTCTGAAGGTTTGTATGAAGTAAATTTTAATTCTTCCGGACTTTCAAGTATGTTGTATTTTTACAAACTGTGGGCCTCCACCCCTTCAGGGGAAGCCGGGGATTTTACTCAGACAAAGAAAATGATTTTTATTAAATAGCTGACTTGTTCTTTATAATTTTTTAAGAGCATTTTTAATTGCATCTATAAGATCATCTTTATCTTCAATACCTACGGAAAGCCGGACCAGCCCGTCTGTTAAACCGAATTTTTCTCTGACTTCTTTTGGAACGCTTCCGTGTGTCATTGATACAGGATGGCAAACAAGCGATTCTACTCCACCGAGCGATTCGGCAATCTGAAAAATATCCAGAGCATTGCAAAAGGAAACAGCTTTTTCATACGAACCTAATTCCAAAGATATTATTCCTCCGAAACCTCTCATTTGTGATTTTGCAAGTTCATGCTGAGGATGTGACAGAAGGCCAGGATAAAGCAAACTCTGAATCTTTTTTTCTTTACTCAGTACTTCACATATTGCAATGGCATTTTCATTATGAGCTTTCATCCGTTGTGCTAACGTTTTGGTAGACCTTAATATCAGCCAGCAGTCAAAGGGTGCCGGAACAGCTCCAATAGAATTCTGAAGAAACTTTAATCTCTCTGCAATCTTATCATCTGAAGTTATTAAACATCCTCCGATCACATCACTGTGGCCATTAATGTATTTTGTCGAACTGTGAAGAACGACATCGATCCCAAAGTCCAGCGGGTTTTGAAAATACGGGCTCATAAAAGTATTGTCGACACACGTTGTAATATTTTTTTCCTTTGCAAGATTATTTAATTTCTTCAGATCGGTAATGTTAAGCATTGGATTTGTTGGAGTTTCAACATATATCAATTTTGTATTTTCTTTAACTGACTTTTGAAGTTCGTCAAAGTTTGAAGTATCTACATAAGAAAATTCAACTCCGTAATTCTTAATTACCTGCTCGAAAAGGCGGTAGGTGCCGCCATAAACATTATTAGTACAGATGACATGATCACCGGGTTTAAACATTGAGATCAGAACCTGAACAGCTGCCATACCGGATGAAAAACAAAATCCGTATTTACCATTCTCCAGAGCAGCAAGATTTTTTTCCAATGCAGTTCGGGTCGGATTAATTGTTCTTCCGTAATCAAATCCTTTTGTTTCACCGAGCTTTTTATTCGAGTAAGTCGAGGTCTGAAATATCGGAGTAATTACTGCGCCCGTAGTTTCTTCGGGATGCTGCCCGGCGTGGATCTGTTTGGTTGCAAATTTCATTTTGTAAATTTTATTTGTAATATTATATTCTAAATAGCTTATTAATTTTCATTTAAATGGTTGTTTAAAATTGTCTCAAAATCTTCAAGTTCATTTTCTATAATAAACCAAATATACTATTATCAACGCCAAAATATTCATGGATCACTCTGTTTCTTAATCCTATAATTTTATTCCATTCAATATTTTTGAACTTTATTTTAATTTCTTCAGGAATTTTATTACCTGCTTCTCCAATTATTTCAAAATTTCTTACAACAGCATCTATTGTTTTGGAATCTAAATTGAAATCATCAAAAGATAATCCTGATGTATATAATTTTATTTTATTAATTGATTCTATAATATCTTCAAAAAGTAATTTCCAATCCCTATACATAAGTTAAATCTTTTTTAACATAATCCCATACTCTTGGTTTTATTGAGCCTTTGGAGACTAAATCAACTTTTACGTTCAGAATTTTCTCTAATTCCTCAGCCAGCAAAACAAAATTTAAACCTATTGGTTTTTCAAATTCGACTAAAATATCTATATCACTATTTCATTTTGTTCATTACGTCTGTAAGATCCAAACAGCGCTATCTCTTTTATATGATACTTTTTAGTCAAACTAACTCTGTGTTTCTGAAGTATAGAGTTGATGTCGTTCGAGTTATACATTTTAATCATGCTTATTTTCTCTTTATTAAAACCATCACACAAAATCAAGTACATCATATCTTGTCAGAATTCCTTTTATTATCCCATGCTGTGAAATCAGAATTGCATTTTCTTTATGAAGTATATCCAGTGATTTAATAAAAGGGGTATCAAAATCTATTATCGTTAATTCCTTTTCCATAATGTCTTTTACATTCTTTCCGGATACAGTACGGTCATTAATGATTTTATCAAGAATTCCGGATTCGCGCAATGAGCCTACACATCTGGCTCCATCTAGTACAGGGATTGTTGATAAATTGTATTTGTCCATTAACTCAAGTGCTTCATAAACTTTATCAGTACTGCTGGCCGACACAACTTCCGGCACACCTGTAGATCTTTTCGTCTGATATACCTGACCTACAATTAAATTTTCCCTCTTCATAAGTCTCTTTTCCCTGAGCCAGTCATCCGAATGATATTTGGACAAGTATCTTTCACCTGTATCACAAATTATAAATACCACCACATCGTTTTCGGTTAGTCTCTTCGCAACTTCAACAGCCGCATAAGCAATTGTTCCCGTCGATCCGCCGGAGAAAATCCCTTCTTCTTTTGCCAGCCGCAGACACATTTCAACTGAATCTTTATCATTAACATTTATTATTTCGTCTATGTATTGCATCTGTACATTGTCAGGCATTACGTCCTGTCCAATGCCCTCTATCAAATACGGAATCGGCTCTGGTGCTATTCCTGTTTCTTTCACAACTTTGAAAATAGATCCGTAAGGATCAGCGCCGATTATTCTGATATCAGGATTTTTTTCTTTAAGAAATTTTCCTGTCCCGGTAATTGTTCCGCCTGTCCCGACTCCTGAAACAAAATGAGTTATCTTTCCATCAGTGTCATTCCAAATTTCAGGACCGGTAGTCTTATAATGAGCGCCGGGATTTCCGGGATTTGAATACTGATATGGAAAAAAAGAATTCGGGATTTCTTCCGACAATCGTCTGGCAACACTTACATAGTGATCCGGCTCTCCGTACTTTGCCGTAATAGGCTGTATCACAACTTCCGCACCAAGTGCTTTAAGATAATTTCCTTTTTCCTTAGAAGCTTTATCAGTCATTACAAAAATAGTTTTGTAACCTTTCAAAGAAGCTGCCAGAGCAAGACCAATCCCTGTATTTCCGCTGGTTGCTTCAATTATAGTACCACCCTTTTTTATCTTCCCTTCGCGTTCCGCAGATTCGATCATGTTCAATCCAATCCTGTCCTTAACGCTTCCGCCCGGATTCATCGATTCCATTTTAGCAAACACAGTTGCTTTCGATCCTTTGGTAAGATTATTGATCTTAACTAAAGGAGTATTGCCGATTAACTCTAAGATGTTATTGTAATATTTCATTTATTATAAAAAATTTTTCTAGTTAAATTGCACATCTCCAAAATTCTTTTTCTTGTCGCACGATTCACAATCGAGGTAAAGACGTTTGATTTCATTGTTAAAACCTAGTGCGCTCTTTGTTGTGGTCAGCTTATAGTAACCTTGTATCTGCGGAAAATCTTTTAACAAATAAAGTGTATCGTTACCATTGACAAAGTACATATTTACAGTTTGCTTTTCCGGAAGATAAAAAGAAAAGCTGACTGAATCAGTTACCGGATTTGGAAATGCCGGATAGAATTGAAATTTGTCAAATGATTTAACAAATGCTTTACCAGGCATTAAAGCATAATTTTCATGTCCCCTGTCGGAATACCGTAACCTATACATGTATATACCTTCCGGCAAATTTACATCAACAAAAGTGAACAAATCCTTATTTCCGGTTTCACCATTTGTAATTACCTTTCCTCTTTTGATCCACAAGTTATCCAATAAATTATTTCTTTCAACAAAAAACTCTTTAATGTTTTCTGTACCTACCGGATCCCACCAAACAGTGACTTTGTTTACGTCAACTGAATTATAAATTGGAGTGGGCATTTCAGCTACATGTGGTTCATTCCATACAAATGGCCTTTCAAACATATTATGATTCCTAATAAAGTATTCATAGCGTTTTGTATTGTAATCCCAATCGCTCTTATCGCCGTCTAAAATATTTCCAAAGTCATCTGTTCTTAAAATTCTCGTGTCCGTGTTATTTTTAAAAACTTTATCAATCGAATTATCCTCATGAAAAGCAAATGAAATTAAGACCAATGCCAAAATTAACCAAGGAATAATTTTTAATCTTAAAATGTAATTTTTCATTTTTGAATTTAAAATTTTAATTCTTTTCAAAACAGATCCCGCTAAAAGCATGCGGGAATGACAGTAGTAGATTTTAATTCGTAATTCCTAATTCATAATTTTTAATTGAATTAACTCGGTCTCATTATCGGAAAAAATATCACATCCCTTATCGTCTGGGAATTTGTCAACAACATCACCAGCCTGTCAACTCCAAGCCCCACGCCTGTTGTCGGCGGCATACCAACTTCAATTGCTTTCAAAAAATCTTCATCAAGCGGATGAGTTTCTTCCTCGCCGCCTCGGCCCCTTTCAACCTGCTCTTCTAAAAGTTTTCTTTGAAGTATCGGATCGTTAAGCTCAGTGTATGAGTTTCCCATTTCCCATCTATTCACATACGGTTCGAATCTCTCGCCAAAGATCACCTGCTCGGGATCTTTCTTCATCTCTTCAAGCTGCTTCATTGAATATTCACGAAGCGGCTTGCACAATGGTGTTGTGTCGATCGGAAAATCATAAATGAATGTCGGCTGAACCAGATCTTCTTCACAGGTTGCTTCAAATAAATTTGCGATCAATAAGCCTTTGCTGTGCGCAATCTTCAGGTCAAATTTTATATTCTTTTCGTTAAGATAATTTACGATCTCATTTTTCTTCATATTCTTCACATTGATATTAAGCTTCTGTTCGATCGCCTCCGACATTCTCAGTCTCTTCCAGGGTCTTTTAAAATCGAGCTCTGCATCACCGTAAATTATCTTTGTTGTACCGTTAACAGCTATGCACGCCGTCTCAACGACTTCTTCAAACAAATTCATGCTGTCAAAATAATCTCCGTATGCCTGATACCATTCAACTTGTGTAAACTCGGGATTATGTGTTCTGTCGATTCCTTCATTGCGAAAATCTCTTACGAACTCATACACACGATTGAATCCGCCGACTATTAATCTTTTTAAATAAAGTTCATTGGAAACTCTCAGATACAAATCAATATCAAGAGCATTGTGATGAG
>JBDSYA010000154.1:0-10263 GCA_039925865.1 Ignavibacteria bacterium
TTTTTAAAATCAAAGTCCACATCAGGAGCTTTTTCACTTCCGGTAACAGATTTAAAATATTCCTTTTCTTTAAAGCCAAATATCTTTGCAAATATCAAAGTTGGGAAAGTTCTTACCTCTGTATTATACTGCTGTACGGTTTCATTAAATCTCCTTCTTTCAACACTGATCCTGTTTTCTGTTCCTTCCAACTGTGACTGAAGCTGGAGAAAACCTTCATTGGCTTTGAGCTGCGGATAGTTTTCAGAAACTACAAGAAGCCTCGATAATGCGCTCGACAGCTGATCCTGAGCCTGCTGGAACTGCTGGAATTTTGCCGGGTCGCTAAGATCTTCAGCATTTAATTTGATCTGCCCGACTCTGCTTCTGGCTTCTGTAACTTCAGTAAGAACACTTTTTTCAAAATCTGCTGCTCCCTGAACGGTTTTCACAAGATTAGGTATCAGGTCAGCCCTGCGCTGATACTGGTTTTCTACCTGTGACCATGCGGATGTAACAGTTTCTTCCAGTGTAACCAAAGTATTATAACCGCATCCGTAAAAGTTAGAGGAAAAAATGAACAATATTATTATTGCTAAAACACGTGTAATGATTGGTTTCATTTTATTTTAATTTTTTTTGCAAAATACTATTATGAGGTTTTAAATACAATTCTTATTAATTAAATAAATAAAATAAGGTTTTAACTTACCTCGTATAGTTTCTTCCATTTCGCCAGGTTATAAATTTTCCAAAGGAACTGAGATTTGATCTCCGGATTTAAAACGATTGAATCATAGTTTTTTATTATCTCTCCTGTATTTACGAACTCCCCAAGTTCACTCTTGCTTTCATTGACAATTTTTACAAAATCATCTTTTAGCCGCATCATCCATTTTCTTTCAGGTGTCGGAAAACCTTTTTTATCTCTTCGCCAAACGATTTTATCAGGAATGAACTTGTTCATGGAATTTCTCAATATCCATTTGCTCCATCCGTTATGCATTTTATAAACAGCTTCAGTTTCAAATAAAAGCTTTATGATCCTGTAGTCTAAGAATGGGGTCCGGGATTCAATGGAAAATTTCATTGCATTCCTGTCTTCAAATCTTAGTAAAGAAGGTAGTATGTATTTTGACAGGTCTTCATATAATTTCTCATTGAGATTAGCCTTTGTCCGGAAATTAAGAACGTTTTTATTGTGAAAACCTTTTAAAAAATCTGCATTATAAAAATCGCTTGTTGAGCTTTTTAAGTTTTTATTTTTTGAGTTTTTATAATATTTCAAACCACGCACTGAAATTTCCATTCCTTTCTTAAAATTTTTCATAAGCTCGGAAGTAAGCTGAAAATATTTGCCGTTCTTCAACAAATGGGAATATAAAAACGCGAAATAAACCTCATATCCTCCCAGCGATTCATCAGCTCCCTGCCCGTCAAGCAGAACAGTGACATTATTCTGACGCGCAAGCCGCATCACATTCCACTGCGCATATGGTGAAGTACCTCCGAATGGCTCGTCAAGCTGGAAAATAAAACTGTCAACATCTTCCGTAAAATCAGCTTTATCCGGAAAAACATAATGTGATTCGCAATTTGTATGTTTTACAATTTCTTCAATAAAAGTTCTCTCGTCTATTGAAGCATCATCATAAACTGCTGAAAATGTTTTCTGCTTCTTCCCGATCTGCTCACTGTTAACATTATTATCGCTTGTAAGAAATTTATTTATAATAGATACAACTGTTGATGAATCAAGCCCGCCGCTGAGGCATGTTCCAACAGGCACATCCGAACGAAGCCGCAATTTAACAGAATCAAAGATAAGCTCATTAAAATTATTCCTTATCTGTTCAAATTTCTTATTATCATAAACTCCAAGCTCTTTATTTATTTCAATAGAAAAATATTTTTTGATCCAAAAATCTTTTCCCTGGAATTTTATGTAATGGGAAGGCTGGAGATGTTTTATATTATTAATGAATGTATCTTCGGTATGATCTACGAAATTATAAACGAGATAATCATAGACATTCTCTTTATTGATCTCTTTTCTGAAAGCCGGATCTGATTTGAAATATTCGACAATTGATTTTAATTCAGATGCAAAAACAAAACAGTTTTCATCCTTATAATAGTAGAATGGTTTCACACCAAACCGGTCACGCGAGCAGAACAAAACATTCTTTCTCATGTCATAAATGGCGATCCCCCACATACCGTTAAAACGGTTCAGACAGTCTTCACCCCATTCAACATAAGAGTTCATAATGACTTCAGTGTCGGTAGCGGTCCTGAATTTAAAGCCCTTTGTTTTAAGTTCTTCTCTTATTTCAATGTAATTATAAACTTCGCCGTTGAATATCATACTGATATTTTTTTCTTCGTTGAAAAAAGGCTGATGTCCGTTAACAGACAGGTCTAAAATTGAAAGGCGCCTGAAGCCCAAAGCAAGATTAAATACATTCTGAGAAGGGGATAGTATATGAGAACCTTTTTGTATGGCAGATGTGTCACCAAAGCGTTCTTCATAGAATTTTTTATAAGTATTAAAGACTGCATAGCCCTCATCATCGGGACCTCTGTGTTTAATGATATTGACAGAGCTCTGAAGCTGCTGAAAGTTTATATTTGTTTCGTTAAAATTTAAAACACCAAATATTCCGCACATAATTTATAAAAGAAAAAGGTAATCTAAAATTTCAGACTACCTTAATAAACATCAAATTAACAATTAACAAAACTATTAAATACTCATTTTAATAGTGTCATCCTTTTAGTTTCAATAAAATCATCAGATACAATTCTGTAAAAATATTCACCGCTTGAAAAATTATCTCCGCTCCAGCTTAAACTATAACTTCCTGCATCAATTGTTTCATTAACAAGGGTTTCGACATTTCTTCCCAGGATATCAAAAACTTCAATTCTCGTAAATGACTTTTTTGGAATATCAAATTTGATATTTGTAACAGGATTAAATGGATTGGGGGAATTCTGATAAATAACATATTGCGAAGGAATTTCATTTGAAACTGTTTTAATGACAACAGGTGAATAAGTCACCTGAAGTACAGGACGCCTTGTACTATCCCAAAAATCTCCCGATCCGAAATTAATGCATCTGTATTGAGTTTCAACACCAAGCATTAGAAGAAAGCCAAAACCTGCAGAAGGATTATTCACCATATCCCTGAAAATATTAGTAACGTTAATATTTAAATAATCCTGTAACGGAAATGTACTTTCAGGTAACACTACTTGATTTGTTGTAACATATTCAGGTTGTGTATTCCATGTAACTGTCTCAGCGCTCCAGGGAGAAATGATTCTTCTCAAAAATGCCTGGTTAGCACCCACATGATATTGATTTATAGGATTGGTGTTCCCATATAAAGAAAGTCTTGCGTCAATAATATTTACATTAGAGGGTATTGAATGGTAAAATTGAAACAGCGATCGGTTTACGACAGGTATGTTTTGATTTGTCCAAGCTATTGCTACCAAATCGGGAAAATATCCTGCCTGAATATTATGGTTATCAATGCTTGCGTCCTGACCGGTATTTATGCCAAGTTTAATTGAAATTGTATTTGTTTGTCCCAATATCTGAACCGAGCACACCGAAATCAGAAAAATAAAAATGCTGAGAGCAGTAATTTTGTTTTTCATATTTGTCCTCCTTAATAAAAATCTTGAAGTTAAAAAACGTGTAAGACTATCTAAAGTAATTACTTACTATATTTCAAAATGTCAAATTACTTATTCAGTATCGCTGTAAAGCAAGAACAAACAGGTAAAATTATTTTTTAAACTTCTGATTTATTCTCAACCTTCTTTTTTCTTCCCGACACATAACTGAAAATTCCCGCGACCAAAATTACCCCAAGCAAAATATTTGATCCAATGCTGATCGTTTTACCCGTATAATATGTAGCAGGTTCATACCTGAATTCAATTTTATGTTTTCCGGGAGGAACAACGATCGATCTTAAAAAATAATCTGTCTTGAAAAACTCGGTTTCCTTTCCGTCCACGTAAGCCTTCCACCCAAACGGAAGATAAATTTCACTGAAAACCAAAAGATTGTTTCCCGAGGCGTTAGCTTCATATTCCAAAGTATGAATGTCACCTTTGGTCAGCTTCACACTTGCTGTCGAATCAGGCTTATCGATCTTTTGGTTTATATCTTTTTCAAGAAGTGCTGTCTTGACCGGATCAAGATTATTATCACGGATACTATTTAAAATTGAAATATCTTTTTCAACCTTGTACTCTTCAACAAAATATGCTTTCGGAATAAAATTTTTATTTTCAAATATAAACTTCGAGCCTTTAAATACCTGTATGAACGAAGTATCCTGTAACGGCTGATCCGAGATCACATATTTAACCCCGCCAAGCGTAAGTAAGAGAGGCAGGTTTTCATCGGCAATATCCACAGCATCCTGGTAAATTCTTATTTTTGCGCCGTGATATCCGTTAAATGAATGCAGCCTGTAATATGCAAGAGTGTTGTCAGTGGACAAACGCCCGCCGTTAACTTCAGCAACTCTGTAAGTATAAACATCCGGGTTTGTTTTCAGCAGCCAGTTCGTATAATCGTTTTCTGCAAATGCACTTTTATTGTCACCGGGATTATCCCAATGAAGAGTTTTAAAATTAACGTTCCAAAGATCGATCATTGCAATAAGTATAGTGGCCGCAAGAAAAACTTTCAGCGAAAGTTTATTCAGGGAATACATGAGTGCAAGTCCCATTACAATTGCAATGAAAAATGCGTGAAGACGAAGATCACTGATAATATTTTCGTATGCAACTGTGGAGATCTGCTTTGTATACTGGCTGATCTGCTGAGCTGTGGCTCCCTGCTGTTTTAATTTATCGATCAAAGGGCTGTTGGCAATTGATGATGCATACGAACTTTCAAAACCAACAATTGAAATTATAAACATTACTCCTGCAATTCCAAAAAACACATAACACAATTTTTTAAATTTTTCTGTTTGAGTGTTATTTTTGACAATATCAACAATTGATCTGAGACCAAATCCTGCAAGAATAACTATAGCTATATTCAAAAAATGGTGTATCATGACGGGAGCCCGAAAACTACTGAAATACGGGAAGTAATTAAAAAATAAATCATAAAGAATTGAAAAATTTCTTCCGAAAGATAAAAATAAAAATATGAAAGATATCACAGTCATGGACTGTACAAACGGATTATTCCTTAAATTATAAAAAATACCTACGATGCAAAGAACTAATGTTATCACGCCGAAGTACATCGGGTTTGTAGTGAAAGGCATTTGACCCCAGTATAGATTCGCTTTCTGACCCTGCACCTGTACATCACCAAATCCATAATAGTAAGGCAGCAGAAATGTAATTACTTCTCCGGGACTGAATGACCAGTTGGTGGCATACTGATAATCAAGTGGAGAGTCATTTGCTACTTTCGTGTCCAGCTTAGCCTCAATACTTGCTTCACCCCTTATTGAATATTTATTGTAGTCTTTCATTGTCATCAATACATCAGCATTCATTGCAACAGCTATCAAAGATGCGATGATAAAAAAAACTCCGCTTTTTATGATACCCGATACATTTGTTTTTTTAACAGCACGGTATATAATAATATATAGAAGATAAATTCCGATCATCAGATAAGAATAAAATATCATCTGAATATGATTGGAGTTTAGCTGAATGTGCAGCATTATCGTCAGGAAAAAAAAATTAAGCAGATTAGAAGCTGAGAAGATCGATCTTTTCTTATCATCAAAGGAATCAATAAGTTTATCAATTGCTAAAAGTATAAATGGAAAGAATGCCAGGGATAAAACTTTTGTGTTATGTCCAACTACAATCCTTTGAATAAAATCTGTTGCGAAAGTTGCGGAGAGCGCACAGTACAGCGCGATAAGCCTGCTCTTAAACTTATAACTTGTATAAAGGTAAAAGCCAATTCCGAAAACCACGTAATACATGACGATCGGTAAGACACTGTTGGTACTTGAATTCGTGATAAACCCATAAATGCTGTCCCAGATGAAAAAGAAGAAGTCATAAACTCTCGGATTGTATGCTATGATCGGAAAGTTAGGCATCCCCATAAAAATATTAGGAACCCAGAGGGGAAAAATTCCGCCATTTTTTGCATCATCCAAAAACGTCCTGAATGAATCCGAAGCAATATTATCGCTGGTTGCAAAGACCTTTCCGCCGAAGACACCATCTTTAAAAAAGATCAAGACGGCTAAAATTATAATGCCGATATAAATATAATTTTCATATTTAAATAAAATCTCATTGCCTGATGTAGTCTGCTTTCGGTTTAAAGTTGTCGAAGGAGTTTTGGTCGGCTTTACTGCAGTCCTGGTTTTCGCCATTATAAAAGGAATACTTAATAAAAATTTTATGAAAATAAATTAAATCATTTTAACAATCTAATTACTTTTTAAAATTATGAATAATACCTGCCAGTTCTTTAGCCTGGCTGAGTCTGGAATATTTTTTGTAATTTTCGTTTTCGATACTCAGATCTTTATTGTTTTTCCAATAGTTCACGAGATTTTCGAGATACTCATAAATTTGATTTTCCGAATCACGGCCAAAGGTTCTTCCCGCATTGCATTCATTGATAATTTCTGCTGCGTCTCCGTCGGGAGGTCCGATGCATATTATTGGTTTCTGCGCAGCAAGATATTCAAATAGCTTCCCTGTTAAAATTCCCTTATCATTTTTTATTTCAGGTATTACAAGCAGCAGGACAGTGCTTTGAAGAAGGAACTGAACAGATTTATCATGACTGACTGAAGGTATGAGTTCCAGAATATGTTTCATCGAAAGTTTTTTAATCTCTTCTATCAATACTGCAGCCGGGTCACCTATAAACCTCAGCTTAAATTTAATTCCCGTAAATTTTTCCGTTATCTTTTTCAGAGCATTAAAAAACACTGAAGGATTATAGCTTTCAGCAAGAGTGCCGGTATATGTTATTATAAATTCTTCACCTGAAACTTCATTCTTCGAAGGAAAATCTTCCGGGTCAAAACCATTTGGAATTACATAAATTTTATCTGAAATTATTTTAGGCGACTTTGTTAAGAAAAGGTCCTTAATGGATTTACTTACTGTCAATATTATATCTGCATTTTCAAGAACTAATCTTTCAAACTTAAGATCAATTTTTTTTGCAATGCCGAGATGATTGAATTCATTATAAAAATATATGTCTGTCCATGGATCACGCAGATCAGCGATCCAGTTTAAATGATCATATCTTTTTTTCAGCTTCAAGCCCGCGAGTTGTGCAGAATGCGGAGGACTTGTGGTGATAATTGTTTTTATATTTTCCTTTTCAATTATCCTGCATGACTCTTCAAAAGCAAATCTTATCCAGCCTTTCCGGGCATCGGGAATGAAAAAATTACCTCTGACAAACCTTGAAAATTTTTGGAATGTGCTTGGGTTGGATTCGTTTGAAAAGCCGGTCGGAATACTTTTTTTTCCTAACAGGCTTGAGTAAATTCCAAAGGGTTCGAATGTTTCTGTTCTGAAAACTTCCGCTTCTCCGGGAATATCACTTGCCAATGATTGATCGATTACGGGATAGCTGGCTTTATCTTCCCGGACAGTAACTACATACGGCTTAATATTGAATTGCGGAAAGTATTTTACAAATTTTAGTGTTCTCTGAACACCTGCTCCTCCGCCGGGCGGCCAGTAATATGTGATCACTAAAACTTTTTCCAAACTTATTTTTTTGAAATTAACTTTCGGTTTTATTCTGAAGATCCTTTTTCATAAGTGTGCTGATAATTTGTGCGTCCTTATCATTTTCAAACTTATCAAGTTCGGCCACAACTTTCGTTCTGCGTTCTTCAGAATGATTCTGTGAGAGTTTATGCTTACCTTCAAGTTTTGTAATATTTATTTTGAAAGCAACGATCCCGTTTAGAAGTCCGTCAAAATAACTTTGTTTCAGATCTTCAACTTTATACAAGCTGTCATTACTTTCAAAATATTTTACAAGGTCTTTTATAATTTTAATTTTCTGTTCCCTGTCATCAATGATTTCAATTTCACCGTGAACATGCACTGAGAGGTAATTCCATGTTGGTACAGACTGATTAGTTTCATACCATGAAGAAGAAATATAATGATGAGGACCTGGAAAAATTACCAAAACTTCTTTATCGGGATCTTTCCACTGTGAGTTTGCTTTTGCAATATGACACAATAAGTGTCCCCGGAAATTTTCGTTTTTTTCCAGGAGAACCGGGATGTGTGATGCGTTTAGTTTACCATTATTTGTAGTAACTAGAATTGCAAAATTATTTTTTTCGATGAAGTTATAGATTTCATCTGTGCTATCGATCCGTGTATGTTTTGGAATGTACATTATTACAATTTTATTCTTTTACTGCTACCAGCAAAACTCCCGTTCCTTCTTTATTATCTGTATTTACATCAAGCCACATGAAGATCAATACAAACCATAATATAAATAAATAATAAATGGGGAGGAACAGTATAAATATTTTTGAAGCACCCACCATTAGGATCGGATATTTAATTCCGAATCTCCATGAGATCGTTCCAAACTTTCCGTATGCATATGAAAAACTCTCAACTTCTAATCCTGCACGATTGATTTTCTTTGTAATATCTTCTTTTGAGTATCCGATCCTTGCGTGCTCTTCAATAAAACTTTCATCATCATCAGAATGAGCATCACTTCCGCCGAGATTTGACGGGGTATTTACCAGAAGCTTTCCGCCTTTTTTCAGCGCGTTCGCAAAATTTTTAAAAACAAGTTCATCTTCAACGATATGCTCCATCACATCTACGCATAAAATAAAATCAAATTCATCACTGTGTTTTATTTTGGTCAGGTCGGCAATTTCAAAAGTTACATTGTTAAAGCCTGTCCTTGAAAAAAATCTTTTACAATCCTCCACCTGCTCCTCTTTGACATCGACTGCAAGGATCTTCGATCCGGGAAATCTTTTTGCCATGAAATAAGTGTATTGACCAAATCCCATTCCTGCATCAAAAATATCCATTTTTGTATTTGCCGGAAAAAGCTCCCGCAATTTTTTTCTTACATGCCAGGAACGCAGGAACATCAGGTCCAGCAGCAGGTAAAAAAGCTTTCTTAGAAAAGAATTATTCGCTACAGCGTTGCCAAAAACTTTTTTTATTGGATCATACTTCATGTTGGTTGTTGGTTGTTGGTTGTTGGTTGTTGGTTGTTGGTTGTTAGTTGTTGGTTGTTGGTTGTTCGTTTTGTTGATAGTTGATAGATTGCACGAATAACTAATAACTAATAACGAACAACGAACAACTATTACTTAATTAACGATTCAATCGACGAAACAAACTCTTCCCAGTTATACTTTTTTTTCTCTGATGCTGCATTCGCAGAAAATTTTTCTTCAAGCTCTTCTTCATAAAATCTTATTAACGCATCAGCGACAGCTTTTGAAGACTGTGGAGAAATAATAAAGCCGGTCTCATTATTTTTTACTGCATCAGATAAACCGCCTACATCCGTAGCTATTACGGGTTTGTCATAATAATATGCGATCTGAATGATACCGCTTTGTGTGGCATTAACATAAGGAAGTACAACGGCATCACAGGCTGAAAAAAAATATTTCACGTTTTCATCAGATACAAAATCAGAAACAACTTTTACAGAATCTACAAGTTTCATTTCATTAATTTGCTGACGATATTTTTTTTCATCTTCATAAAACTCACCGACTACAAGCAATTTTAATTTAACTTTTTTTAAAATTTCCGGCATAGCTTCAATAAGATAGTTCAGTCCTTTATATTTCCGGATGTATCCGAAAAATAAAATTACCTTTTCATTCCGGACATCAATATTATATTTCTTATTAATGAAATCTTTTGCTTCAGTCTTCGTTACCTTTGAACCAAAATTATTATATACAGGATGCGGTATAAGTTTATAGGGTTTTCCTGTATTGAACTTTTTCAGATCTTCTTCAACAGTCCTTGACATAACTACAAAAAAATCAACCTGGCTAAATGCAAGCCTTGTTGAAAAATCATCTCCAAACCTCGTTTCATGAGGGATCACATTGTCGCAGATAAAGAGAACTTTTGTATTCGAAAATAATTTTGCAACAAAAGAAATAATAGTAAAACACGGGCCAAAGAAAGGAAGCCAGTATTTAAAAATTATAAGATCAGGTTTTTCTTTTCCAATTTTTAAACCGGTAGTTATCCAGTTAAAAGGATTGA
>JBDSYA010000155.1:0-5498 GCA_039925865.1 Ignavibacteria bacterium
TAAATGTCCGTTCATATGGAGAAGATCCTGAGCTTGTTTCTGTTATGGCAAATCAATTTATAAAAGGTTTGCAGGATGGATATGTGATAGCAACTGCTAAACATTTTCCCGGTCACGGAGATACAGATATTGATTCACATAATGATCTCCCTGTTTTGAATTTTACAAAAGAACGTCTTGATAACCTGGAGCTGATACCTTTTAAAAGTGCAATAAAAAATGATGTGATGTCAGTAATGATAGCTCATCTTGCTTTGCCTTCACTTGAAAAGGAAAATTTCCTTCCGGCATCACTTTCAAAAAATATCATAGAGACTGTCTTAATAGATGAGCTCAAATTTAAAGGGCTTATTGTAACAGATGCACTGAACATGGCAGGTGTTGTAAAACATTTTTCTACTCAGGAAGTAGCATTGAGATGTGTAAATGCCGGCATTGACCTGATACTAATGCCACAGGGTGAATCTGAAACTATATCTGCAATAGAAACTGCTGTAAACAACGGCGCCATCAGTGAAGAGAGGATCGACAGATCAGTAAAAAAAATACTGAATGCTAAGAAATGGTTAAAGCTTGATGAGAATAAATTTTCGGATTTAGATAAGATTCCGGATATAATTAATTCAATGGAAGCGAAAAATATTTCAAGGCAGATTGCAGATGAATCTTTAACTCTTGTGAAAAACGAAAATAATATCTTACCTTTTGCTAATGCGCCAAAACAAAGCTGCCTGATCATCTCTATGAATAATGGAAATGAAAAAGCAAACTCAGATTATTTTCTGAATAAGTTCAGCGAAAAAAATAATTTCAGCTCAACTTCATTTTATGATATATCTGGAGAAGTAACCAATACCGAAGAAATATTAATGGACGCAGTTAATTATGATGTAATAATTATTCCGATCTATGCAAAAGTAAAAATAAAAACAGGAACCGTCGGGCTGCCTCAATCTCAAATTGCTTTGGTCAACTCACTGGAAAGCTTAAACAAAAAAGTGGTGGTTGTTTCTTTTGGAAATCCATATCTGATACAAGGTTTTCCTGATATTGACTCGTATGTTTGTGCTTATGCTGATGCAGAAACTTCCATTAATTCTGCGATTGATGCATTTTACGGAACGATTAAGTTTAAAGGAAAATTACCTGTAACTATAAGCGAAAATTTCAAATACGGTAGTGGGATTACAAATTAAAAAACTGATGAGATATTTTTTCTCATTTATAATACTTTTTACTTTTATGAAGACATCTTTGTATTCACAGGATTTTATTCAAAAATTTGATGGTATTAATTTTAATATTAATGGTAATATTTCTTACGCACCCTTTAATGGAGGTCTTAATAATGCAAGATTTCAATATATAGATATTGACGGAAATAACACGCTCGACCTCTTTATGTTTGATTCAGATACAACTCTGTATTATTATAAAAATACCGGTACTCCGCAAAACGCATCCTATAAACTGACTTCGTCACGTTTTGAAAACCTTCATTTCAGAAATTGGTTTTATTTTGTTGACATGGACAATGATTCGGATAATGATCTTTTTACGGGAGGCGAAAACCAAACTGTAAAATATTATAAAAATACCGGCTCAGCATCAGTGCCTTCATTCATTCTTATGATTGAAGAGCTTCGTACGAGTACTGATACCGTGATCTACAGCGAGTCTAACTCTGTTCCGATTTTTTATGATCTTGACGGTGACGGCGATAAAGATTTCTTTACAGGTCAGCAGCTCGGAACAATTGCATATTATGAAAATATTGGAAGTCAGAATAATTTTTCATTTAAGTTTATCACGGATATCTGGCAGGATCTTCTGATAATTTCACCCGCGCTTTTACATAACAATAATATGTTTAATGATAATGAAAGACACGGGGCTAATTCTCTTGAGTTTACCGATATTGACAATGATAATGATTTTGATCTTTTCTGGGGCGACTTGTTTTCAAAAGGGATTTATTATATTCAAAACAACGGCTCGGCAACCACGCCTGATGTTGCTATTTTAGATTCAATTTATCCACACAATTCTTCTTTCATTTCACAGGGTTATAACTCGACGAGATTTGTAGATATTGATGCAGATGGTGATAAAGACCTTTTCATATCCGTGTTATATCTTTCCCAAAATGTTAAAAATTTTGTTTTCTACAGGAATAACGGTTCTGCATCGATTCCTGATTTTCAAAGAGTAAGTGACAATTATCTTAACAACGTTGACGTTGGAGGAACGAGTAATATTTCATTTGTTGATATTGATAACGATAATGATAAAGATCTTTTTATAGGAAGCGACTTGTCAAGAATTTCTTATTTTAGAAATGAAGGAACATCTCAGGTTCCATCATTTACTCTCATATCGGATTCACTGCCCATACTTTCCGCAAGTTTTAATTATGCACCTTCATTTGCTGATCTGGACAATGACGGTGATAAAGATATGATACTTGGCAGTTATATAAAAGATTCTTTATGGTTTTACAGAAATACAGGCTCTTCAACTTCATTTAATTTTACACTAGAAGCAAGAGGACATCAGATAGGGCTTTCAACACTGGGACAGAGCAGCACTCCTGCATTTGCCGATATTGATAACGATAATGATAAAGATCTTTTTATAGGAGCCACTAACGGAAGAATTTTCTTTTATGAGAATACAGGAACAGCTGCAAATTTTCAATTTACATTCAGAATTAATTTTTATAATTCGATTGATGTGGGTGATGAAAGTGTTCCGAGATTTTTTGATATTGACAATGATAATGATCAGGATCTTTTTATCGGAACGCGTGAAGGTAAAATTGTTTTTTACAGGAACGACGGAAATTCACAAAATCCTAATTTTGTTTTTCAGACTAACGAATATAAAAATATTAATGTACAACAATATGCCTGTCCTGAATTTGTAGATATTGATAATGATACTGATCCCGATCTTTTTGCCGGCAATAATAAAGGTGGATTATTTTATTTTGAGAATAATGAAGTCTCGGGCATAAATATTCTTTCTGCTAATATCCCTGAAGGCTTCAAACTGTATCAAAATTATCCTAACCCTTTCAACCCGGTTACAACCATAAAATTTGATGTCAAAACTAATTCAATTATAAAGCTCAATATTTTTGATGCACTTGGAAAACACGTGACTCAACTGGTCGATCAGACTCTAAATGCCGGAAGCTATTCATTTATGTTTAATGCATCTGATCTTCCAAGCGGTATATACTTCTACAAAATTGAATCATCGGATTTTTCTGAAAATAAAAAAATGTTGTTTATTAAATAAATTAAAAGTAATTTTATAGAAATAATACATAATCACAAACATTAAAAACAAAAATGAAAAAAATTTTACTTCTTTCATTAATAATTATTTCATTTAATGCAATAATTATTAAAGAAACTAATGCAGGCGACAGGAATATTCTTGTTGAGAGGTTTACAAGTTCAACTTGCCCTCCGTGCGCTACATATAATCCAAATCTTGACGCATTTTTATCCTCATCTGATCCAAATAAAGTAACCAGTATCAGCTATCATATGAACTGGCCGGCTCCCGGTAATGATCCGATGTTTTTATCAAATCAAATTGATAATACAGCCAGAAGAACTAATTATGGTGTGAACTCAATCCCTTACTGGTTTTTTGATGGATCATATATCGGAGGAGTTTCATCAGGACAAATTCAGTCTGCTTATAATAACAGAGAAAGTGTATTGAGCCCTCTTACGATAGTTGTCAGAGAAACAAGATCAGGAAGCATAGTTACTGTCAAAGCAGAAATTTACTGTGAATTTGCAGTTTCAAATCCGAGTGCATTTGTACATTTTGCAGTCATAGAAAGACCAGTGCAATATCCTTTTCCTCCGGGAACAAATGGTGAAAGTCTGTTTCATGATGTAATGAGAAAAATGCTGCCGAGCGCAACAGGCACACCGGTGACTTTACTTCCCGGCAAAAAGATCACTCTTGAATACAATTATACAATTGATCCGACATGGCAGGCTGATAGAATATATACAAATGTATTCGTTCAGGGATTTGCAAATGAAATATATAATACTGCAGGACCTACAAGAGATTTTAATCTCACCTCTGCTCCTTCGTATAAAGTTGTAAATCCGGGTCAGGCACAATCTGCAGATTATAAAGTTTTTATTCCTGTGGTTGCAAGTGGTTATAATTCACCTGTTTCTTTTACAGCTGCATTAGAAACACCTCAGGCAGGAATTAATTTAGTATTTCCGGGCGGCACTTCAATAAATAATTTTCCGGATTCATTAAGTTTAAATGTGTCTTCAAATGCTTCTGTACCTGCAGGTGCTTATAAGATCATTGTGACAGGTACTAGTGTAAGCGGAAGAGTTCATAAAACTATTGTGAATTATCTTGTGGGAAAGAATTATGGAATTTTCGCTGCAAGCAGGCCTCAGGCATCTTACAAGGTTGATAATATTTCGTACAGCACTGCAAAATTATTTGTTTGGGATTTTGGAACATCGCATACTCTTGAAGCTGTGTCACCCGTCACAATCGGCAGCACAAGATATGTTTTTGATAACTGGAGCAACGGCGGCCCGATACTGCAGAATATAACTGTGGGCACAGCAGAGATCAATTATCTGGCTACTTATAAAATTCAGTATAAATTAATTTCGTCTGTCGTTCCTGTGGATCTTCCGGTAACTGTTAATGGCGGCAATACTTTTTATGATTCTTCCGCAACAGCCACAATTACTGCGAATCCGTTTCAAGTCAGCCACAATGGTAAAACATATTATTTCAAATCATGGGAAGGTTCGGGAATAGGTTCATACACGGGCACCAATGTGAGTCCTTCGATCGCAATTAATAATGTACTTCTGGAGAAAGCGATTTACGATACTATTGATGTGGGTATTTCTAATTATAATTCTCTTATTCCGGAAAAATTTGCTTTGTATCAAAATTTTCCGAATCCATTTAATCCAACAACAAACATAAGATTCGATATTGCAAAATCAACCTTTACTTCAATTGCAGTTTATGATGCTCTTGGAAAAGAAGTTGACAGGTTAGTAAATCAAAATTTAACTCCGGGTGGTTATGAATATTCATTCAATGCCTCAAATTATCCAAGCGGTATTTATTATTATCAGATTAATACGAATGCTTTTACTGAAATTAAAAAGATGATATTGTTGAAGTAATTTTTAAATCAACAATTTCTAAAAAATTGTAAAATATTTTAAGCTAATCCTGAATCGAAATACGGTTCAGGATTTTTTTTATGAAGCTAATAACACTCATATTTTTTTTGTAAATATTACGGGCTTATAAAGGTTTGGTATGACTTTTACTTTCTGATTTTAAAAGCGTTTTCGGATAAAGTAAAATTGTAAACAGAAATGTCACATCCGTCCAAAACGATATTCGATTTTACCTCTAAGTCTCAAAGACTCCAATAAAAATTGTTCAAATTTATATCACTTTGATTCTTC
>JBDSYA010000156.1:0-7437 GCA_039925865.1 Ignavibacteria bacterium
TCAGGCGACCATCGATGATACAAAAGCAGCTATTGATGCAGCGAGAAAAACTTTTGACAGCGGAGTATGGAGTGAAATGGCACGCGAAGAAAGAAGCAGAATTATAAAACAGATCGTCGATAAAATAAATGAGAACGCAAAACAATTAACAAAACTTGAAGCGATGGACTCAGGCTCAACTATCAGAAAAGCCGGTGAAGATGTTTTCCTTTCGGCAAAGAGCTTAAACTATTTTTCGAAGATGGCTGCGGTAAGTTTAGATGAAGAAATTGAAGGATTATCAAAAGCAGGTGTCAGCAAAAATCTAATAAGAAGAGAACCTGTCGGAGTTGCAGCTTTGATAACGCCATGGAACTTTCCTTTGAAAATGGCGATATGGAAGCTCGGGCCCGCACTGGCTGCAGGCTGCACAGTTATTCTCAAACCCGCGCAGGAAACTTCTGTAACAGCAATGGAACTCGCAAGATTAATTGATCAGACAGAAATGCCGAAAGGTGTGGTAAATATAATTTCGGGTAAAGGAAGCGTTATTGGAAATGAATTAGTGAAAAGTCCTGATGTGGATAAAATTGGTTTTACAGGATCTACTGAAGTAGGGAAAATAATCATGAAAAATGCTGCAGAGAATCTGAAAAAAATAACTCTGGAATGCGGGGGCAAGTCTGCCAATATTATACTTGATGATGCTGATATCAATATGAGTGTTGACGGTGCAATTTATGCCGGATTTTATCATCAGGGACAATGTTGTGAAGGCGGAACAAGGCTTCTTGTTCATGAAAAAATTCATGATGAGTTCATTGAAAAATTAAAGAATAAAATCTCTAAAATGAAAATTGGAGATCCAATGGATAAAACCACTGATGTCGGACCGGTCATTAATAAAAAGCAATTCGATTCCATTATGGATTATATTAAAATAGGTAAAGAAGAAGGCGCAGAAATTTTAACCGGCGGTAAACAATCGGGCGACAATGGTTTTTATATTGAGCCGACTGTTTTCATTAATGTTAATAATAAAATGAGAATTGCTCAGGAAGAAATCTTCGGACCCGTTCTGACAGTTATTAAATTCAAAGATGATGATGAAGCAGTGAGTATTGCCAATGATTCCATTTACGGGCTGGGCGGAGGTGTCTGGTCAGGAAGCGATGAGAGAGCAATCAATATTGCAAATAAAATGAGGACAGGAACAGTTTGGATAAACGAATATCATCTGATGAGTGACAGAGCTCCCTTTGGCGGATATAAGCAAAGCGGCATTGGCAGGGAATTTGGGATGGATGGTTTGAAGGAATATACGGAGGCAAAACATATTCATATTGATGAGATTAAAGACAGGGCAAAAAAGTTTTGGTATAATACAGTAGTGCCTCAGGATTAAACTGGTTTAACTGGTTTAACTGATATCTTATTAAGTTTTTTTTGAATATTATCTGATCGTGAAAGAAAAATATAAACCAATTATCAGAGGTAAGAATTGTTCTTTAATAAAATTCAAAGAAAATGATGAAAGGCTGGTAGATCTTTTTCACAGCATTTTCAATGAAAAGGAAATTGCAGTATATCTGAATCCCGACTATCTGAATTTCAGAACAAAACCAAAAATACGAAAATGGCTGAATGACAAGCAGCATAATGCAGTTGAGGTCTGGTATTTTATAAAATATAAATCCAGGTATGCGGGTTATGTATGTTTTAAATGGAGAGAGCATTATGATGAGGCTTGTGAAATATCTACATCAATAGAAAAAAATTACAGAGGAATGAAGATCGGTTATGAATCATCGAAATTATTAATTGATTACGTTGTAAGCCTTAACAAATTCAAATACATTGTCGCATATGTTTTTAAAACTAATAAGAAGGCTGAGAACAATCTTAGAAAGATCGGATTTAAAAAGGCTGACAGGTTAAACAGAATTGTTACGGATCAGTTTTACGACTTAAGCGAAGAAGATAATGAAGATGACAATTACACATTAATGGCGATAATTCCGAAAAAGCCTCGTGCAGAAAAATAAATATCTGATCGAATACAATAGGTGACATTGAAGCCTTTCTTTAAATTTGTTCTTTAATGTTCTTTTGCACATCCCGTCCAAAACGTGCATTGGAATCAATTTTTTTTAAACCACAAAGACCACAAAGACCACAAAGACCACAAAGACTAAGATTCAATTGCTGATGGTCTATGAAGCATTTTCGTTATTAATCTTTGTGTTCTTTGTGAACTTTGTGGTAAAGAAAAGTTTAAGAGGTTCTATT
Source organism: Ignavibacteria bacterium (assembly GCA_039925865.1). Classification (GTDB taxonomy): domain Bacteria; phylum Bacteroidota; class Ignavibacteria; order Tepidaquicellales; family Tepidaquicellaceae; genus JBDSYA01. The sequence goes on from JBDSYA010000156.1 coordinate 2,269, forward strand.
TTTATCAAAGAACTTTGCTTTCATTTTTGAATAGTAAAACAAATAAACCTTAAAGTAGAAAATCAATTTGGACAGCATTGTATTCCTTAGTAATCTTTTGTAAAATTACATTTAATAAGACTTAAATTTAAAAATTCCAATTACTATATTGAATAAATTTATCAATATTATTTCTGCAATCCTGAATTTCTAAATTAAAAATTTATCTTGGCAAATATTCTTTCGATCCTCATTTTTCTTCCTCTGATTTTGTCACTGCCACTGCTATTTTTTAAAAAGGAAAATGAAAAACTCATCAAGGTTTATTCCTTTCTCGTTTCTCTTGTTCCTCTTGCTATAGCTGTTTACATTTTTTTTATATTTGATCCTGCAAATTCCGATTATCAGTTTGTCGAAAAGACAAAATGGGTTGGTATAATTAACACGAATTATTTTCTCGGAATAGACGGAATATCAATGCTTTTGATCGTGATGTCAACATTCATGTTTCCACTGGCTATACTTGCTTCCTGGAACTCTATAAAAATAAATTTAAAAGCATTTTATTTTTTATTGATATTACTTGATGCGGGATTAATCGGCGTTTTTGCTTCCCTTGATCTTATACTCTTTTATATATTCTGGGAGATCATTCTGATCCCAATGTATTTTATAATCGGAATCTGGGGTTCTGAAGACAGGGTTTATGCAACTGTTAAGTTTTTTATTTATACAATGTTTGGCAGTTTGCTGATGTTAATCGGGATTATATGGCTCAGTTTTTTATGCATTCCTTATACGGGAGGTTTATTCTCAACAGATATTACACAGCTTACGCAAGTTGCCTTGCAGCTTCCGGTGGATAAACAAATATATTTATTCATTCTTTTCACTCTGAGTTTTCTTATCAAAGTCCCTTTATTTCCATTTCATACATGGCTTCCTGATGCACACGTGCAGGCGCCTACCGCCGGCAGCGTCATTCTTGCTGCAGTACTTTTGAAAATGGGAACGTATGGTTTAATACGATTCTCTATGCCGCTTTTCCCGGCAGCTTTCATAAAACTTACACCTTATATTGCAACTCTTGCTGTGATTGGTATTATTTACGGAGCACTTCTTTCAATAGTACAGAAAGATGTTAAAAAGCTTGTTGCATATTCTTCTGTCAGCCACTTGGGTTTTGTAGTACTTGGAATCTTTGCACTGACAGATGTAGCTTTACAGGGAAGTGTTCTTCAAATGATAAATCACGGGCTTTCAACAGGCGGATTGTTTATGATAGTGGGAGTGCTTTATGAAAGAAGACATACTAAGGCAATTGCAGAGTTCGGAGGTATTATGAAAGTGATGCCGGTCTTTTCAGTGATATTTATGATCGTTCTTTTTTCATCGATCGGTTTGCCGGGTCTTAACGGGTTTGTAGGTGAGTTTTTAATTTTGATGGGATCTTTTTATTCAACTAACCTGGGAACGAATGTATATTCTATTGTTTCTACTACAGCAGTAATTTTAGCAGCAGTATATCTTTTATGGATGTTTCAGAGAGTAATGCTTGGTCCGATAGATAATAATAAGAACAAGGATCTTCCCGATCTTTCCAGAAGAGAATTGATCTCATTCATTCCGATCATTGTTTTTATTGTTTGGATAGGTGTTCATCCAAATACTTTTTTATCAAAGACAGAAACAAGTGTAAAGAAGATCATCGATAATTTTCATGCTTCCGCGAAGAAGATTGGAATGGAAAAGGAAGTTGAGATGAGATTGTCTGAAAAAAGATAGATTTTATAAGAGTTCTTTGTTAACCCTGAAGGTGTGTGTATACTTTCAGGGTTTTTGTTTTTGAGAAAAATATTTTATTAACTTAAGTTGACCGCTTCATTCTTCAATCAGATTTTTCGCCACGAATAGCACGAATTGAAGCGAATTTATAAAATATGTTTCTTGAAATTCGACAAAATTAGTGAAATTCGTGTCAGGATTTAACATTCAAGTTATAAGCGGTCAACTTAAGTTATTAAAATATAAAATTTCAATATAAAAAATTCCGAACCAAGCAATCCTGATAATAAAATTCATATGATCTAGTTAAATTGCCCGCAAAAAAAAGTAATCTGATTTTACATACTAAGAATTAAATCCAAATTCAGCCGGATAACGAATTCATTATACAGTGCATTTAAATATAAACTCTAATGAAAATTCTACTAACGGGATCTACAGGATATATAGCTAAGCGTCTTCTTCCGGTTCTTCTTGAAAACGGCCATGAAGTAATTTGCTGTGTCAGAGATAAAAGTAGATTTGACATGCGGAGATATGAAGATCACAGCCTGAAGGTTATCGAAGTTGATTTTTTAAATAAAGCGAGCCTTCAGAATATTCCCGATGATATCGATGCAGCTTATTATCTGATCCATTCCATGGCTACAGTTGACGATGATTTTGAAAAGCTTGAAGCAACGTCTGCGGAAAACTTTAAACAAAGAATTCAACATACCAAAGCCAAGCAAGTGATATACCTCAGCGGAATTGTTAATGAAAAAAAATTATCCAAACATCTTATTTCACGAAAGAATGTAGAACGTATATTAAGTTCAGGCACATTTTCATTGACAACATTACGCGCGGGTATAATTGTTGGTTCAGGCAGTGCTTCATTTGAAATTATCCGTGACTTAGTCGAGAAGCTTCCTGTAATGATTACACCCCGCTGGCTGAACACTTTGACTCAGCCTATTGCAATCAGAAATGTTATAGAATTTCTTTGCGGAGTGCTTCTTCTTTCTGAGACATATAATAAAAGTTATGATATCGGCGGACCGGAAATTCTCTCATATAAACAAATGCTGCTGAGATTTGCAAAACTAAGAAAACTTAAACGCAGAATTTTTGTAGTGCCTGTAATGAGTCCGAGAATTTCATCATACTGGCTGTATTTTGTGACATCGACATCTTATACACTTGCAAAAAATTTAGTCAACAGCATGAAAGTGGAAGTTATCTGCAAAGAGAATGATCTTACAAGTATTTTAAAAATAAAACTGATCGACTATGACAAAGCAATAAAGCTGGCATTTGATAAGATTGAACAGAATGAAGTCATCTCAAGCTGGAAAGATGCACTCACAAGTAAAACATTGTTTAAAGGAATAAATCATTATGTTGAAGTTCCGGTATTCGGATGTTTTAAAGACACGCGCAAGATAATTATAAACGATCAGGAAAGTGTAATGAATAAAATATTATCAATCGGTGGAAACAACGGCTGGTACTATGCTGACTGGCTATGGGGTCTGCGCGGTATAATTGATAAATTATTTGGCGGAGTGGGCTTACGAAGAGGGAGAAATAATCCCAGCGAAATTTCTGCCGGAGAAACTCTGGATTTCTGGAGAGTTATATTTGCAAGCAGGGAAGAGAAAAGACTTTTACTTTATGCAGAAATGAAATTGCCGGGTGAAGCCTGGCTTGAATTTAAAATAATAAAAAATGTTCTTGTACAAACAGCAACATTCAGGCCTCTTGGTCTTTCAGGCAGATTATACTGGTACCTTGTTTATCCGTTTCACGGGTTTGTATTTAAGGGTATGATCCGAAACATTTCAAATCAGACAGCGGCCGGTAAGGTAAAATTAATTAAATGATAAAAAATTAATAGAATAATCAGAACATCAGTTCCGATATTTTAAAGATTTCTATTTAAAAGATAAATCTTACATTCTTATCTTAGACCTTAATTTGCAAAATTTTAGAATATATAATGAACGGTAAATAAAATTTATATGAGGGTTGATTAATATAATTTCAAATTACAAATGCAATGTTTAACTTAATTAAATGAACGACTTTCAAAAAATATTTGCAAATAAAATTGTTCTAGCTCCGATGGAGGACGTGTCAGAGCCTCCTTTCAGACTGATAGCAAAACGTCTCGGCGCTGATATTGTTTATACTGAATTTATTTCTGCCGAGGGTTTGATACGTGATGCAAGGAAAGCACGTGCAAAACTTTTTTTCTATGAAGAAGAGAGACCTTTATCCATTCAAATATTCGGAGGTAATGAAGATGTTTTGGTTGATGCTGCAAAAATCTCAGAAAGTGTTGCGCCGGATTTTATAGATATAAACTGTGGCTGCTGGGTGAAAGACGTGGCTCTGAGAGGTGCCGGTGCGGGTTTGCTGAAAGATCTTCCCAAGATGTCGAGGATTGCGGAAAAAATTATTGATAACGTTAACATTCCGGTGACTTTAAAAACAAGATTAGGGTGGGATGAAAATACAATAGTAATAGTAGAAGTTGCACAGATGCTTGAGAAAATTGGAGTGCAAGCGCTGACAGTTCACTGCCGGCTGCGGCATCAGGGAAACAAAGGTGAAGCTGACTGGACATGGGTCAAAAGAATTAAAGATGCGGGCGTTGAAATTCCAATCATACTTAATGGAAATATTAAAACACCTGAAGATGTGAAATTCGCATTTGAAACTTATGAACCTGATGCAGTAATGATCGGACAGGCCGCAATTATTAATCCTTGGATATTCAGGCAATCTAAATTTTATCTTCAAAACGGTTATCATGAAGAAGAACCTGCGGCAGAAGAAAGAATTGATGTTTGCATCGAACATCTTAGATTAGCTGTAGAATTAAAAGGTGAAGGACATGGTGTAAGAGAATTCAGAAAACATTATACAGGATATTTACGGGGATTAAGAGATATAAGCGCGTTCAGACTTGAGCTTATGCAATTCGATGAGTATGAACCGATCAAAGATAAACTTTTGAAATTCCGTGAAGATCTGCTTTCAGTAAGTCGGTAAGAATTGCACTTTGTAATTTTTAAAAAAATAAATCTAAAATCAACAATCCCTGCCTGCAGCAGGCAAGGAAAAATTTAAATTTACAATAAATGGAAGCATTAGCAGCATTACTGATGGGAGTTGGCGGGATAATTGGATTTACATTGCTGATCGCAATTCTCAGATCTTTCAGAGTTCTTAATGAATATGAAAGGGGAGTTATATTTCGACTCGGAAAATTTTCAGCGGTAAAAGGTCCAGGGCTGATCATACTAATTCCTATTCTTGACCGGATGACAAAAGTCAGTTTACGCATAATAGCGCTTGACGTTCCGGGGCAGGATATAATCACAAAAGATAACGTTTCGGTGAAAGTTAATGCAGTGG
>JBDSYA010000157.1:0-3793 GCA_039925865.1 Ignavibacteria bacterium
TATCAGATCCTTGAAGACGGTTTAAGTACAGATCAATTAAGATATGCCGGGAAATTAATTTAAGATTTCTTCTCAAACGGATTACTGGCCCAAACTGTAACTTCCGGTATCATCCCTCTGTCATCCATTTCCAACAATGACTTTATTGTATGAGCAATTTCATCACTTGTGAGTTTATTTGCAACTTCAGCACGCTCGGTTCTTTCTTTATTTCCGAAAGCTGTCGTCACCTCACTTGGATTGACCTGCATCACGCGAATATTGAACGGTCGGAGTTCTGCCTGCCAGCATTCTGTCATACTTCTTAAAGCAAATTTTGAGGAAGAATAGATCGTACCTCGCGCAAAACCTTTAAGAGCCGCAGTCGAAGCAATATTGATAATATTTCCCGAACCTTGTTTTTTGAAAATCTCAGCAGCTTTCTTTGTCATCATAGCTACTCCAAAAACATTTACCGAATAAACCCTGATAAATGCTTCTACAGTCAATTCATCGATTGTAGGAAATTCTCCTATCCCTGCATTATTTATCAGGCAATCCAGACCGCCGAATTTATCAATAAAATTTTTGTAAGTAATTTCAATATCACTTTCCTTTGATACATCGGTATGAATTGCAAAAGCATTCATTTCCTTTGCAGCCTGTTCAAGTTTTTTTTGATCGCGGCCTGTGATCCCGACTTGCGCTCCGCTTGCAGAAAGGAGCTTTGCAGCAGCTTTGCCAATACCGGAATTTCCGCCGGTTATTAAAATTTTTGAATCTTCAATTTTCATATGTTTAACAATTTTATGTTTATTTAAAAATTAATTTAAAAACAAAATCTATTTAATAAATCTAAAATCATGTCCGGCTTTTAACTGCATTAAAAATTCATACATGAGCTTTATGACATTATCAACATCATCTTTATGCACACTTTCCACCGTCGTATGCATATATTTCAGCGGCAGGGATATTAAGGCTGATGCAACTCCTTCTGATGAATATGCAAATGCATCGGTATCAGTTCCTGAATGAGATGAAACCGCTTCATATTGAAATGGAATTTTCTTTTTCTTCGCAGTAGAGATCAGCATTTGTAAAAGATTATTCTGGATCGCAGGACCATAAGTTAAAGACGGACCTTTACCGCAAGATATATCACCAAGCTTTTCTTTTTTATAAAGTGGAGATTGTGTATCATGACAAACATCGGTTATTATTGCAACATCGGGTTTAATTCTTCGCGAGATCATTTCTGCACCTCTTAAACCGATCTCTTCCTGAACTGAATTTACAATATATAATCCGTAGTCCAGTTTACTTTTCTTTTCTTTTAACATTCTTGCAACTTCCGCTATCATAAAACCTCCAGCTCTGTTATCGAGCGCGCGGCCTACATAATATTTATCGTTGAGTATAAAAAGTTCATCAAAGTAACTGACAACACATCCTACATGAACTCCAAGTGCCTCAACTTCTTTTCTGTTCTTGCATCCGCAATCAAGAATGATATTCTCAATGGAAGGCTGCTCTTCTGATTTTCTGTCTCTGACATGTATTGCTGGCCAGCCAAAAACTGCTTTCACGATTCCTTTATCCGTCTGAATGTTGACTCTTTTTGATGGTGCTATCTGATGATCCGAGCCGCCGTTTCTTACTACATAAATGTAACCTTCATCATTAATATAATTTACATACCAGGAAATTTCATCAGCATGGGCTTCTATAACTACTTTGTACTTTGCATCAGGATTAATAACACCGACTACCGTTCCATAAATGTCAGCAATATAAGTATCAATATATGGCGTAATGTAATCGAGCCAGATTCTTTGGCCTGGAGACTCATGTCCTGTCGGGGATGAATTGTTAATGTACTTTTCTAAAAACTCATAGCTTTCTTTCCGCATATTATTTTAATTTGGTTTATTTACTAATTATTTCTGTTGAGTTATTTTTGCCCACAATAATCGTGTCAGCTATGTTAATAAATAATCCGGTTTCAACTACGCCGTTAATTAATTTTAATTCATCATTAACCTTTTGAACATCATCTATACCATCTGTATATAAATCAAAAATATAATTTCCGCTATCGGTGAAATAAATTTCATCTTCTTTTTTTCTGATCACGGGATTATATTTTAATTCTTTCAGCTTTTCAAAAACTCCTTTATATCCAAACGGTATGATCTCAACCGGCAATGGAAACTTTCCCAGCTTGTCCACCAACTTTTTTGAATCAATGATCCAGATATTTTTTTTTGAATTCAGAGCTACAATTTTTTCAAACAGTAATGCACCGCCGCCGCCTTTGATACCGTTAAAAGACCGGTCCGCCTCGTCTGCGCCGTCAATCGTAAGATCAATTTGTTCCACATCATCAATTGATATGATCTCAATTGCCAAAGAAATAGCATGATCAGTAGTGACATCTGAAGTTGATATTGCTTTAATTTTCAACCCATTTTTTACAAGCTCACCTAATTTATTAATTGCAAAAAAAACTGTTGAACCGGTGCCCAGGCCAACGATCATTCCGCTTTCAACGAACTCTGTTGCCTTTTCTGCTGCAAGTTTCTTTTCTGAGTCTTGTTTATTCAAAAGCTTTAATTACAAAATTAATATATGAGATAATTTACAAATTTTTTAAAAAAGAGATTAACTGATAATATTTTCACATAAGATTTATTTCGAATTCAATGCAATATAAATCTTTTAATTTTAAGACTTAATGAATTAAAAATTTATTTTTTCAAATGTGTACTATATGCACATAGACAGTTTGCGTAATTCTTAATCTCTAAAGATGCGAGACCGCAGTAATTATAAATCCAATTATTGTAATCTTTGGGAAATGCTTTCGGATTATTCGCAGTATAATATAATATATATCGTGAACGGTAAACTGAATCTGACCAAATTAAACTGCGAACCGCAGACATTGATTCAGGCGATATCTGACTTTGATCATAAGCAGTTTGAAAGTCATATTCAAATGTCCAGTAAGCCGAATCAGATACATTTAAATTTTTCAAATAATAAGTTTCGTAATTCAGGAGTTGAAAGCTGCTTTTATTATAAGAGATAATTTGATATGCCGGATTGTTTCCGTAAATCGGACTAATTGAAGGAGTAATGTGAATGTATGAAACAGGTCTAATAGTATTATGTAAAACTCTGAAGTCATCTCTGTGAAAATGTCCCGCAAAGCTCGAATAAATTATCGAAGAATATTTATGGATAATTCTAATAAATTCCAAATTGTATTTTTTATCCCAGCTCGGAAAAGGTTTTTCTTCACAGCTTCCGGTGTCTGCTATAGTTGCGTAAATATCTACTCCGGGCGGAATGTGATAAGACAGCCAGACTTTTTGATTATTCAACTTGCATTCATCGAGAGTTTTTTTCAGCCATGTAAGTTCATCAGTGCCGGGATCAAGTAAAGTATCGCCGCAGAGATTTTTATATTTAGTAGAAAAGAAAACTGTGTTAAGAATTAACATTTTATATTTATTCCGGCCCGGCATATTAACAATGCAGTATCCGCCTTTTGAAAAATCCTCTTTGAATGAAAGGTTGTTTCCTCCGGCATTTACAATAGGTTCCCAGGCTTCTCCAAGCATTTTCAGAAAAGGGCCTCCGGGATCGATCATATAATTACCACAGTATGCATCATCATTTCCAACTGTTGGAAACACCGTTGTTGATGGAAAATACTTACTGATCATAGAGGTTGTAAACTTAATTGTTTTTTCAATGAATAGATTTAATGAATCGGTGTTTTTTATTCCGGAATACTTTTCAAATT
>JBDSYA010000158.1:0-8248 GCA_039925865.1 Ignavibacteria bacterium
CTTTTGAGGAGCTGTAAGCAACCGCACCAACAATTACATCCGAATAACCATCACCATTTATATCTCCGGCTGATGAAACGGAGTTTCCGAAATTACTGCTGTATTCACCTGTGAATGTGACATCAGCTGCGGCATCCATCAGATTTCCTCCATAGAAAATATAAGCTCTTCCTGAACCTGCATTGTATCCGGTTGCACCTGCAATGACATCAGAAAATCCGTCATTGTTAATATCTCCGGCTGATGCAACAGAACATCCGAAAAGATTATCCGCAGCTTCACCAAACAATGTCACATCCTTAACATTATTCATTACCGCGCCTCCAAAAAATATATAAGCTTCTCCGCGTTTGTAATATGAATTAAAAGATTGGTTTCCAATGATCACATCAGAATATCCATCTCCGTTAACGTCTCCCGCCGATGAAACTGAATTACCTATATAACTGTAGATAGAATCTCCTAACATTGTAACATCACTTACATTATCCATAGAATTACCTCCCAAATAGATAAAAACTTTACCCCTTACATTAAAAAATCCATCTGCTCCGACAAGGACATCCGAATAACCATCACCGTTTACATCACCGGCTGTTGATACTGAAGTTCCGAAATCGACTGTTGAAACTCCTGTCAATATAACATCGGAAATATTATCCATTGAAGTTCCACCATAGTAGATATAAGTCCTGCCAAGGTCCGAGTTATATCCTTTAGCTCCTATAATAACGTCTGAATAGCCGTCACCATTCACATCACCAGCAGATGAAACTGAGCTTCCAAAAGATGTACCGATAGCTTCGCCTGTTAATATAACATCAGCTGTATTATCCATAACTGCCCCGCCGAAATAGATAAAAGCTCTTCCTGTGTTTGAATTGTATCCCGGAGCACCTGCTATTATATCAGGATAACCGTCAGCATTAAAATCTCCGGCCGAAACTGATACACCAAGGTAATTTGATGCAGTTCCTGTAATTGTTAACTCAGGTATGATCTCATTCTTCATGAAGTAATCGTACAGATAAACTTTTCCTGTATTGAAGGTTTCTCCGTGAGAACCAACAATTATATCTGAGTACCCGTCTCCGTTTACATCACCTGCTGATGATACACAATGCCCAAAATATTTTCCTCCGTCTATTGTTACATCAGAAAGAGTATCTGCTGATATACCGCCAAAGTAAATGTACGCCTTTCCCTGTAAAGAATTAAAACCATCCGCACCAACTAAAATGTCAGAATATCCATCGCCATTTATATCTCCGGCAGATGAAACGGAAATTCCAAATTCATTATTAGCTGCTTCGCCGTTCATTGTCAGATCTGATGTTGAATTCATAATTGCTCCTCCGAAATAAACATAAGCATTTCCTTTGGATGCATTTCTTCCGTATGCTCCGATGATCACATCTGAAAAACCGTCTCCGTTAACATCACCTCCTGATGACACTGAAAATCCGAAATTATTACCCGCTGACTCACCTGACATTACATTGTCAGAGACATTATTCATAGAATTTCCACCAAGATAAATATAGGCTCTCCCTGTATTAGAGCTATAGCCATTTGCTCCAATGATCACATCAGAATATCCGTCACCGTTTACATCACCTGCTGCTGCAACTGAAGTTCCAAAACTATTATTAGCTGCTTCACCAGTCATCGTAACGTCTGCAAAGTTATTCATTGCTGCACCGCCAAAAAAAATGTAACTCCTTCCTGTATTTGAACTATAACTATTTGCCCCGACAATTACATCTCCGTACCCGTCCCCATTTACATCTCCGCCGGATGAAACTGAAATTCCGAAAAAGTTACCGGTTGTTTCACCTGTCATTATAACATCAACTGAATTGTTCATTGAAGCTCCTCCGAAATAAATATAAGCTCTTCCTGTATTTGAACTGTATCCATAAGCTCCAACTACAATGTCTGAAAAACCGTCTCCGTTAACATCTCCCGCAGAAGAAACTGAATAACCAAAAAAATTATTCGCCAATACTCCTGAAAGTGTTACATCTGCGATAGTATTCATATTCACTCCTCCATAATAAACATAGGCTCTTCCGATTGATGAACTATATCCATAAGCTCCGACAATCACATCATCAAATCCGTCGCCATTCACATCGCCGGCGCTGCTTACTGAATATCCGAATTGAGAATTTACAGCTAATCCGTTAAATGTTTTTCTCTGAAGTGCATCACCTTCCGGATCTTCATCAGGAATGATAGGTTTTCCGTTTTCATCAGTGAGTTTGTTGAGCCATTCTTTTGTCACGCCCGCCGGTAATGAATCAGAAGTTTCATTGGAAAAAGAGTTCTGACTATTTACAATTATGAGAACAGTAAATATGAGTATTTGTAAATTTGTTTTCATGCTTTAGTTTTGAAGTTTATTAAATACATTTATTTTACATCGATATTTTTGGCATATATCAAATCACTGTTCTCAGTTTTATAAATTTCAATTCTGCATTCAAGTTTTCTTTTGCCACGTGACTTCGCCGGTTTGTAGTAAATACAATGGACCCCTGCATCAACATCACCTTCGACAAGAGTTTCGATAACATTTTGAAGTTCGTCGATCACAATAATTCTTACAAAGACTTCTTCCGGGACCTTGAATTTTACAAGACTGACATTATTTTCTGCATCCGGATAAATATTGATTGTGTAACCGTTTGTTGGTTTATCTGTTGGAAGGTTTTGGGCATTTGTGTTACCTCTAGTTATTGTACCAACCATCAGAATCAGAATTACTAAAATTTGTTTCATTATTTCTCCTTTGTTGTTAGGGTTTTAAATAACTGATACAAAAATATATCCGTAAGATCCATTTTCCAAAGAAACTTTTTGGCGGGTTTCACAACTAAGATACTTACTTGTTTATTAGAAAAGTATTATTTTGAGCAGGATTTGACACTTATACTTACAGGAAGAACAGATTCCTTCTAAAAATTGATCGAGTTGAAAGTTGCGCCGTAGGCGTCCCTACGGGAAAAGCAGAAATTATATTTCACATTTAATATTTATAATTTAAAATTTAACAAAGTGCACAAAAGCTCACTGCTAGAAATTCTAAGAACCTTCACTCCGAAAGAATTAGTCAAATTCGAAGACTTTGTTAACTCACCTTATTTCAATAAAAATAAGAATGTTATTAATTTATTTATTGAAGTAAAAAAGTATGTTCCTGAATTCAAGGAAATAGGTCTTGAGAAAGAAAAAGTCTGGAAGAAATTATTTACGGATAAGGAATACAATTACGGGATAATGAAGAATTTAATCTTTGATCTGAACAAGCTTGCTGAGCAGTTTATTATTATACTTAAATTTAATAAGGATGAATATAAACAGAATGAATATTTTATCAGCGCAATGCTTGACAAAAAACTGCATAAGATGTATATCAACAAACATAATGCAATGGACAAAGGACCTGATATAGATTACTTAAATGCAAACAATATTGAATTAGATAATTATTTGTATTTTAAGATTAATATTTATGAAATGAAGTTATTGTATCATCAGCAGTTTGATCGAAACTTTAAAATTGAGAGTCTTCAATTAAAACATGATTTCTATAAATTATCAGTTTTTCTGATTCAGTTAATTGCCGCATATGGAAATGCTATTGTGTCGAAATTAAGCGAGAATATTGATCCTTCTAACAACCCTATTTTCAAATTCCTTGAGCTGAATTATCATAATTTGGAAATCGTTATGGAATCTCTTAAGAATGGTACAAGCGACATGTATCAATATATAAAAATTTACCAACAGTTTATCCTTTCATTAAAAGAAAACACTGATGAAACTTATTTTGAATTTAAAAATACGCTATTTGAAAATCTGAATATTTTGCCAAGAAGAGAGATTCAAAGTTTCCATTATTGTGTTTATCTTGCTTTAACTTTAAATATTTGAAAATTAAACAGAATAAAAGAGACCCTTCAAATATTTGATTCTCATATAGAAAATATCCTTATCGGTGGTATAAGAAATGAAATAGTTCCAATTCATATTTTCATTATATATATATCCAGTTGCTTTGATCTCTCAGATTCTGAAAAGTTAGAATTATTTGCTTCAAGGTTTATTGAAAAGCTGGATACTAAGATTGTGGAATCCACTAAAACATATGTGAAGTTTATGATTTCATTTATTAATAAAGATTTTAAGGATGCTTTAAATCAAATTGTTTTGTCAGACGTTCCTTATTCCAAGTTTAAAATCCCTTTGAAATATCAGAAGGCAATGTGCATTTATGAGCTTGGGGATTATGAAATGTTCCTTAATGAATTAGATAGCCAGAAACATTTTATTAAAAATAATACATTCATTGCCGAATCTTCAATTGCAAAAATTAATAATTATTTTTTAATTATTAAAAAATTATGTTAACGATTCATTTAAAGATTCAAGTCCGTGGATTTATGATAAACTCAGAGAAATTGAAGAAGAAAACAATGAAAGGTAAAAGAGAAAAGAGAAAAGCTACTTTTCGTTTTACTTCTGATATTTGAAAAAATAACGTGCTATGCATAAAAGCCCGCTTCTCGAAATCATCCGTACCTTTACTTCAAAAGAATTAATTAAGTTTCGAAGACTTTGTTAACTCTCCTTCAATAAAAATAAATGTTGTTTAATTTATTTAATGAAATAAAAACTCGCGAAGCACTAAATAACCCTTGCTGCCAGCGCATTCGCCCTTTCAAGTAAACGCGGATCATTTATTTTGGCGCTAAACTCCGCGAATGCTGATGTCGGGCCGCACCATCTTAATTCGTCTACATCTTTAAACAGAGGCACATCTGTTCGTAATATTGCCAATTGCTTAAACAATAATGCCTGTTCCTTCTTTTCAGCCAAAACCTTTGCAGGGAAATCCTCAATTGGTCCATACTCATTCAGCAGACGAACGGCACTGACCTTTCCGATTCCCGGAATACCAGGATAGCCATCAGCACTGTCACCGACGAGAGCAAGCAGGTCAGGGATTAGTGATGGTTCTACACCAAACTTTTTGCGAACAGCGTCACTGTTGCGAATGATGTTCGCTCTCCGATCGATTTGAACAACCGAGTCTTCGTAAACACATTGTGCGAGGTCTTTGTCCGGAGTCCAGATACATACTTTCTGAACACGAGGATCAGCAGCCGCCAGGTGCGCGGCAGAGGCAAGTGCATCATCAGCTTCCAGTTCGATCATCGGCCAGACTATCACACCCATATCTGCCAAAGCTTTTTCCAAAGGATGGAATTGCGCAAGCAACGCCCGATCCATACCTGCACTTGTTTTATACTCCGGCCATAACTTATTTCGAAATGATTCAATAACATGATCGGTCGCAACGCCTGTGTGTGTTGCCCCTTCATCTATCATTTGCAATATGCCATTCAGCACACCGGCAACAGCTCCAAATGGTTTATCCTTACCCTTGTTGAAGCTGCGCTGACCGTAGAAATGACGGAAGAGTTCGTATGTACCATCTATGAGATGGATGATCATGATTGTTTTGCGAAAAATGTTAGTGTCATACTGAAAAATTATTTTCTCTTATTTATTGCAAATATCAATGCTGAAGAAATAATACACATTACTAAAGCACCAATAATAAGTGAATTCTCTTTTTGTGAAATTCCAATAAATAAGTCGCCCACCATCATTACTAAAAAGAAAACATATGCAATTGTCAGCATAGGAATCGATTTTTTAAATGTCGCAAAACCAAATATGAAACCAAGGGCAAATTGTCGGGAAGCCCACATATAAATTAAGTAGTCAACGCCTTTTGCGTTAAGGTCAACTGATTCTACAGTCGTTTGAGGTGAAAAGCATAATGCTAAACTTACAATAAGTTCAAGTAATGCAAAAAGTCCGGATATTATAAGTATCCATTTTGGTAATGTTTTTTGGCCTTCTGTCATAATTTAAATTTGTTTCTATATTTGTTTTTGTTGGTTGTTTAATTTGTGCACTGACGATTCGGTATAATGACAGCAACATTTTGCTAACATTTCTTCTGTGAAAGTTCACTCACTTCTGAATTAGTCTGAGATATAAACTTTCTGACCTACTATGATATTTCCAATTTTAATAACGGTACCATAACCCCCTGCATTATTTTCGTTCAACTTAATAATGGACTTCATTACTCTTGCATCTGAATGAGCAGTATCAGGATCAAAGTTGACCATGACGCAGCGCTTGTCGCGTGATGTCAGACTCACAGCAGGACCGTCCGATTCTTCACCAAAGAAAACTGTCCGGCCAATCCACTTATCCTCTTCAAAGGGTTTGCCGCTGTTTGTTTCAATGTATAAGTTAGGACGAAACCGGCGTATGTCGATGGAGCGTTCAGATTCCTTTTCGATCCTGAATATGGTTTCATTACTTATCATGGAAATACTGGCATCATCGAAGATGCCCTGTTTCAGATGCATCAACTGGACTTCAGAACCAAGACGGCGAGAAATCTCCTCAGATAATTCACTGCTGCGAAGTTCGAGATCATTTCCTTCAGGTGTACGAACATGGCTGGGGATCAGACTATCCTCATTCTCCTGCTGATAAATTGGTTTAAACAGGATCATCTCAGGTAGCCTGCTCGCAGATAACCACGGAAAACCACCTTGATCTGCCATACGACGAAATGCAAAGCGCCTGTCTCCTTCGATTCCATGAAATCCCAATTGTGCTTTTGTTAATTCTATGCCGGCCATTGATTTAACCGGATATCTAAAGATCGCCTTGATATGCCCGATTTCATGTTTCATCTTAACTCAGTTTTAAACTTATTTATTAATCAGTAATTTTAGTTTGTTCTGAAACTAAACTGATAGAATGTGTGAAAGCGGAAGCACTGATGCTAGACGCTAATTGACTAAGGGTCGCTAGCGTTCCAGAGCAAAACCAAAATGTTTTTTTGGCTTTAACTCATCCGGACTGAATTCACTTACATCTTCAAGTGTCAGAGTGCACATCATTTGTTTTGTTCGTTTGTCCTTGGGGATCTCAGATAATCTCAGGTGCTGATTTTTTATTGCTTCAGTAATAATTCGTCTTACTTCGCGTGCATTTCCAAAATATTTGTCGGCTGTTTTCCTTAACGCAGTTAAATATTCTTTGAGATGTGCAGAAGCTTTTTCATCAGGTGTAATTTCATTTTGTCTCAGTATGTGAAGTGCGATCTGAAACAGTTCTTCTTTGGTATAATCCTCAAATTCCATGATCTTATCAAACCTTGACCTAAGTCCCGGATTGGATCTCAGAAATTCCTCCATGTTATCAGTATAGCCTGCGCAAATTACACCAAACTCACCCCTCATGTCTTCCATTCTTTTTAACAAGATCTGAACTGCCTCATGGCCAAAGTCATTTGATGAATTTTGAATAAGTGAATAAGCTTCATCTATAAATAAGACGCCGCCTGTAGCTCTCTCGATCAGTTCAGATGTTTTAATGGCTGTCTGTCCGATATATCCACCTACCAGAGCCTCTCTGTCGCATTCCACGAGATGACCTCTTTCAAGAATTCCCAGAGCTTTGTAAATTTCTGAAACGATCCTTGCAACAGTTGTCTTGCCCGTGCCGGGATTTCCCGTGAAAACACTATGCACGGAAAATGTCCTTCTGACATTTTTTCCCGTTTCTCTATAAAACTTAACAAGCTTAACGATCTCTTGAATCTCTGTTTTTATATTCTGCAGTCCGATCAGGTCATTTAATTTCGACAGAGATTCTCTCAACAGATCTTCATCAATAGGCAGCTCGGGTGATTCATCGTTTTCTCTTTCAAAAACTTTTTCAATGTCTTCTGATTTTATGGTCATCAAATCTTCCTTTGTTGTGGATCCGGAATTCTTATCGCTCATGATTCTCGTACCAAGATTCATCTTTGACTCTTCTATAATTGAATTTACAAACCTTGCATTTCCAAATGTTCTGTCTCTGTTTCTGTAAGCTTCAACCAACTGCTCGTAAAGATATTTTTTGGCTTCTCCGGTAAGTACAAGATTTCTTTTGGAGGCTGTATACTCTGCAATCTGCAACAATTCGTTTTGATCATAATCCGGAAAATCGAAGTACATATTGAATCTTGACTTGAGCCCGGGATTTGATTCAAGAAAATATTTCATCTCCTTCGGATATCCGGCAACTATTACAGCAAGGTCGCCTTTGCCATCAGACATCTCTTTCAATAAGATTTCAATTGCCTCCTGTCCGAAATCCC
>JBDSYA010000159.1:0-6431 GCA_039925865.1 Ignavibacteria bacterium
TTTTCAGGGAGAAGGCGCCAAAACCGTTCTTCCTTCAAAAGCTGCTGCAAAAATTTCCATGCGTCTTGTACCAAATCAGGAACCTGAGAAAATTGAAAAGTTATTTTCGGAATATGTAAAAAAAATCGCTCCGGGATCTGTCAGAATTGAAGTAAGATCACTTCACGGAGGGAAAGGAGCTATCACACCATTAGACTCTCCTGCTATTGATGCTGCGGTTGAAGCTTTGAAAAAGGGATTTGGGAAAGAACCGGTATTTGTAAGAGAAGGCGGATCAATTCCGGTTGTGAATACTTTTCAGACAATTTTGAATTCTCCAACAGTCCTTCTAGGATTTGGGCTTCCCGACGAAAATGCACATTCACCTGACGAACATTTAAATCTGAAAAATTTTCACAGAGGGATATTAAGTATTGCCCATTATTTAAATGAACTATCAAAAATTAAAAAATAAATTTTAATGGCAAAAACCAAACAACAGCAGAGTGTACAGGCATTAAAATCAAAAAGAAATAAGCGGGAGCAAAGCCACCTGCATTTTGCAATGACTTCTAAGAATTACACTATTATTGGAGCGGGGATCGCACTAATTATTTTAGGATATTTTTTCATGTCAGAAAATTCAGTTGACGGATTTCTTCCGACCGTATTAGCTCCAATACTTTTAATTGTAGGATATTGTATAATAGTGCCGATAGGAATTTTATACAAAGATAAAGGTGTTAATGAAAACGTTGTAGAAGAAATAAAAGATGTGAGGCCGGAAGTTAAGCATAAAACAACAGCGGCATCGACATCAAATGTTAAAACTGTTTAAACAATTTTCTTAGTTCTTTAATAATTTTCAGTTCGGGAATGCAACGGTTTCGACGGATTGAAAGATGGTTAGAATCGCATATAGTGTTCCTGCCAGCACTTAAAAAAGGTAGAAAACTATAAATAACAACAACGTAGAAACAAACTACGCATTGGCTGCATAATTTAATGCAACCTCGCTTCAGGGGATCCCGCTCATCGGAATTTCGGAAGCGTCATAATTGATGAGATAGTTTAAAAGAATTTCCGGATCTTTTAAATGAACCTTTACGGAATAGGATTACTAAGGCCTGTCTGTCTGCCGGAGTAATTTGAAATTTGAAGTATAGACTAAATATGTAGAAGTTTTAATGGTCTTCTTTTCGGACCCGAGTTCGACTCTCGGCATTTCCACTATTAATTTTTTCCACTAATTTTAAAAACTCCTCTTTTACTTCATCAGGTTTTATTCCTCGCATCGAATTTCCATTCGGCGATAAAATTGATCCGGAATATTTGGACAACGGTTTAAACTTCTTAAAATTCCATTCGACATTTGGAAACAATGCAAGCACAGGTTTATCAAAGGCTGAGCAAATATGAACAATTGATGTATCCGCAGTTATTATTACGTAGCTTTTAATTACTGCTGCAGATGTTTCTAAAATATTTTCTGTTTTAAGAAATTGTATTTCCGCGTCTTCACTGCCTTCGACGATAAAATCGATCAGCTCCTTATCACTTTCCATTCCGATAATCTTGAAAGCATAGTTTTTGTTTATAGAGATTTTTTTGATAAGATTCAACCAATTTTCTTTAGACCAATACCTGCTTTCACTTCCTGCCGATACATTTATTAAAATATTTTTTTTAGTAGAGTTGAAAGATGCTTGAAACTTTTTCGATACTGCCTCGGGAATTGTAAATGAAGGTTTTAAATCAAGTTTAACGTTTATTTTCCTGAAAAAACTAACGGGGCTGAGATTAATTTCAACAGCATGATCGCCGGAAAGATATTCATTAAGAGAAACATCAAATATCTTTTTTTGAAAATTGTATCCCAAAGAAACTTTTGGATTCAAAATTTTAACGAGAAGAGATGAAGTTTTAGAATACTCGTACTTTGTATCAATCCAAAGATCGACATTCCGGAACAAAGTTTTTAAGAGGCCGGTATTTTTTAATAAAGCTTTTTTGTAGACAATAACATTATCTACGGAATTATGATTAAGCGGGATATCACGGTTTATTTCACTTGCAAGAACTGTTAGCTGAGAAGAGGGAAATAATTTCTTAAGTTCGCCGAAAAGGGGAGTTGTAAGTATCATATCCCCGATCTTTCCAATCTGAACAACAAGAATTGTTTTTGGATTTTGTAAATCCAAGCCGAATTATTTTTTTACTTTTGAAGGAATTTTTCTCTGAACAGAATTATTCTTCCCGTTACCCGGCGGTGTTTTTTCAACAGTCAAAACTTCTGTTGCCGGCTTAGGGTTTTTCTTATTTGTCCACCACTGCTGTGAAATTGTGAATACGTTGAACATAAAATAATAAAGATTCAGCCCGGCAGGAAAACTGAAGAATAGTAAAGTGAGCATCACAGGCATTATATAAACCATTGCTTTCTGCTTAGGATCCGTAACAGTCATCTTTTGTTGAATGAACATAGTAACACCCATCAGCAAAGCAAGTCCTGAGATCTGATCAATTCCGAACAAAGGTATTTTGAAAGGTAAATGAAGTATTACATCCGGGGCAGACAGATCCTTTATCCATAAAAAACTTACATGCCTGAGCTCAATAGTTGAATTGAAAACTCCGAACAACGCGTAAAGGATAGGCAGCTGAATGAGCATTGGCAGGCATCCGCCGGCAGGATTGATCTTTTCATCCTTATAGATCTTCATTATCTGCTGTTGAGTCTTAACCGGATCATCCTTATACTTTTCTCTTATAGCAGTGATCTTCGGATTAAGCTGAGACATTTTTTTCATTGAATTCATCTGAGTCTTAGTCAGAGGATTCAAAACGATTTTCATCAGCAAAGCAAATATAATGATCACAAATCCCCAGCTTGGAACGAATTTATGAATCAACAAAAAAACTGGAAGTATAATATACTGAGCAATAGGTCTTACAATGAAATCAAGTGAAAATCTCAGAGTCTTTTCAAGTTCAAGCTCGTAAGCTTTTAAAATATTGTAATCAAGCGGCGAAATAAGAATTCCAAATACTGCCTTATCATATTTATCATTTTTTATATCCATCTTAACTGCAATCGAATAGTTTTCTCTGGAACCCGCATCCTTCAGAGCTTCCCTGCTTCCGCTAAGATAAGCACCGTTACCCTTTTGTTCTTTAGGTATAATGAACACACCAAAATATTTATTCCTTAAACTTACATAATCAGTATTCCCGTTGAAATCACCTTTGTAACTTTCTCCGATACTTGTAGCGTCAAGTGTTTCAAGTTCTCCACCCATATAAGCAAAAGCTTCAGAGAAAGTAACTTCCTGATCACTTCTGAATTCTGTCATGTTCAATGATGATTCCCAGACCACCTGGTATTTATTATCAGCAATAAATTTAGAAGCGTTAAAAAATTCATAAGTTACATCAAATTCATATGAGTCAGGAAAAAATGAATAGGTTTTGATTATCTTTTCAGTGCTGTCCTTCGAGACGTTTAAGACATACTGTAATTTATAAGAGTTGTCAGTGTTAACATTTATCTTTTTGAATTCAGGATAGTCAGCTTCAAATATCAGATCTTTGGTATTAATTGAAATCCCGTCTTTGGAAGTAAACAGCAGATGAAGCTCCTTGCCTTTTTTCCAGTCAACTAACTGAAGAGGTTTGTTATCCCAGGTCTCATAATTTTTAATTGTATAATTTTTTAATCCTCCGCCGTAATTGGAAAATTCCATCTTCACCTTATCATTCTCTACGATCATTATTTCTTCCGGAGTGCTGTTAATGCCTCCGATGACTTTTGAAGAAAATATTTTTCCGAATTTATAACCCAAAGAATCTATTCGTAATGAATCGGATGCAACTTTATTAAATGACAGACTTGTGTCGGGTAACTTATCCATAGTCTTATCAGTAACCTGTACTGAATCACTTTTTTTAGTTTGCGGTAACTGCTTTTGCTGAGTATTGGAATTCCAGTAAAGCCATATCATTAAGACCACGCCAATTAATACAAATCCTAAAACTGATCTTTTATCCATTTCTGTTTATGCGTCTAATATTTATTTGATTGTAAATTATGTGTATTAGTTTTTATTTCAGGGACGGGGTCAAATCCGCAGCTGCAATATGGATTACATCTGAGTATTCTTTTGACGGATAGGTATAAGCCGTAAAAAAAGCCGTGTCTTTGAAAAGATTCAAGACTGTATTGTGAACACGAAGGATAAAATCTGCATGAACCGGAAAAAAAAGGGGATATAAACTTTTGATAAAATTTAATTAACAGGATCACCGGATAACTCATTTAATTCTTTTTATTATTTTGTCAGAAAGTATTTTCATATCAATGTTGATAAATTCAAACTTCTCATTTTTATTTTTTCCAAAATGCTCGTAACCACCATCAGTTAATGAAAAAATAATATTTGTATCAGGAGGAAAATATGTAAACTTATTTTTATTCAGTCTGTATGCTTCTTTGAACAACCGCCTTATCCTGTTCCTTGAAACAGCTTTTTTTATTTTTTTCTTTGCAATAATAAAGCCCACTTTTACATTGTTTGTAAAAAGCGGGCTTTCAGTAGAATCAACCGGAAGTGAAGCTTTATTTTTAATACTTACAAAAGCCTTAATATTGTTTGTGGAGACAGTAACCGAGTTTTGAAGAATATTAATGTATGCATTGTGCCCGCTTATAATTTCATGTTTGCCAAGCTTAAAGTCACCGTTGCCTATTCCTTTTGATTTAGATTGATTTTCACTACTATCCATTTATCTAAAAAGATCTACGGATGTCTTGTAAATTCGTCGCTTACCGTTAATTTTTTTCTTCCTTTAGCCCGTCTTCTTGCAAGAACCTTTCTTCCATTCTTAGTGGCCATTCTTTCCCTAAAACCGTGTTTATTTTTTCTTTTGCGATTACTGGGCTGATATGTTCTTTTCATTTCTTTTTAAATTATTTGTCTGCAAAAATACGGATGATAGCCAAGAATAACAAGGAATTTATGAACTGATTTGTACATTTTTCGAAACTGTTTATGATTGTTTTTAACCTGCCAGTTTTTTTCTCAACTCTTCTTTGTCCACCCTGTACTTTGCAAACATGTTACCGTCAATTGTCAAAACCGGGATTTTATGTTTATATTTTTCGAATAATTTCTCATTACTCTCAATATCAATTATTTCCAGATGTGCGTTAATATTTTCAAGAGTCCTAAGCAATGTCACTTTCATATCATCGCATAAATGACAATTGTTTTTTGTATATAAAATAATTTTATGCAAAGCTAAGCATGCGCAAGTGTTCTTTTTTCAATATTTAATTTTGTGAATAATAAATAAATACCTCCGAGTATCATGAAAACTGATATTATCTGAGCCTGTGATAATCCAAACGCTACATTCGGATTTAATCTGATCATTTCAACCAGTAATCTTTCAATTCCTGACAGGATCAGATAATAAGCAAAGATTATACCGTGTGTTTTATATTTATCCCTGTTAGTCCATAAAAAAGTAAATATCAGTATTGCTGCAACAAATTCATAGATAGGTGTCGGATGAACCAGCACTCCCGGGCCGGTTGGAACCGTTCCGCGTGAATAACTATACCCGATAAACTCCCAGACCGTACCATTTACCTGTATTCCGTAATCACCGTCTCCTGACAGATGACATCCTACCCGTGCAATACCATATCCAATTGCAGCTGATGGTGACATCATGTCAAAAACTTTTAAGACTGATAATTTTTTTACTTTACAGTATATCATGACAAATATTATAGCAAGGATCAAACCTCCGTAAAATGTGAGTCCGGAAGGAGACAGTAAAATATCTTTTGTCAAATATGAGGAAAGCGGATCGCCGGAACCGAAATTCCATTCCTCAAGAACATAAAACATTTTTGAACCGAGTATTCCTCCAAGCAGACATAAAAAAGTAATTGCCACTGATATGTTTTCATCCATGTGATTTCTTCTCAGCTCACGTGTGAAGAGCGCACTGCCAACGAGAAATGTAAGACCCAGCATTAATCCGTAACTATAAACAGGTACAGGACCAATCTCGAATAACTTTGGAAACATTTAATCCTCTTCTGTAATTATGTTAATAAATTTCTTCTTGGCGTTTAATGTTAGTTTTATAGATTTAGGATTGATCTTTATTTTAAACAAAGTTTTATTCTTTCCATATTTAAGGAGTTTAAGGTCATACTCAATGTATTTAAAATCAAACAGTTTATATCTGTAAGATGCATTTCCGGCTTTTGAAATGTCAAGCCTTGGCGCGGATAAACCTTCTATATCAAACTGAAGCACTTTCTTTTCAAGATCGATCAGGGACAGTACATTAATTTCATAAGCAAAATTTTCAAAGACTTTTTTTGTTCTGAAATCAAAAAGTATATAATCTTTTTTTACTGTTTCATCATGATCTTT
>JBDSYA010000160.1:0-7256 GCA_039925865.1 Ignavibacteria bacterium
ACAGCCGAAATTATCTATTTCCATTCCGGCAACACTGTCAAGATTATCAGCTGTTCCGTTATATCTGTTAACCCACTCTTCGTTTCCGTTGCTGTTATATTTAATTGTAAGGTAGTCGTAATTCAAACCTGCGCCAATACTTGAACCGGATACAAGAACATTGCCGGGATTATCAATTCTGACTGAAACAGGATAATCCAAACTATTGCCGGTACCGTTATAAACTTTTTTCCACAACTGATTTCCTGAAGAGTCATATTTTATTGTTGTATAGTCCACGCTTGTATCGGCAAAGCCGGTGACAACTATTTCCGACACATTATTATTTTGATATATCGCAACAGCTTTATCATTTCCATTTGAAAGCGATGCATATCTTTTAGCCCAGACGAGATTTCCGTTAACATTATATTTTAAAGTAGCATAATCAAATTTTCCTGACGAGTCAATGCTTCCGCCTGTCAGATAAATTTCTCCTGCGTTATTAACGATCATATCCATTACTTCATCATTGCTGTTGCGTACATAACTATAATTTTTTTTGTAAATTAAATTTCCGTTGAGGTCGTATTTCAACAGAAGAAATTCTTTACTCAATGAATCTCTTTCACAGGAATAACCGGCGACATAAATAGATCCGTTGCTGAAAATTACTTTTTTAGGTTCGTCATTCCCGTTACCGTTGCCACTATAAGTTCTGACCCAGATAAGCTCTCCATTAGCCGCGTTATAAGATAATAAAAAAATGTTTTTCCCGCCGTTTCCGCTGTCAGTACTGCCTGTTACATATACAGTTCCGTTTTGTGTATTTGCAGCAATTGAGGCCGGATAAAAGTTAAATGATGAATTATGTCTTGAGATCCAGGTTGAGAACGGAAAAAAATTTTCATATCTGATTGTCACGGCTGTAAATTTACCCGATTGAGTCTGAACATAACCCGTCACATATTTATTGTTGTTATTATCCTTTGCAATTGCAGTAGAAACATTTTCTCTGTAATCACCATTATAAATATATACATTAGATTTCCATTGCCCATTTGAAACAGAAGCAATTGAAATGAGAAAAGTAATAATCAATAATTTCATAATCATTCTCCTTGATTTTATTTAAGTTAATGATAATTGGCTACTGTTGCAAATTACAATTTTAAAACTTTTTTCAATTTTACTTATACCAATTTTGCATTAAGCATTTGGGAATACTATATCACATGCGTCCAAAACGATTGTTCAGAATAAGTGACCACTATTCTTAATAAGATTTCACTAAAGCAATAATTTGTAGAAAACTTATGAAACACCCCTCCCAAACCTTACCTTTGCTTAGAGAGTGTCTTAAAACTAATAAAATCTTTTACCTCAAAGTCTCGAAGACTCAAAGTGATAAAAATTTCAACAATTTTTCTTTGAGTCTTTGAGACTTAGAGGCAAAATGATAGTTCTGAGACATTCTCCCAGGGTCAGGGCAGTGGGGTTGTTTGAAGGTTAAGAAAATTTTCATTGAACAATTAATTATTTCAATGTTTTTTTTTAATTTGAAAATTATTTTGGATAGCACTAATTATTTATGAAAAAAGCCGGGCAAATTAATATCCGGCTTGATTTAAAAATTTTCGCAATGCTGAAATATTATACTTACTTGATCAGCATCATCATCTTTGTTAATGATATTTCATTAGTAATAAGTTTGTAATAATAAACTCCTGAACTCAGTCCCGATGCATCAAAATTAATTTCATATGTTCCGGCGTTTCTGAAAGCATCAGCAATAACAGTGTTGACTTCCTTACCCAGCCTGTCATAAACTTTCAGCGAAACATTGCCGGAGTTTGGTAATGAGAATTTTATATTTGTAGAAGGGTTGAACGGATTTGGATAATTCTGGAATAACACAAAGCTTAAAGGTATTGTAGTGGAAATTAGATTTTCATTTAATTCAGTAATAACACTGTAACTTATATTCATCTTCAATAATCCTGAAGTTTGCTGAGCAAGTAAATAACCTCTGTCAGGTATCATTATTCCTGCACCCGCACCGCCTCCGGTGATCGAACTTGATGCAAAACTTCCTCCTGAATTCAGTGTAAGATAACCTGTTGATCCGCTGTAGGTTCCGTATAAATAAACTGTCGGATCTTCGTGACAAACGTCTGATCCCCAGTTAGATCCGCCTGAAGATAATATGTTTACCCAGCTGTCTCCGTAGTTTGTGGTTTTCCAGAGCAGTGAAGAAAATGTTGTTGCATATGCTGCCTTTTTGTCAAAAACAGAATTTGCCATTGAAGGAATCTCTGAACCGGATGATGTTAATACAAGGCTCCAGTTCGTACCGCTGTTTGTAGATTTGTAAACTCTGCTTGGTGAACTCTCACCAAGATAAAGCACATTTGAACTGTCGTGCATTACAATTATATCGCACGGACTTATAAATGGAAATGTTGATACTTCAGTAAAGCTTGCTCCGGAATTTGTTGACCGCCAGAATCCGCCGCCGTCAGGGACAAAATAATAAATATTCGGATCGTTCTGATCCATTTCCAAAGGCTGTCCGTATGCTGAAAAATTATCTGAAAGAATTATAGACCACGTCAATCCGTAATCGGTTGATCTTACAACTTTGTCAGGTGAAGTATTATCGATTGCAGCCATCCAAACATTTGTGTCAAGCGGACTTACATAAAATGAATGAGCTCTTCCGCCTGTTATTCCCGCTCCGGTCATTGTTGCTATCTGTGTCCAGTTCTCTCCGCGATTTCTGCTGACAAAAACTTTATTTCCGTATGCAACAAAAGCCGAGTTCCTGTCTTTTGGGTGTTTACACAGATTATTTCCGATACCGCTTGCAGAAGATAGCTTAATGTTCCAGGTCTTTGTAATTGTTGTTCCTGCCGGAACATCCCAGTTTATTCCCGCGTTTGTGGTCTTGATAATTGCATAGTTAAGACTGCTGACTGCAAAAGCATTATTCTCATCATAATAAAATATATCAACCAGATTTGCCTGCATCGGATTAATCTCAAAATTAAAAAAGTTAGATACACCGTTCAGATTATTTCTTATAAAGCCGCCGCCGCCGCAAACTCTTGCATTATTTAGTGATGAACCCGTTACACCTCTGATATCTGAATCTGTCCTTGTAACAATTGAAGTCCAGCTGCCCGTATTTTCTTTTTTTAAAATTGTACCATACTCTCCTACTGCGATCATCCCATCCGTAAAATATTTGACATCAAGTAAATTTTTTGTGGTAGTTCCGTAAGTGGTGGTCCATAACAAACCTCCGTTTATTGTAGTAGAAATAAATCCGCCTTTAGCCACTGCAACACCTTTGTTTACATCAAGGAAACTTATAGAATTAAAGTCATATGGTGCCGTCCCTGAGTTGGAAGAATTCCATGTCAGTCCGCCGTCTATGGTTTTATAAATGTAACCACTGTCACCACAGACAAATCCGAGATTAGAATTTATAAAAAAAACCGAATTGATGTTAAAGTTTCTGCCGACATTATATATAGTTACAGGTGAATTTGTCTTTGTTGTTTTATAAACATTTCCGTTTGTTCCGCCTATCCAAACGTCATTGCCAAAAGAATAAACCGAGCGAAGGTTATCCGAATTATAAGTGTAGCTTGCCCAGCTATTACCGGCATTAGTTGATCTGTAAATTTTTCCACTGTTTCCAACCGCTATAATATTTATACCGTCCGGAGTATGCACACTGTTAAGCCCCTGAGAAAAAACATTTGAGCTGAAAAGGATCGTTAAAACTATGAAAAAAAGTTTGATCGTTGTTTTCATAATACTATTATTTAAAATTTCAAAATTTGTATTTTTTATAGACAAAGTTATCTATGCAAATGTGAATTTAACGAATTTAACTGAGTTACTTCATAAGTGTCATTTTCTTCGTGCCGGCCAGAAAACCATTTATAAGGAGAGAATAAAAATAAATGCCGCTTGATAATTCATTACTTTCAAAATTTACGCTGTAATTTCCTGCAGTCTGTCTTAAGTTAACTAAGGACTTAATTTCACTTCCCGATACATCATAAACTTTCAATTGCACAAACTGATTTTTACTTAATGAATAGCGAATAATTGTATTGGGGTTGAACGGATTTGGATAATTCTGATGCAAAGTAAAATCAACGGGAATTTCATTCGGATGAATTACAGAAGTAGGATTATTCAAAAATATAAATGCCACAGTACTGTTTCCTGCATTAGGAATTGCGAGGGTGTCTGTTTTTCTGTTAACATAAATATCAGCAGGATTGCTGAGGCCGGCCGTGACTATTGTTGGCGGATTTGCAAAGTTAATATCAAACTTTACTACAGACTGTATTCCCCAGGTTGAGACATATACATTATCAAGTTTATCCAGCGAGATTCCATCACAGTTTGAGTAAGATGTATTTACAATTGTCGAAATGCTTGAATCGGCAAGGTTTACACTTCTTATCGGAGCACTTCCTCCCCAGCAGCAAAGTAAAAGCCTGTTCCTCGGAGTGTCCACATAAATTCCGTTCGGAGTATTCGTAGTATTTGCAACATATATCCAAAAGCCCTGAGTGATAGTGTTTAACTTATAAATTCTTCTTCCGTTAAAATCAGTAACGTATAAGATCCCGTTTGCATCAGCAGCTAGATCGTTAAGAAAAGTTGATCCGGTTAAAGTAACATTGAAAACTTCAAGCGCAGTGATCAGATCATAGCCTTTTACACGCGTGCCGTTGCAGACATAAACCCTGTTGTTATGAACTGTCACTCCGTGTATGGGACTGCCGACAGTAACAAAGTCACTGACGACACCATTTCTGTCTCTCTGTACAATTTTTGAGCTCGATGTGTTTGAGATCAAATACCTGTTGCTGACAGTATCGTAGGTAATGCTTTCGGGACTGTTGTATTGTGAAAAACCCTGCGACGAAATCATTGTGCAGAGGATTACAGTAAAAATGAATTTCAATATTTTCTCCTTTGTCAGTGTATAATTTAAAGTTAAATTAATAATAGTCTTGAAAATAAAAAAGTCATGCGCTTCGCGAAATTTATTAAATTATTTCAGCCAGAGACTTACTAAAAAATAAATTCCCGTAACAGCAAATCCAATATGAACAATTGCTATCCAGAGAGGAAACTTCTTTCCGGTCAGATCAGTGGCAAGCATACCGCCGCCAATAAAGAGTGCAAAAAGTATCAGAAGAAAACTTTCAACCGGACTGTCGCCCTTACTGAATGATATGTAAAATAATAAACAGGCTAATCCAAACAATCCCAGAGAGCCATGGATAATTCCTATTACAAGTTTTCGTTTAGTATTTGAAAATAATTTTATAAAAAGATAAATACCGATTGCGGCTGTAAGGAAATAAACTATTACAATAAATGTCAGCATGCCTGAATTTTTTTTAAAATACATATTAATGAACTTTGTTAATATGAAATAATCCCGAAGTAAATTACCCGATTTTAAATTCCTTGTATTCATTAATTGTTGCAGGATTTCAGACATGTCTATAAGCATCAAAAACTTTCGAAGTCTTATTTTCTTAAGCAAAAACTTTCGAAGTCTTATTTTCTCCGCTCCAATGTATTCGAGATTTGAATTGAGACTTCGGAAGTTTCTCAGCTTTACCAACCATATTTCTTAAGCAAAAACTTTCGAAGTCTTATTTTTCCGCTCCAATGTATTGGAGATTTGGATTCAGACTTCGGAAGTTTCTCAGCTTTACCAACCATATTTCTTAACTTAATGGCATTGGGTGCAGGGGGAGGTTGAATAATTAAGTTTATTTAATGACATTAAAAATTTATTTTAATGTAATGTTTATACAAAAACCGAAAGGAACATACGATCTACTTCCTGATAAAGCATTTCAAAGAACTTTTTTAGAATCACAGCTCAGAAAAACTTTCTCATCTTTCAATTACCGTGAAATAAGAACACCGGCATTTGAGAAAACATCTTTATTCAAAAGAGGTATTGGCGAAGAAACTGATATTGTTTCAAAGGAAATGTATTCTTTCAATGAAGACGAGCTTACTCTCAAGCCGGAGATGACAGCGCCTGTCATACGCTCATATCTTGAGAACAGTTTATATAATGAATCTCCTTTGCAGAAATTATACTATATCAGCAATATGTACCGCCGTGAGAGGCCGCAGGCAGGAAGGTTCAGGGAGTTTTCACAGTTTGGTGCCGAAGCAATCGGAAGCAATGATTACACAATTGATATTGAAATGATAATGCTTGCTGATTCGATATTAAAAAGTTTTTCAATCAATAATGCAAAAGTAAAGATCAACACAATTGGTTCATTGTCTGAACGTGAGGTTTATCAAAACGAGTTAAAGAATTATCTTTCAAAATATCTTGATGGATTATCAGCCGACAGTAAAAAAAGGTTTGAAAAAAATCCTCTGAGAATACTTGACACGAAAGATAAAAGAGACATTGAAATATTGCAGGATGCGCCGGTTCTTTATAACTTTTTAAAAGATGATACCATTGTTTCATTTGAGAATATTCTTTCGAATTTAAAGAATATGAATATTAATTATACAGTAGACTATAAACTCGTCAGGGGTTTGGATTACTATACTTCGACAACATTTGAATTTGTCTCTGATGCATTGGGGGCACAAAATACTTTGCTCGGTGGAGGCAGATATGATCTTTTAGTAGAGCAATTGGGCGGCAAACCCACACCCGCTATTGGTTTTGCGGCCGGAATGGAAAGATTATTGATAATACTTGAATCGAATAAATACGAGTTTCCCGCAGATGATAAATTAAAAATCTACATTGCAACAATGGGTGAAGATAGTAAAATTTTTTCTTTGAAACTTCTGAATCACTTACGGTCATCCGGAATTAAAAGTGAAACTGATTATCTTAACCGAAGTATTAAATCCCAGATGAAAGAGGCTAA
Organism: Ignavibacteria bacterium; assembly: GCA_039925865.1. Taxonomy (GTDB): domain Bacteria; phylum Bacteroidota; class Ignavibacteria; order Tepidaquicellales; family Tepidaquicellaceae; genus JBDSYA01. Next base: position 6,939 of record JBDSYA010000160.1, read on the forward strand.
CAAGCTTAATGCAGAATATGTACTTGTTATTGGTGATGAAGAATTGAAAACCCATTCAGCAAAATTAAAAAAAATGTCAGACAGCAGTGAAATAAGTGTTCCTGTTTTAGAAAATTTAAAAGAAATCTTAGATGAGAACTAAACAAGTACGTCCTGAGAAGCTCGATTATGAATACGAGCTTTACATTTCAAAAGATCATGATGAAACAGTAAAAAAAGATTATATACTTTTTGATTTCAGAACAAAAAAAGTCTTTGAAAATTTTGCTTATGAAATTAATGTACTGTCCCTGATCGATCTTGAAAAGAAAGTGCTTC
>JBDSYA010000161.1:0-2545 GCA_039925865.1 Ignavibacteria bacterium
AAGGGTGGTGATTATGTATTGTTTGCTGACTTAACTCCTAAAGGTGAAAAGAAGAATCAGGTTTTTGATCTTCCGATAAAAGTAGAAGGAGCTCCGGTTGAAAATATTCCTTTGACTCCGCGCAATACATTTGAAACAGAAGGCTATTCGGCAGTAATGACAACTGAGCCCTCCGATTTAACTACAAATAAATCTACAGAAATAATTGTCAATATAAAGAAGAATGGAAAAGATGTAACCAACCTTGAAAATTATCTTGCAGCATTAGGGCACATGGTGGTAATCAGTGAAGATGCTTCAATGTATCTGCATGTTCATCCGATGGAAGCCGGAGGAAAAGGTCACAGTGAACATGGCAATATGAAAATGGATTCTGACAAGGTTACTAAGAGCGGACCTAATGTAGTTTTTCACACAAACTTTACTAAACCCGGAATATATAAGGTCTTCGCTCAATTTAATCCAGGTGGAAAACTGATCACAACGAACTTTGTAGTTAACGTTAAATAATATGAAGTTAAAAATAAAAATATTTACAATTGTTTTAATATTTTTTTGCGTGATAAATTTAAGAGCGCAGGATACATTAAGATATGAGAAAGTCTTAGATGAGGCATTGGAAAAAAACTTATTTATAAAAAATGAACAACTTAACATCGAACTTGCAAAAGAAAATTATTACAGGAGCAATAATTTCTTTCCGAAATTTCCGGAATTAGATATGGAATATGAAACAGACAAATTTTATGAAGATAATGGCAATAAACTTTTCAGCCTGACCCTTTCACAGGAGATTGAAATTGGAGGACAATTTTCAGCGCGAAATGATATTAGTAATTACAGAGTCAGGCAATCGGAAATGGAATACAAAGTAAGAAATTATGAAATTGAGTTTGAAATTAAATCATTACTGAATAATGTAATTACGCTTCAATTAAAACATCAAATTACAAATGAGATCCATAAGATCAATGAAGAGCTTTTAGTGAGTTCGGAAAGACGTCTTAGAGCAGGAGATATTTCAGAATTAGATTATAATCTTGTTTTGATAGAGACAAACAATTCAACTGTAAATCTTCGTGTGACAGAAACTGAATTTAAAACTGAAGTTCGCAAGCTTAATGTTTATCTGGGATATGATAAGGAGAAAATATTTTATGTTAATCCGGTTATTCCAATCAGGCAGAATATTTTATCGCTTGAACAGTTACAGAGAAATGCCGTGGAAAACCGTTACGATATAAAAGCTTTACAATTCGAAAAATTAGCAGCCGGCAGTGAAGTATCCCTTTATAAATCGGAGAACATTCCCAACTTAAAATTATCAGTGGGATATTCAAACGTCACTGCAATAATCCCGGGCGATGATATAATAGGGGAACATAATATCTTAAGGATAAAGGATGATGAGAAGAATTTGAAATTTGGAATTGGATTCAGTGTGCCTTTACCTTTCAATGGATTATTCAACTATAATCAGGGTAACATTCGTGCAGCTGAAGTCAGAACAAAGATCATTAATAATAAGATCGGTCTCATCAGAAAAGTTATAATTGCCGATGTGGAAAACGCATTTAATAAATGGGAGAGCTCAAAGAAAAATATTGAGCTGCTTCAAATCAATGAACAGGTTATAGAAAGAACTTTAGAATTGCTGATTAGAGGATATGAGCGGGGTGAAATCAGCCTCATAACATATTTGACAGAAAAACAAAAATTGTATGAAATGAAATTAAACTTCATCGATATATCACGGGATCTTAATCAATCAATTTTGGAATTAGAGAAAGTCACACAAACAAAAATTCAATAAATGCTTAAAAAGAATATTATTTTTTCAACTGTTATTTCAATATTAGTTCTAATATTAGGAACTTCAGTATTGTTTGCAAACGGAGATGATGATCATAGTAAGGGAGAATCTAATAAAGCCGAATCCAATCAGAAGCCATATGCGGAAGGATTCACAGGAAATTTTGAAGCTGTAGTTACTCTTGAGAATGTTAAAGCTAATGAAGCCTCAACACAAAAGATTTATTTATCGGATTACAATACAAACACTCCTGTTGAAAATGCAGAGATACAGATTGAAATAACCGGTGTCGATAATTCTAAGATTACCACACCAACACAAATTGAGCCGGGAGTTTATGAATTCTCTGTGGAATTTCCTGAAATAAAAAAATATGATTTTTTATTCAATGTTACTTCAGGTGATATTAATGATCTGATCGTCATCAATGAAGTTGACCTTGCCAATACTCAACCAACGGACAATACCGAAACTAATGAAGACAGTTCCTTTATTGTGAAAGCATTTGAAAATTGGTTATGGCTTATATTATTTATAATTCTGATCTCAACAATAGCATATATTTTTTATAGGATCGGAAAAAGAAGTAATTCAAAAATAATAATACCGGAAGCAAATAATCCAGCAACCAAATATGAAGCATAAAAAAATAATTACCGGAGCTCTGACAATATTATTGTCTATCTCAATAGCGGGTATATACAGAAGTGGTGAAAGCCATGAAGGTCATGA
>JBDSYA010000162.1:0-18181 GCA_039925865.1 Ignavibacteria bacterium
TATGAAAAAGCTATCAGGCTTGCGAGAGCAGATATTTCAGAAAGTGAAATATTAAAACAAAACTGGTGGTATGAATTTAAAAAAGCAGTAACTGAAATAAAGAAATTCGGCCTTAATAAAATATTGTCGCTTAGATTTGCACAGGACAATAACACAAATATTCTGATGCTTGAGTTTTATATATCTAAACTGAAAGAACTTATCCGTGTCAGAAAAGACTATGATAAAAGCCTTGAAGCAGTGAGAAATGCTTCATGGAAAAAAGGTTTTTCTCAGCTCAAAGCTGATCACAGGAAGTATCTTGAAGAACAGAATGATTTTAGATACGGATGGCCATGGATCAATGAAAACGCAGGATTACCTGCTCCGTTAAAATCTTATCCGAAGATCAGCATTCTTTCGCCGTCATTTAACTCAGTTGGAACGATTGAGAAAGCCATACTAAGTGTATTAAATCAAGGCTACCCGGAATTTGAGCATGTCATATGTGATGCGGGTTCAACAGACGGCACTATAGAAATTTTAAAAAAATATCCTCATCTCAAATGGGTTTCCGAACCGGACAAAGGACAATCTGATGCAATGAATAAAGCATTCAGAATGTCGGACGGTAATATTATTGCATATTTAAATGTAGACGATTATTTCCAGAGAAATGCATTTTATAAAATTGCGGATGCATTTGAAAAAGATAATTCATCGGACATGGTAATTGGAAATTTATTTTTTGAATATGCAGATCATACTTTTGCAAGAGTGCCTGACATTGAATATAAAAAGATCATGCTCCCGTTTAAATATATGTTTCCAATTAATCCTGTAAGTTATTTTTATAAAAGAGAAGTTCAGGAAAAGATCGGGCCATTTCCTATAGAAAATCATATGACAATGGATTATTGGTTTCTGCTGAAAGCTTATCAAAATTTTAAGCTTCAACAGATCGATGCATATCTTGGTACATTTTGCATGAACGGATATAATAAGACTTCGAATGCCAATAACAGGAAAAATACACATCACCGCGTATTGTACCACTGCTGGAATTTTGACAGAAAAAATCTTCCTTACTATTTATATAATTATTACAAGCATTTTTATTACGATCAGAAACCTTGGAATCCCGGAAGAATCGGAAATAAAATCAAGAAGAATTTAAGAAGAATTCATTCAATACTTACTTTAAAGAAAAATAAATATTATTCGCAGATATTATTCGAAAAAAGCCGAAACAGATATTTTGAAAAGAAGAGGATCCGGTCAATAATAAATATATTGAACTCTTTCATCATATACCCTAAGAGCCTGTTGTACAGATCCCGGCAAAGCCAGCTGATATATTCCTTACTAGGAGCTGACTATTCTGAAAAAGCAAAATCAGCATATTTCTTTTTAACAACTCCTCCGGGGCTACCGCTGGCAAATAAACTGCACTATTATGGAAACGAGTTTAAGAATAATAATAAGATCATTAAAGGTAATGCTCTTTTACTGCTTACATATATTATCTCTCCTAAATTTATCTTTAAAAATAAAAGAACATCATCAAAGAAAATTAAAGAGACGTTCGCAGTAAAACCGGTTTCTGAATTTGCCCCAAAAAATACTTTAAGAAAAACCATTGGATTCCTCCGAAATAAAGAGTACAGGGAAACATCATATAATTTATTTAATCAGGCAGGTGAAAGATTATATTTCCATAAAAATTTACAGGCGAGTATTTTAATGTTCATGTCTTTTATTGTATCCCCTTCCTCAATTAAGAAAAGATCAAGGAGAAATCTGCTTACTTATTCATTATTAGGCGATACGATAACTGAAAAACTGAAATTTGCTTATCATTTGTACAAAGACAATCCCGAATACAGCCTTGCGCATAAATTAAATTATTACGGAAATGAATTAAGAAAGGAATATTCTACCGTAAAAGGCAACATGATACTTATACTTGCATATGTACTTTCACCAAAATATATATCGAAAAGAGAAAAGGTAGGTAAATCCAACATTGTCTACGCTTCCACACAATATGTTATTCCAAAGAAAAAAATTTCCTACAAGCCCAAGGTCATCATCAGTAATACTGCAAACATATTCAGGGATATAAGACATTCACGGGATCCGGCGATAATGCTAAAAAACTTTTATCTTCGATCCGAATACACGGTTAAATCTTTATTTCATTATTTTAAATACAGAAAATATAAAGCGCAATCAAAAGAACTTTATACAAAGGCTATTGAGTCTTACAATGCGGATCGAAGAATGAAAGTATTGACATTAATATTACCTTCGTATATACTTTATCCCAAATCAATTATTAACAAAAATAAATTTAGTCTTCTGGTAAATTCTCTCCTTGGAAAAAAAATGCTGAGAAGATTACGCAGGAAAGGCTGATTAACTTTAACTATTTTCAACATTTCTTTTTTAAATTTTTCTGAATGAAAAGCGGTATCTCTGTAGTAATCTGCTGTTATAACAGTGCAGGACTCCTTCCCCGGACATTAAAATTTATTTGCGAGCAAAAGATTAATGCGGCGGTCAATTGGGAAATTATAATTATTGATAATAATTCTTCAGATAAAACATCTGAAACTGCAGAGCAACTTTTGAAAGAATATAAATGTCCGGTTGCTTATAAAATTTTGACTCAACGTAAGCAGGGTCTGTCGTCTGCCCGCAAAATGGGATTGGATAATTCGCAATATGAATATATATTGTTTTGCGATGATGATAACTGGCTTGATGATAAATATCTTGAAACAGGATTTCAAATATTAGAAGAGAATATTAAAATTGGAGCTCTGGGAGGACAAAGTGTAGCAGAGACAGAAGGATCAATACCAACATGGTTCTTTGAAAATAAACAAAATTATTCAATCGGAAAACAGGCTAAAGAAAGCGGCGATATCACATGGAGCAATGGTGTTTTATGGGGAGCCGGGATGTTTGTCCGTTCGACCGCATTAAATCAACTTTACATCAACGGTTTCAAATCGTTACTGACAGACAGAAAAGGAAGTCAACTGAGTTCTGGCGGTGACACTGAATTATGCTTTGCCATTCGGCTTGCCGGGTGGGTAATCTGGTATGACGAAAGGCTTATTCTAAAACATTTTTTGCCGGATGAAAGATTGAAATGGCTTTATCTTCGTAAGTTAAGCAGGGGTTTTGGTGCTCAAAAGGCGGACTTTGATCCTTACTTAAATATATTTGAAGAATTGCCTTCATACAAACAGAAATGGCAATACCAGTCACTAAAACTCATAAGAAAAATAAGAGGATACGGAATCAAAAAATTAATAAACTTCAATAACTTATCCGAAGGTGATCCGGAAGTATTAAGGATCGAAAAGTCTTTAGGCCGATTAGAAGAACTTTTAAAGATCAGGGGACTTTATAGCCGCAGAATTAAATCAATACGAAATGCTAAATGGAGAAAAGTGTTTTCTCCGGGAGAAATTTATTTTTAATATTTTATAAGATATGACTCCCCGAATTTCAGTAATAACCACTGTATATAACAGCGAAAGCTATATCATACAATCAGTTGAAAGTATCTTAGATCAGACTTTCAAGGATTTTGAGTATATAATAGTTGATGACGGATCAACAGATAAAACTTCAGCACTTTTACAAAAGCTTGTGTCACGTGACAGCAGGATAATACTGATTGCAAACCACACAAATCTGGGAAGAGTTAATTCTTTAAATACTGCTCTCGGCAGATCCCGGGGAGAATTCATTGCTCTTCAGGATGCAGATGACATTTCCTTACCCGACAGATTTGAAAAGCAATGTTTGTTTCTTGCAAATAATCCCGATCATGTTTTGGTAGGATCCAACATTATAGTAATGGACGAGTTTGAAAATTTTATTTCAAAACCCAAGCGTCCGACAGATGACATGGGAGCTAAGTTCAGCCTGCTCTTTAGATGTACTTTTGCAAATCCAAGCATAATGTACAGAAAAAACGTAATCGTAGAAAATAAGATCAGGTATGAAGAAAATTTTATTCATGCTGAAGATTTCAGGATAATTACGATCATAAGCCGCTTTGGGAAAGTTCATAATCTAAGCAGTCCTTTAGTAAAATACAGGAAGCATCCATCCAATAACAGCGTTGTCAATTTTGATGTTTTGAATTCAGGAAGTATAGTAATAGTCCGGGAAAATCTTGCTCAATTAGGTGTATATGTAGAGGCAGATCAGGTCCACAGGATAAGAAATCTGATATCTTCTCGTGGTATAAATAAAAAATTTCTTTATGAAGATATAAAAGTAATCTTCAGAGTGATCAAAAAATTTCACAAAAAAAATAATCTGGTTAAAAATAATGAAATTCAAAAAACACTGAAGCGAATGTTAAAATGGCTCGGTAAAAAAAATATTTTAAAGCCAAAATACATGAGACTTTATCTTTCAATACTTTATTTTTACAATAAAGAAATATTTTTTAGAAGAAATTGAATATTATATTCTCTATTTTTAAATATTAAGATATTGAAACCTCAAATTATACTCTCATCGATAAATTTATACAGATTCTGATCTAACTAATCCGGCTTCAGAATTCAGTTTTCATCTTTTTTACATCAATTAAATTTATTAATTTAATTGAGAATTTCAAAATTAAAGTGTCGGCTATTATCTTTATACACATTTGATATACACATTTGATAAAAAAATGTGTTACAGGAAAATTTTGTGAAAAAATAATGCACTCTAAAATCGGTACAAATAAACTTGTTTCAGTCATCATTCCTTTCTTCAACAGGATCGATCTTTTGAATAATTCTATACAATCTGTTGTAGAGCAAACATATAAACCGATTGAACTTATTCTGATTGATGATTGCTCAGAAGAGTCATTTGATCCCACGATAGTTGAAAAATATTCTAATAAGGATTTCAGGGTAAAAATCTTCCGTAATAAAAAAAATCTAGGTCCGGGATTGTCCAGGGAAGAAGGAAGATTAATGGCTAAAGGCGAATATTTTGCTTATTTGGATTCTGACGATTTTTGGCATAAAGATTTTCTTGAAAAACTTATTTCATATCTTGAATCTTATCCTTCAGTAGGAATGGCTTACAGTAAGACATTACTAATAAGAAATACAGGTAATTTTTTAAGAAATAAGAATGATCAGAGCTTTGACAGAATAATACCCGTATTATTCGATATTCACGGAAGGCCATGGGCAACGGGAGCTTGCGTCTGGAAAAGGCAAATTGTAAATAAGATAGGCAACTGGTCAAATTCGAGAATCTGGGAAGATTATGAATATGATGTCAGGGCAGCGATTATCAATAATGAGATAATCCATGTTCCCGAAGTATTGTTTTATGTTAACATGGACTCAAAACATAAAATATCGCTTGTAAAGAATACAAAACAAATGATCTCCGATAAAGCTAATTCTATATTGAATATCTCAAAGCACCTTAGAAAATCAAAATTCTTCTTTGACAAGGATATCAAAAGAAGAATAACTTATTTTCTGTTAACATCATGCGCAACACTTTCAGATTACAGGTATAATAAAACTATGATCAGGAATTTATTTAAAGAATATTACTTATGGAAAGGCCGGAATTTTATTTTAGTGAATATGTTCACACCAATCTTCCCTTCTAAAATTAATTCAAAATTATTCAGGAAGATAAGACAATATTTTTCATTTTTTTTATTCTATAACTTTGTAAATTTATAAATTTTATAATGTATTCTTTTGTTGTCGAAATGCGTCATGTTTTTAAACCATTTCATCAAAATCGATATAGCTTCCATTATGCTGAATAAAATTACTCTTTTCTTACTGGGAATTTTTGTAATTATTTCCCCCAAAACTTTTGCGCAAGGCCCTAGCTGGATTACTCCGGGCAAGATTTATCTGAAAACGTATGTTGCAGAAGATGGAATGAAAAGGATCTCTAAAACAGATTTCACAAATGCAGGGATATCCGTTAGTACAATTGATCCGAGAACTGTAAAAGTTTTTTATAAAGGATCACAAATCCCGATATATTTTTTTGGCGAAGCAGATGGCATATTTAACGACAATGATTATTTTGATTTTTTTGGTGCAAGAAACCGAGGCGGTCTCACAAAAACTTACAATGAAGCCAATACAGTTGTTTATACAACAGATGAATATTATAATCAGTATTCCGATACAAATCTATATTGGATAGACTGGAATGGTGTCAGCGGTTTGAGATATTCTTCTTCTCTTTTTACATCTGTGATTCCTTATCCTTCTGAATTTTTCCAGGATTTAAGACATTTTGAAAAAGATAAAATTTATACTCAGGGTGAAAATGTTGGAGTAAGCGATGTAAAATTTTTGACAAATGAAAAATACCGTGGAGAAGGCTGGTACTGGTCTCTGCTTAATAATAATCAAAGCGTATCTGATACATTTTCCTCGCCTTATTTAAATCTAACAGGTTTAAATTCTTCAGTCAGAATTTTTGCATATCCTCAAAATAAGAGCACAACGATCCTGAATGAGCACAGCATTCAAATTAGTGTTAATGGAACAGTTGTAAATACAATCTTTACAAACGATAACAACAGAATTGACACAACAATAAATTTTCCCAGCAATTTACTTTTAAGCTCGGGTACGAATAATATAATCTGCAAATACCTTTCAGCAGTGGATTTTAACGGTGCTATGTATTTTGATCTTTTTGAAATAAAATATCCTAAATCATTTCGCATCAAGGACAATGTTCTTAATTTTGATCTTAGTGCGTCTGCTGATACAACATCTAAGCTCTTCCGAATTAAAGGCTTCAATTCATTAAATCCAATAAATGTTTATGATGTTAAAAATAACATCCTGATATCTAATGTTACTATTTCATCTGATACGCTTAAATTTACTGCTAAGTCAAATGCCAAAATTGAGCTGATCAACAAAGCAATAACAGCAAAGCCGTTCAAGATCAGACAGAAACAGGTTCCAGATCTTACGTCAAATATAAATGGAGCTGATTATCTGTTAATTTATAATAAGTTGTTTCAGTCCCAGGTAGAACAGCTCAGGTCTTACAGACAGGCACATAATAATTACAGGTCTGTTAAAACGGAGATTGAAGATATTTATGATATCTTTAATTTTGGAATGGAAGATCCAATCGCGGTAAAAAGTTTTGTTAAATATATTTATGATAACTGGCAGCTGCCTAAATTACAATACATTTGCTTGTTTGGAAGAGGGTCTCTGGATCCTAAGAAAAATTTAAATTCATCTGTGTATTTCAATAATCTTATACCGGTATATGGAAATCCTAATTCGGACGGATACTTTGCGAATTTGAATGTCGGATCATTTTTTTATTATGATCAGATTTCGATTGGAAGAATTCCTGCTTATTATGAATCGGAAGCGCAGACTATGGTTGATAAGATAATTACTTATGAAGGTGAATCACCGGCAAGATGGTGGAAAAATTTCACATATATTACAGGAGGATATAATTATTCTGAACAACAAAATTTTCAGATCAGGTCTAATTATGAAATAAATTCATTTGTAACACCGCCTCCGATTTCGGGAGAAGGTACAAAAGTTTACAGGACAGATACTGCCGGTATCACAACTTATAATATAAAAGATTCGATTGTAAATGCGATTAATAAAGGTACTTTATTTGTAAATTTCCGGGGGCATGCCGGTAGTCATGACTGGGAAGTAATGATGAATGATCCAAATACATTAAGTAATGGGAATAAATTACCGATACTGGTTAGTCTTACATGTTTCACCGGAGAGAATGCGAAAACCGATTTAAGGGGCTTCGGTGAAAGATTTATGTATCTCAGCGGAAAAGGTTCGATAGGTTTTGTAGGAACCACAGGCTGGAGTTTTGCATCCACAGGGAATGATTTTGGCACACATATTATGCAGAGTATAAGACAGGACAGTACAAGAAGTATGGGTGATTTGCTCAAAGTAGCCGGGAAAAAAATGAGTGCCGATTCATTAAATTTTCAGATACGGCACACAGTAAATTCATATAATCTTCTTGGTGATCCGGCTTTAAAATTAAATTTGCCACGTCAACCTGAATTTGTAATAAACAGTAATGACTATACAATATCAAATTCAACACCAGCTATAAATGAATCTGCACTTTTGACCATTTATCCAAAAAATTATGGCTTGAAGGCGGACTCATGCAAAATAAGATTTCAATTAAAGAAAAATAATCAGAATTATTCTTTCAAAGATACAGTTTATAAACCCTTTAATTTTTTGGATACTATTAAACATATTTTCAAACTGGATTCTACAGGAATATATAGCATGGTTGTAACTTTGGATCAGGGCAATTGGTATCCTCAGGAAATTAAAACTAATAATACTCTGACAATTACCATACCGTCAAAGAATAATACCTTTGTTCCGGTTTCACCTGTTAACAATTCTGTACTGTTTAAAGACAGCGTTGAGTTTTCCGGACTTAATCCAAATATCCGAAACAATGGATTGATGATAAGAACCTTCATGCAGTTAGATACCAGCAAAAATTTTAACTCTCCTCTTTTAAGAACTTTTATAAATAATGATATCAAAGGTCCTGTGACAAAATTCAGAACTTCACTGGCTCTGGCTGTTAATAATACAGTTTATCATTGGAGAACAAACTCTATAGTCAATGGTGATACATCCGGATGGTCAGGAATTCAAACCTTTGTTTACAATAACGGGATTATTGGAAGTCCTAAAGAAATGAGATTTATTAATTCAGCTATTCCTGTTGTCATTAGTAAATTTGATCGTGATCAGTTTTCGGAAACTGATTTTTATAATACAGGTTTTTTTAATAATGAGATCAAATTGCACGAACATACCGGAAATCTTTTTGTCAGGTCTTATGGAAGCAACGGTGAAGAAGCATCATATTTTTCAGTTGATAACAAGAATATTTATATTGATGCCGGACGAAATACCGGTTTGAATATAATTAAAGTGAAAAAGCTTAATGGTACTATACTTGAATTTAAAAATTTTAAAGTAAACAATCCCGGATCTTCCGATCCAATAATTGCATTTTTAAATACATTTGATTCTACTCATTATATGATGCTGTTGAATGCTTCTTATGATACAAACGGACCCAGCACATTGACAGCAATAGCAAGAAGTAAATTCAGACAATTCGGAAGTGTTTTTGCAGATTCAATAGGACTTTTAGGATATTTTCATACCTGGAGTTTTATCGGATCGCTGGGGGCAAATAGCTCACAAGTCTCGGAAATGTATGATCCATGCTGTACGGCAACCCCGGGATGTGTAGCATGCGACCACTGGACTCAGTCAATCAGTTCAATGAATGTAACATTCAGAAAAACTGAAGGATCAGTTTCCAACATAATCGGACCTGCTCAGACATGGTCAGATGTCTCATGGAGTCAAAATCTTGTTACAAATTCAGATCTGTCATTTGATATAATTGGAATTGACAAGAGCAATAATCAGACTACTCTGTTCTCAAATGTAAGGAGCTTTAATTTCACCGATCTTACAACCATTAATGCTTTTCAGTATCCAAGATTAAATCTTCTTGCAAAATTTTCAATAGATTCCGTGAACGGAAACCAGTCATCTTCTTTGAATTCTATAAAGATCAACTATTCACCTGCTGCCGAGCTTGTTCTCGAAAAAAATTCTTTACAGATCAATAATTCGACACGTGACGTGAACAATTTGAATTTTTCCTTCAGTTATAGCAACGCAGGATTTTCATTTATATATGGCACGATTGTTAATGTTTACCGCAACTCTATTTCGGACACAAATCTTATTCTTACCGATACAGTAAATTCTATTTTAAAAATGGACAGTACCAAAAATTATTCAAATAATTTTAAAATACCGTCATTCAGAGACAGCACAAAGATCTTCATATATATAACTCCGAAAGGACAGATGAATGAATTATTCACTTATAATAATTCTGTTGATTTCAATATAAGCTCTTCCAAATCGCGGACATTGTCCCTATTGGAAGTTTTTGGAGACGGGAAGATGCTCAGCAGCGGAGATCAATTAAGTAAGAAGCCTGAAATAAAAGTAAATTTGTCAGGAAAAAAAGATAAGGCTTTCTTAAATGATACGACCTCACTATTAATAAAGCTTAATGATAATTACGTTCCGTATTTTATGAATGGAACTTTGAATCCTTTACTAAAGACTTCGGATAAAGAAAACATTGCGGCCGGTTTTGACAGAACACTTTATTTCTATCCTGAAATGGTAAACGGTAAAAACAAACTTACGGTGGTTTATAAGAATGACCCTGAATCTTATGATACAGTCAGCTATGATGTAATTGTCAGTGATGAGCTTGCAATAAAAGATCTGTATAATTACCCTAACCCAATGATTAATGAGACTGACTTTGTTTTTGAACTCTCAGGATATTCTATTTCAAATATGCTGAAGATCAAGATCTATACTGTTTCCGGTAAGCTCATTCGTGAATTGGAATATCCTGCTAATCCGGGAAATAATCATATTCAATGGGACGGCAAGGATAACGATGGTGATTTCGTAGCTAACGGCACATATCTTTACAAGCTTGTTATAGACAATGAATCAAAGACTGAAACAAAAATTCAAAAACTTGTGGTTCTAAAATAAATTAGTAAGTTTTATTTACCGATATAGTTTTACTGAGATTAAAAAAAGATTTTAAATTATAATCATACTTTTTAAAGTTGTCTTAATATTCATTTGAAATTTTTAAGACAATTTTGAATAAATTTCTATTAACCAATCCTTATGAAAAAAATATTCTTACTTTTTGCTATCTGCCTTCTCGGCAACGTGAGTTTAATTGCTCAGAATTACGGGTGGATATCACCTAATACTTCTTATCTTAAAATGTATGTTGCGGATGACGGAATATACAGGATCAATAAAACAGATTTTACAAATGCAGGCATCACAAGTACAATAGACCCGCGTACTGTAAAAGTTTATAATAAGGGAGTTGAGATCCCTGTATTTTTCAATGGAGAGACCGACGGGATCTTTGATGCCAGTGATTATCTTGATTTTTACGGTACCCGAAATTCTGGCGGACTTACAAAAGTATATGATCAGAATAATAGCCAGATATATTCGACTAATGAATATTTTAATCAGTACTCTGATACAAATATTTACTGGATAGGCTGGGGCGGAAGTTTTGGAAGCAGATACACTGTATCCACCTTTTCAACAATAACCAATTATCCAAATGCATTCTACAATGATATAGTGCATCTTGAAAGAGATTATTTTTACTCTCAGGGTGAAAATACCAGCTCTACGGACTACAGATTTCTTACCACAGAAAAATTTAAAGGAGAGGGTTGGTTTTGGTCATCTCTTGCAAGTACGCAAACTTTATCGGATACCTTTTCCCTGCCGTTGCTTTATAATGCAGTTTCTCAAAATGCTTCGGTAAAGCTTTATGCTTATCCGACTAAAAGAAATACAGCTACGCTGAATGAGCATAGTTTACAGGTCAAAGTAAATGGAAACCTGATAACAACATTAGTGGTAAATGATTTAACTCGTTTTGATACGACAATAATTTTTCCCTCTTCTTTTTTATCAAACTCCTCAGTCAATACTGTTTCTGTTACTTATAATTATATAATTGATCCTGCAACCAATATAGCATCTTATCTCAATGTGGATTTCTTTGAGATACAGTATCCGAAAGTTTTCAAGTTTAGAAGTGAAAAAGTATCTTCTGCTTTGACCGGAATTGATACTACTTCGAAACAATTTAGAGTTACCGGATATAATTCTGTTAATCCTGTATTCATTTACGATGTATTTAATAACATCAAAATAGTATCTGTTTCAAATAATCTTGACACTTTAAAGTTTACAGGTAAAAGTAATGGTAAATTTTTACTAGTTAATAACCAAGTTACCAAAAAACCTTTCAGAATAAAACAAAAGCTTGTACCGGATCTTGTTTCCTCTTCTAATGGAGCAGATTATCTCATAATATATAACAGCTTGTTTACTTCTCAGGCTGAACAGTTAAGATCTTACAGGGCTTCGCATGATAATTTCAGATCATTCAAAGCTAATGTCGAAGATCTCTATGACATTTTCAACTACGGCATTGAAGACCCTGTTGCTGTCAGGAATTTTACAAAGCATGTTTATGATAACTGGCAGCTTCCGAAGCTGAGTTATATCTGTTTATTTGGACGAGGTTCTCTTGATCCTAAAAAAATTCTTTCCACTTCGGCGTATTATCAAAATCTAATTCCGGTTTTTGGTTACCCGCCTTCAGATGGATATTTTGCAAATTTTAATATTGGTACATTTTTTTATTATTCAATGGTTGCGATCGGAAGGCTACCTGTTTATTATCCGTCTGAGGCTCAGGCTGTGGTTGATAAGATAATTGCATATGAAAATGAAACTCCTGCTGTTTGGTCAAAATCTTTTCTATACATTACCGGAGGTGGCACTAGTGCCGAGCAAAGTTCTCATCAGCAAAAATCAAATCTGGAGATTAACACGTATATTATTCCTCCTTCACTAGAAGGAGATCCTATAAAAGCTTACAGATCGGATACATCCGGTTCTGTAACTTTTAATATCAAAGATTCAATTAGGAATTCCATCAGCCGCGGTGTCTTTTTTGTCAACTACAGAGGACATGCAGGCAGCCATGACTGGGAAATTGCAATGAATGATCCTAATACACTTGAAAACGGAAATAGATTACCTATGGTACTAAGTCTTACATGTTTTACGGGAGAAAACTCACTCGGAAATTACAGGGGATTCGGTGAAAGGTTTATATATCTGAATAATAAAGGTTCAATTGGTTATGTCGGAACAACGGGCTGGAGTTATTCTGCACAGGGTAATGATTATGGAACACATATTATTTACACTTTAAAAAATGATACCACCCGAAGACTTGGAGGTTTAACAAAGTATGCAAATAAAAAAATGAGCACGGATTCTTTGTCATTTAATGTGAGGCATACCGTTAATTGTTACACCCTTTTAGGGGATCCAGCAGTTACACTAAAGTTACCTGTCAGACCCGAATTTTCAGTTTCGGCTTCAGATTATAAACTTTCAAATATCGCACCATCACTTGGTGACAATGTCACATTAAGTTTATATCCTAAAAATTTTGGTACGAACGCGGACTCCTGCAAAATAAGATTTCAACTAAAAAGAAATAATATTAATTATTCAGTCATAGATACTATCCGTAGAAATCTCGGTACATTTGATTCATTGAATTACAATTTTAAAGTAGATTCCATTGGAAACTACAGCGTTGTGGTAACTCTGGATTATGGTAATTATTATCCATTGGAAAATAAATTAAATAATACTTTAACAATTGATGTTCCTGTGAATAATACTTCATTTGTTCCGCTGAAGCCTTATGATAATTCAATCGTAAGTAACGATAGTGTTGAGTTTGTTGGTTTAAATCCTTCACTGAGCAGCTCAACTAATAAGATCAAAGTAATAGTACAATTCGATACAACAAAACTATTCAACTCATCATTTGTGAGGACTTTTGTAAACGGGAATGCAACGGGTACTGTAACAAAATTCAAAGCCGCGCTTCCTGTACTAACAAATAATAAGCTATACTTCTGGAGAACAAATTGCATTAACAACGGAGACAGTTCCGGATGGTCCAAAGCTCATGATTTTGTTTATAGTACATCAGGCACTTCTTCCTCAAAGGATGATATTTCCGGAGCAGAAAGTAATACAGCAAAAGGAATTACAATAATAAAAAATAACAGCGCTCAGTATTCTGCCGGTGATTTTAATAATACTGAATACAGTGCTGACGGTATTGATCTTGTTGATTTTCAAGCGGATCTATTTGTAAGATCATTAGGAAGTAATGCTGAAGAATCATCTTATTTCAGTGTTGGAGGTAAAAATATTTATATTGATGCGGGTTCAAATACAGGTTTGAATTTTCTTAAAATTCAAAAATTAACAGGCAACATTGTTTCTTTTAAAAATATAAAGATGAATTCATCTGCGTCCTCTGATTCTATTGTAACCTATTTGAATACATTTGATAACACACATTATCTAATGCTTCTAAATGCTGCATATGTTCCCAGCGGTACATTTCTTAACGCAGCCGCAAAAACAAAATTGAAACAGTTTGGAAGTATTTACTGCGATTCGATCGGTTTGTTAGGATACTTTCATACATGGAGCCTTGTAGGATTTTTAGGAGCAACTCCACCGCAAGTCTCTGAAATGTTTGATCCTTGCTGCCGACCTGCACCATTCTGTGTTAGCTGTGATCACTGGGGAGAGTCGATAAGTAATCTTACAACTGCCTTCCGTAAAACTACTGGTACAGTTTCTACTATAATCGGTCCCGCGCAAAACTGGTCAAGCTTTTCCTGGAACCGCAGTATTCCACAGGGGAGTAGTCTGATGTTTGATGTTTTTGGTATAGACCGTAATAATGCAGAAACTTTGCTCTTATCCAATCTCCTGACATACCAATCTTCAAGTCTCAGTTCCGTAAATGCTTATCAATATCCTAAACTAAAGTTTGTTGCAAAATTTAATATCGATACTGTTACTGGCAATCAGTCACCGGTACTAAATTCTATCAACGTAAACTATACACCTCCATCTGAACTTTCTTACGATGCCAATTCATTTTCTGTAAATTCTTCATACAAGGTGGGCGAGGTCTTAAAGTACAAATTTGATTACCACAATGACGGATCGTCTGATCTTCCGGGTATTATTGCAAACGTTTATAAAAAATCCCTGAGCGTCAATAATCTTATTTCTACGGATACTACTGCAATAGCACTGAATGTAGACAGTTATAAAAACTATTCAAATAAATTTGTCATACCATATTTTAGAGACAGCATGAAAATTTATATAGAGCTAAAGCCTAAGGGTTTGAATAATGAATCCTATGCTTATAATAACCTCATAGAATTCTCAATGAATTCTGTTCATCTAAACGGTCAGAGTCCTTTAGTCAGTGTTTACAGTGATGGACTATTGCTCACAAATGGAGATTATGTAAAACCAAAACCTGAACTGAAAATAAATTTGACAAATGTTGGAGAGGCTTCTTTAGTTGCCGATACTACAATGATTTCTCTATCGCTTAATGAAAAATATATTCCATATTATGTGAACGGAATACTTAATCAACAACTAAAGACTTTTGATAAAGACGATTCAAAACCCGGAAAAGATTTATCACTTTATTTTTATCCGGAATTATTAAGCGGCACAAATAAGCTTGCAGTTGTTTATAACTCCGGTTCTGATAATACGGATACCGTTTTCTATGATGTTATTGTGAGTGATGAATTACTGGTAAAAGACCTGAGTAATTTCCCGAATCCTATGAAAGATATGACAAACTTTGTTTTTAATCTGGCCGGTTCTGATTCTCCGCTAAAGTTTAAAATAAAGATTTATACGGTTTCAGGAAAGTTGATAAAAGAACTGGATTATCCTGTCAGCATTGGGCATAATCAGATTCCTTGGGATGGCAGAGACGGTGATGGAGATCTTGTCGCAAACGGTACATATTTGTATAAGTTAGTTGCTGAAGGTGATTCAAAAACTGAAACGCAGATTCAGAAGCTCGTAGTTCTTAAGTAAGATTTTAATATATAAAAGGCGAAGATAATTTCTTCGCCTTTTATAAATAATGTTTTATTATTATAACTTTGATTCAATTGCACTTATCAATTCTTCCGATTCAGGTTGAATTTTGCTTTTAAATCTTCCTGTAATGTTTCCTTCTTTATCAATCAGAAATTTTTCGAAATTCCATCCGACTTCCCCTGCCGGTTCAGTATTATTAGAAAGCCTGTTGTACAAAGGACTAATGCCGTCTCCGGTTACTTCCATTTTATCAAATAACGGAAAAGTTACATTATACTTTGATTCACAAAAGTTTTTTATCTCTTCATTTGTTCCGGGCTCCTGACCTCCAAAATCATTAGAAGGGAATCCAAGTATTTCAAATCCCCTGTCTTTATATTTACGATAAATGTTTTCTAACCCGGTATACTGAGGAGTATTTCCGCATTTGGATGCAACATTTACGATAAGAAGAACCTTTCCTTTGTATTCTGACAATTTTTTTTCTTCGCCACTCATTGTTTTTACAGACAGATCATAAATATTTTTTTTCAATTCCTGTTTCCCTTCAGATTTCATTTGTGATGTAGTGTTATTTGTATTTTTACCTGTGTTATTTGAACAGCCATGAAAAGCGATGGGTAATGTGATCACAACAATCGCTATAGAAAAAATTTTAAACATCCTTTATCCTTTGTATTAAATTATTAAAATATGACAACTTCCTTATTACATTAACGTTATTGCTATGCATCCAGTTTTAATTCACCAAGTTCGCCTTCACTGCTTGCAATCACAACACACGCAAGAGAATCTGCAATTACATTAGGAACTGTCCTGCACATATCGAGAATCCTGTCAACTCCAATGATAAGAGCTATACCTTCCTCCGGTACGCCAACAGATTTAAGTACAATTATTAACATGATCAGGCCAACCCCCGGCACCGGCGCTGTCCCAACTGCAGCGAGTGATGCCGTCAATACAATTGTCAGCTGCTGTGCTAAATTCAAATCAAACCCGTAAACCTGGGCAATGAACATTGCAGCGACGGCTTGATATAAAGCTGTCCCGTCCATGTTTACAGTTGTTCCTAAGGGAAGTACAAAGCTTGCTATCTTATTCGGTACACCAAGTTTTTTTTCACATACGTCCATCGTGACCGGTAAAGTTGCTGCTGATGAACTTGTGGAAAATGCAACTGCAATAACCTGCCTTTGGGTTTTATAAAAATTGAAAACATTTACTTTTGTGAATAATCTGAGAAGTAACGGATACACTACAAAAGTAAGAATAGCCAACCCGAGAATAACCGTAAGTGAATAAAGGAGCAATGTCTGTAAAATGCTGAACCCAAACTCGGCGACAGTTGCAGAGATCAGAGTAAATACTGCAAAAGGCGCGACATACATTATTTTTTCTACAAGAAGAATCATAGCGTTGCTTATGCCATCAAAAAAATCAATAACCGTTTTTGCCCTTCCGTCTTTTAATTGAGATAAAAATACTCCGGTTAATATTGCAAAGAAAACTATCTGTAAAAAATCTCCGTCGGCTATGGCTTTGAATGGATTTTTAGGCACAATGTTCACCAGGAAATCGACTATGTTCATCGATATATTCTGATCAATCTTGCCCTGCGCATCTTCCTGGAAAGTTTCCAGCAATCTTTGTTTTGTATCTTCCGGCATGAAAGATCCCGGTTGGATAATATTTGCAAGGGCAAGACCGATCGTAATTGCAATAACTGCCGTCAGTGCATAAAACCCGATTGTCTTTCCTCCTATCTTTGCTATGTGTTTAAGATCAGAAAGAGATGCGGCCCCTACTATTAGCGAGGCTAAAACCAGAGGAACTGCGATCATCATTAAAAGCCTGATGAAAATATCTCCGATTGGTTTAAGCAATACACCAATTGTTCTTACTTTGTTGATTGCGGTAACTTTTTCTAATAACTGATTTTCGCCGGCTGCATTTTCAATTTCTAATTTTAGATTCTCTCTGAATTTTTTATCTTTTATTGAATTAAAATATTTTATGATCCCTACCTGAGCATTAGAATCAAATGATTTTACTACCGAATCCTGATTTAAAAAACTAATTACACTCCAGTCTTTTACAATGACTTCGCCCTGCAAAGAATTTATTTCAAGTTTTTGCTGGTCAATGTGAAATATCGAACCGAACAACGCCCCAAGTATCAGTGCAATTACAATTTGTGTGTGAAGTTTAATTTTCATAAATGTTTTAATTTCTATTAATTATAAATTTTACTATCCGCTATAACCCAAATCTATTCACTATTCACTATTCACTATTCACTAGAATTCTCGTCCTAATCTTCTGAGCCGCAAACAGCAGGATAGAACTGATCAAACTTATTATCAGAATCAACGGCCATAATTCGGATCTTACAAAATCTATTTCATAAAATTTCTTGATCAAATGTATGATGCCTGTGTCAATGCTTGTTGCTGCAAAGAAAATATACAATAAAAGAATAATTAATCCATATACAA
>JBDSYA010000163.1:0-16799 GCA_039925865.1 Ignavibacteria bacterium
TAAAATAATTAGTAACAACATTTATCCCGAAAGGAACAAAATGAAAAAATTCTTTCTAACTTTATTTATTCTATCAACTTTATCTTTTTCTTTTAACGAATCAATTGCTCAGATTATAAAACCAAAAAGAATAGTTATATATACATACTCAAGGCCTAAGTGGTCAATTGGAATTGGGCCTACTTGGAATCTGGCAGCAAATGATGCCTACGGAAGAGCGAATTATGGATCCAACGATCAGATTTTCAGAGAAAATTATGGAATGAGATGGGGTTATGGTGGATTTCTCAATTTGAAATATGCCGCAGGAAAACTGAGAGTTAGCAGAATTTATTTGGGATTTGATTATAAGGGAATGAAAAATGCAGATTTTTCGGATGAGAACAGTATTAAATTTAATATTGCAACCATTGGATTAGGATATGAACATGTAGTTTTTGGAAAGGAACAGGGTTTCAGAAGTTATTTTGGAGGAGGGTTGAGTGGTAATATTATCTCCGGGGAATTTGAACCGAAAAATCCTGCGATCGTAAATGCAAGAAAATTTGAAAGTTCATTCAGAGTTGGTATGGAGCTAAAATCAGGTTTGGAATTTGTATTTAAGAATAGAAATAGAAATTTAGGATTTCATCTTGGAGCAAGGTATAACCTTATGAATCTTTTCAACGACGATAATCAGACGTTAGCGAGTCGAACAACTGAAGAGAATTTGAATGATGGTGACGGCCCTGGTGGACCGGGATTTAAAAGATATATTGGGATCATAAGCATCGATTTTGGTTTGAATATTTATCCTGATGTCAAGAGAACAAAATGGAAAACTTTTTGATCCAAAACTTCCAAAATTATAAGATAATATTATCGAGAGAAATCCTACGCTTAGTAACCTAAAGATAAAATATCATTATTAAATTTAGTAAAATCAGATCATTCTTCGCAGCAATTTTAATTATAATTGCTGCGATTACTTTTTATTCATGTGAAAAGAAGGATGACCTTATAATTGACCCGTCATTTTCCGCACCATTGATCTCAAATAATTTCCAATCCCTTGATAGTATTCTTACTACTTCAACCAGTCCGGTAATTAATTTTCTTACATCAGTTTCCGTAAATACTAATGAAGGAACTTCTGTCAGAAATGTTGTTTGTTCTGTAATTGATCCCGCAGGAAATATTTTAGGTCAGTTTAATATGTCCGACAGCGGGTCACCTCCTGACACTAATTCTAACGACGGACGCTATGTAGTTACAGTAAACATAAGTAATATTACTTGCCTGCTTGTTGGTAATTATAGGCTGGAATATATTGCAGAAAATAATTCGGGTTTATTCAGTAATCTTATTACATCAGATCTACGTGTAATTAATTCAGATAATCAGCCACCCGTTATTACAGGTACAAATCTTCCTGATAGTATTGTCAGACCTTTAACCGATTCAACCTTGCTGACAATTTCAATTAATGTTTCCGATCCTAACGGAATTTGTGATCTTAAAAACGTAACATTCATCACTACAAGGCCAAACGGAATAGAACTTCCGCCCATTCCAATGTTTTATGAAGGTAACGGTCAGTTTTCATTTTCAAATTATGTTCGAAACAGTTCGGATCCATCTTCTTATGGTTATTTTAAATATAGATTCACAGCACGGGATAATTCTAATTTATTAAGTCCTCCCGCATTTGACAGTATAAAATTTGTACAACCTAATTAATGAGATACTTAATAATCATTTTATTTTTTTCGAAAATAAGTTTTTGTCAGTATATTCATACTCCTGAAGATTACAGCATTAATAACCAATCGTTCATTATTCCTGCTGTTATCAATCAGAATTTTGATCGTTCACAGATCATTGTTAATCCGATCAAATCCGCAGTACCCATCAGTAATTTTATAACGGATATTTTATTGAATGGTGATACGGTGTGGTTTGGCACAGGAAGCGGACTAATGAGGACGATCGATAACTTCAACAGTTTTGAATATTATTATGGGCTTGAACCTTTTGGTGAAGATGATATTGCGGGATTTAATCTCAATAAGAAAATACTTGTTGCCTCTACTGCAATATCACAGGAAACTGCCTCCGGATCAGTTGCCGTGGGTACAGGTATCAAGGTTTCAACTGATTATGGTTTAAACTGGTCAGGATATCCTCAGCCGCTTGATACTCAGGCAGATTCTATTTTTGTTTATGGTACAAATAATATACGGGCTCTTCCTGTAGTTGTACCTCAGCAAAATCTTTCTTATGATCTCGCAATCACACGCACACAGAATGATCTGAATAATTATACAATATGGATCTGTTCTTTTGCAGGCGGTTTAAGAAAAAGTACCGACTATGGAGTTTCCTGGCAGAGAGTACTTCTTCCGCCCGATAATCTTGACAGTATAAATATAAATGTGAAAGGTTACTCATTTCAGCTGAATCCGCGTGACCCCCCGCAGGGAAATTTAAATCACAGAGTATTTACCATTACAGCTGTAAATGATTCAACCCTTTATGTGGGTACAGCAGGCGGAGTTAATAAAACTACAAGTTGGGGAGTTAACTGGACCAAATATAATTTTTTAAATACCGGCCAGGGTGAAGGCATCTCCGGAAATTTTGTCGTTAATCTTGAAGTACAGAGATTTAACGAAAAAGAAATTGTCTGGGCTGCTACCAGAATAGCGAATGATAATGGTGACTTCAACGCTCTTAGTTATACATCAAACGGGGGCAGTAACTGGTTTAACACTCTTGACGGTATCAGTCCAAATGGAATGTCATTCAAAGATTCTATCGTTTATGGTTTTACAGATGCAGGTTTATGGAGAGGCATTTACGGAGATTTCAATTGGTCACGTGCCGGTGTAATCTATGATGAAAGGACAAAAGATCGTTTAAGAACAAATTCTTTTTATGCGGGTAATCATATAGGAGATACTTTATATTTTGGTAGTGCTGACGGATTGCTCAGAACAATTGAATATGGTCAGCCGTGGGTCGGGAAGTGGAAAATTTATCGAGCAATCTCACCTATCGATCTGAGTTCTGAAATTAAAACATATGCTGCGCCGAATCCTTTTTCTCCGGATGATGAAAATACCAGAATATTTTATAAAAGTACATCTGCATCTTCAAAAATAACTATCAGAGTTTTTGATTTTGCTATGAATCCAGTTAGAACTCTTCTGCAAAATGCAGTAAGGTCCGGGACAGATGAACTCTTTACTGCGTGGGATGGTAAAAATGATAATGGCGCACAGGCGGCAAACGGAGTTTATTTTTACCGTATTGAATTCGATAATGAAGATACTGTTTGGGGAAAAATTATTTTACTGCAGTAAATTTTAAAAATGATCTTTAATCTTTTAAATTGAGAAAACTATTTTTCATATTAGTGATTTGTATCTGCGGAATAAATATTTCTGATGCTCAGGTTGGAAGTTATGCCGGCGCATTTTCAAGGATAGGATTTGGTGCAAGAGGCCTGGGAATGAGCAACGCAATGGTATCTAATATTTACGGCGACGTTTCAGGATTGTATAATCCTGCACTTGCAACATTTCAGGAAGAGGGACATGTTAATATGGGATATTCATTCTTAAGCCTTGACCGAAAATTAAATTTTGTAGGGTTTACAAAAAAATTTAAACTTCCAAAACAGGAAAAGGGCGGTGCTGGAATTACACTTGCCTGGATAAACGCAGGTGTTGCTGATATTGATGGCAGGGATAATGACACAAAAAGGATTGGATCTTTCTCAACTTTTGAGAATGAGTTTTATTTAGGCACTTCGTTTATAGTAAGTGATAAGATTTCAGTTGGTGTCGGATTTAAACTATATTATGCGAAATTATTTTCAGAGGTTACGGCAACTTCTTTCGCGCTTGACTTCGGCGGAATTTATAAAGCGAGTGAAAGGCTGGCCTTCGGTTTTTCCTTAAAAGACATAGGAGCAAAATATGAATGGCAGACTTCACAGTTATACGGCAGTCTTGGAAATAACACAGAAGATAAATTTCCAAAGACCCTAGATATCGGAGCAACTTACCTGCTTCCAAAAAAATTTGGAATAGTATCTTTAGCCCTCCAGCAATATTTTAATCCTGAGAGCAAACCTGATAGTTCGGGAGTAGTTCCTCAGAAAACCAATAATTCTGTATTGAGATTCGGAGTCGAGCTGAATGTTATCAGTCAGGTAAAATTCAGGGCAGGAATGGACAGGATTGATTTTTCCACAGATGATTTCTCAGGTAATTTAAAACCTTCTTTCGGATTGGGTTTAAATAAACGTCTTTCAAAAAATATAGATATTGGTATTGATTATTCTTTTCAGCTAGAACCTTTTACACATAACCCGGTTCAGAATATTGGTTTAGTATTTAAATTTAAATGATCATGATCACAAAAAGATTTATAATGAAATTTTTAATATTGATATTTTTATGTTCAAATGCCTTTGCTCAGAATGACGGCGCAGGAAACAGCGGTCTGTCCTTCCTAAAACTGGGCGTTGGAGCAAGGTCCATTGCAATGGGAGAAGCATTTTCATCACTGACTGAAGATGCAACAGCATTTTTTTATAATCCTGCCCGGCTGAATTTTGGTGCAAAAAGTAATGTAGCACTCATGCATAACGAATCTGTTCAGGATCTTCAGACTGATTACATTGCGGCTAAATTTTCTTTAAGTGATAAGCTTTCTCTTGGTGTAGGTTTGTTTACAACAAGTATTACAGGCATTGAGATAAGAAATATTCCGGGAGTATCTCTTGAAAAATTTGATTCCAGAAATTTATCGGCCGGTGTTTCTCTGGGATATAAGTTAAATTCTAATTTATCAATTGGAGTTACCGGAAAGTTTTTGTTTGAAAAAATTTATGTTGACGAAGCTTCGGGTGTTGGTTTTGATATCGGTACTAATTATGCCAAAGACAATTACAGCCTGGCATTTGTTGTTTCCAATATCGGATCGATCGATGAATTGAGAAATGAAAGTTCAAAGCTTCCCACATCTGTAAGATTCGGGGGAAGTTACAAACTGGCTAAGGATAAGTTTAATTTTATTCTGTCAGTTGACGGCTTTAAAGTTCTTGACGGAGGCAAAACGCATATTCACGGAGGAGGAGAAGCGGGTTACAAAAATTTTCTGTTCCTGAGATTAGGTTATCAGACAGATTATGAAAATAAAGGTTTCTCCACGGGAATAGGATTTAAGTATAAATCAATTAATCTTGATTATGCTTTCGTTCCGTATAAAAACGAATTTGGTTCAAGCAATTCATTTTCGCTTGGGATAAATTTCTGATTTTATCTTAAGTGATCTTATGCCTTCTTATTATTCGAAGATAGAAGAGTTTATAAACAACGGGGAAAATTTTCATAAAATGATTTTTTTTCTCGTTGTTTTTTTGTGCATCACAAAAATTCCATCGATTGTTTCGACTGATATACAACCCTGGGACGAAGGCATGTATGCAACACGTGTAATGTCACTCCATATCAGCGGAGATTTCATCGATCAAAGCTCTCACTCAATCGGGAGGTTCTATTCAGGCTCACATCCGCCTCTACTTATCTGGATCGGCTATTTATCAACTCTCATATTTGGAATAAATTCAACAGCTCTGAAAATTATTCCTTTTATATTCAGCCTCCTTTCAGTAATACTGATAATTTTAATTGGAAAAAAATTCTTTGATCCCAAAACGGCTCTCATTGCAGGAATGATTTTTTGCAGTAATATTATTTTCAATGTATTTTCCAAAAGATTTCAGTTTGATTATCCATATACTTTTTTTATACTTTGGTCTTTTTATCTGATGTTTCTTTACAATGATTCCCTGAACAAAAAGTATTTATTCCTGAGCGGCATATCCTTCGGATGTTGCCTGATGGTTAAAATTCTTGTCGGATTTTATATACCTTTGATCTTAACACTTAGTTTTTTTTTAATCAGGGAAAAGATCAGGTTCAGGGTCATAGATATCATTTATTTAACAGCTATAGGAATTATTATAGCTCTGCCGTGGCATTTGCATATGCTATTAAAGTATGGAAGCGAATTTACAGACTATTTTTTAAAATTTCATATTTATGACAGAGCTTTTAAAGGTGTTGAGATGAATGAGAAAGGATCAGGTCCTTTATATTACATCAATTATATGATGAATATTATTCCATATAGTGTTGTAGTTTTCTTCGGATTAATTTACGATTTCAGAAGATTCAAAGAGCTAAGCTGGCAAAAAATATTTTTGTGGATATGGTTTATTACAGGACTGATAATCATTGCTGCCTTCAAAACCAAACTCGAAGTTTATGTTTTGCTGATCCTAACACCGGGATGCCTTCTAATCTCCTCCTACATCCCAAATATGAGCAAGGAAAATTTATTTACAAAGTCCCTGATTCTGCTTGCCACAATGTTCAATATTTTCTGGTTTGCAACAGTTTCGGTGAGACCTGAATTAAAATTAATGATAGCACAAAATATTTTTTTTGTTTTCATTTCGGTTGGCGTTATAACCGCACTATATTTTTTATGCAGATATTTAGCAAATAAAATTGAACTAAAAAATACGTTTTATATATTTATATTATTTTTCTTTTTCTCAATAAATATTTATTACCTTTTCAATATTCCTGTCTGGGAAAATAATTTTCAGATCACTGATGTAAAAGAACATATTGAAAAAAGCGGGCGGAAGAAAATTGCCTATGTTGCCACAAACTACAGACATAATCCACAATTCAGTTTTTATTTTAACGGACTGGATCTCGGATGGGAAAATAAAACTTATGAATTTGTTTTTATTGATACCAAGGACGGACTGGATGAGGCAAAGGATCAGCTTAAGCAACTGATTAAAGACAGGTTTGAAATCATTGTTGAGAGAGAAGGTATTAACCGCGCTGTTTATCCGGACACCGCGCTCTTTGTGCCTGAAGATTTTAAACTCGCCTTGAAAACACCCGGATATATTCTGTATGAAAATTAAACTATGATTATAGTAATAAGAACTGAGATTGAAGATGACCTTGAGTGGAAAGAATTTTTAAGAAATCAGTATAATTTATTTTTCGATTTCAGATTCAATTCTTATAATGATTTCTTTAACAAAAGTATCAATTGGCATCATCTTAAATTCAGGGATTCAGATTCAAAAAAGATCCTCGCAATAATGATCGGCTGTGAAAGAATTTCTGACGGGAAACTGACTTATATATCAAGTGAAGGAGTTAGTTTCGGAGGTTTTTTGTGGAAGAAAAAAATCAATCTGATAAATTTCATAGAAATAACCGAAAGCTTTATAAAATATTTGGAAGAAAATAATTTTAAAAAATGCATTTTAAAAAACCCGCCCTTTTTATACAATAAAAATCCAAATGAAGAAACAGAATATGCTTTGATCCAAAACGGGTTCAGAGTTTCTTCAGTATCAATTTCTAACATAATCGATCTGGAAGATTTCGAATTCAGAAAGATCTCTGAGCCAAAAAAAAGATCCATAAGGAAAACTCTGAAAAAAATTGAATTGGAAATTGTTACCAAAGATCTGAACAAAGATAACTTTAATGAATATTATGATATACTTCTCAGAAACAGAAAACTTAAAAATGTAAAACCTACCCATTCTCCTGAGGAACTTATTTATTTAAAGAAAAATCTGTATTCAGATATTATTATTTTTTCTGCCTGTCTTAACGGACAGGTTGTTGCGATCTGCATTCTGTTTTCAATCAATAAAGAAATGATATTAAATTTTTATCTGGCTGATGATGAAAATTTTAAAAACGAGCGTGTATCAGAATTTATTCTTTACAAATCCATTGAATGGGCGAAAGATAATAATTACAAATATTATGACACCGGTACATCGGATGGCAACGGAAAGCTTATTGACGGGTTGTTCGCGTTTAAAAAAAACTTTTTGGCAAACGGCTTCCTCAGGAAATCATTTGAACGTGATATTAATTAAAAAACTTTGACAATAAAAAACAAAAAAATCTTATTAACCGGGGGCGCAGGTTTTATCGGCAGTACACTTGCAAACCGGCTGATTGAAAACAATGAGATCCTTATTTATGATAATTTTTCCCGTGATTCACTCAGGTACAAGAATATCAAAAGCGAGCATCTAAAAATTGTCAAAGATGATGTCCTGAACTTTGACTCCCTGAAAAAAAGTTGCGAAGATTTCAGACCGGAGATAGTAATTCATTTAGCGGCTGTCGCGGGCATTGATACTGTTATAATTAATCCGGTAAAAACACTGGATGTAAATATCAACGGTACATTTAATCTGCTTAAAGCACTT
Organism: Ignavibacteria bacterium; assembly: GCA_039925865.1. Taxonomy (GTDB): domain Bacteria; phylum Bacteroidota; class Ignavibacteria; order Tepidaquicellales; family Tepidaquicellaceae; genus JBDSYA01. The sequence goes on from JBDSYA010000163.1 coordinate 8,321, forward strand.
GAAAAATATTCGGGAAGACTTGAGAGAGTATTGGATTTTTCAACAAGTGAAGTGCTGGGTTCATATGCTTACAAGTCAACTGAAAAATCTCATACTAATTTTGCTCCGGTAGGAGAAGCACGATGGACGTATTCGATCAGCAAAGTTGCCGGTGAACATATCGTCCACAGTTTTTATAAGCAATTTGGTTATCCGTGCGTAACTGTCAGGCCATTTAACATTTACGGGCCGGGACAGGTAGGTGAAGGCGCGATCCAGATATTCATAAAGAATGTAGTTTTAAAAAAAGACATACAGATCCATGGCGATGGAGATCAGATAAGATCATGGTGCTATATCGATGACATGATCGATGGCATTGAGCTTTGTCTGATAAATAAAAAAGCAATTGGTGAAGTAATCAATATAGGAAATCCTAAAGGTACAATCACGATCTCTTCCCTTGCAGAAAAGATTGTTGCGCTGTGTGAATCAGGATCTGAAATAGTATATGTTCCTAAAAATTATGTCGATGTTGAGCTTAGAATTCCAAGCATTGAAAAAGCAAAAAATCTTCTGGGCTTTATTCCTAAGATAGATCTTAATGAAGGGATTAAACGGACATTTGAATGGTATAAAAAAAATCATTAGACTGCATGAAAATTATTGATGCTCATATACACATCGGAAAGTGGAGTGAAATTTTCATGAGCTATGAATCAACTGTAGCCGAAGCTATCCGCGTCTTAAAAGAATCAGGTGTTGATGCAGCAGTGTGCATGCCGACTGATAATACTTCCAATGAAAAACTTTTTAGACAGACTCATAATAATCCTGATTTCAAATTTTATTATAACGCCTGGATAAATCCTTCTGATACAGAGCTTGATGATTTTCTAAAAAAAAACATCTGTAATATTTCATTATTTAAGATCCATCCGTCAATTCAGAAAAAAAGAATAACAGATAGGTCTTATGAAAAATATATTCAGCTTGCAGTTAATAATAAAAAACCAATCGTTGTACACTGCGGCCGGTGGCAGGAAATTGCCGGATACAAATTCCCTCTTGAACTGGCAGAAAAATATTCCGGACTGACTTTAATACTTGCTCATCTGGGCGGTGATCAGCCCTCGCTCTATTTGCAGTGCGCTGAAGAAATAAAAGAGAAAAAATTTAAAAATGTTTATCTAGGTACGGAATCAGTGAGAGAATTTTATTTTGTCAATAAACTTGTCCATACGGTGGGGGCTGATAAAGTTATTTTTGGAAGTGATTATAATTTAGGATTACCTTTGACTTATATCCCGATAGTGGAATCTTTAAATATTCCTTCTTCTGATAAAGAACTTATCTTTTCAGAAAATATCCTCAGACTGATCAAGAATTAATTTACTTCCTTCAGATTTTTCTAAAGACTGTATAGTTTCTTTTGTGATCAAATTTGTTTCTATAAAATCAACAACGGCGTTAGTATTGAGAAGGCCATAAATGTGAGGAAATTTATAATTTGAATTATACAGATCTTCATAGATAATATCCGGCGTAACTTTTTTTTCATCTATACACAAAATCACCAGATCAAATTGCCCTTTGAAAAATTTATCAGCCGTCTCTTCGAGTTTTTCTAAGGGAGAGCAGTGAATAAATCCTTCTTCAACTAATGACCCGGTTTTGTATTTACCATTTGGTTTAGAATCATCCCAATCTTTTCTGTTGGCTATATGATAAATCATTTATCATTAAATTTTCTTTGCAACAATATTGAAAAAATGCCAATGCTTCATTTTTCCTGCTGCAGTTTGGTCATCCTTTTCAATTTCTCCGATCAGTTCGATTTTAAATTTGGAAAACATTTCCAGAATTTCTTTCCGGGTGTGTCTTACCAGATCTTTCCATTCATCTTTCATTCCAAAAAACTGACCACTGAATCTTCCGCCTTTATTAATATTTAAAACAATGTTACTCCATAATTTTTTGAAATGCTCTTCAGGGCAAAAGGGAAGCGTGAAGCTCGCATTTACAAGATCACATTTCTTCCAGTCAATATCCTCGAAAGAAGCTATCTGAACCTTAAGTTTTTTTTTATATTTATTTAGCAGCGGCTCGAGATAAAATAATATATCAGGGTTGCTGTCAGTAGCTGTGACTTCCCACCCGTTCAAAAGCAATTCAGATGTATCATTGCCTGGACCGCATCCAAGATCAAAACATTTCCCGGCAGCAGTTTTCTCTTCAGTAATTTTTTTTAAGGCAAACAAAAGTGTATCACGCGGCGGATTATTTTTCCTTGCTTTATTATAATCATTCCAGTTGAAATTGTTTTTCAAGGTCATTTTAATTTATTTTATGAATATAAATCACATCAGTCCAAAACGATGTAATTTTATAAATTGAAAATTTTTCATTTTTCCGCGGCAGAGTTTCGTGAATTACCGAACTCGCCGTATGAATGTAGAGACGAGATTCAAGCCTTAACCGCCCCCTGCCCTCAATGCCATTAAGTATAAGAATAAAAACTTCCGAAGTCTAAATTAATATCTTAAAATCGTTGAAGCGCAGTAAATAAAACTTCGGAAGTTTATCAGCTCTGATCATTCATTCAATTACAAGATAAATCATTGATCCATAATTTTAAAGTCTTTGAATTGATATCAGTTTTACGTTTTATCTCTCGTTCAAAATAAATAATTTAATTGCAAAAGAATAAATTTTTGTCCCTGAAGATCTTACACATCGCGCCACAAAACTTTGCCGGAATGCCATTTGATTTTGTCAGAATGCACAGGACGTTTGGTGCAGAATCCCGCTTAATTACTCTTTTCCAAAACCCCATTAATTTTGAAGAAGATATTTGCCTGGGATTTAAACTTCCTGCCGGAAAGAGCGCTAAACTCTGGCGTGATTCTAAAATCAAAAATGATATTAAACCTGAACTTAAATATATCCTGCCAAAAAATATTCCGGAAAAAATATATTTTTATTTAAGAGATGTTAAAAATAAAAAAAAGATTTATGATGCTGTGAACAATTACGGACTTTTTGACTATGATATTTATCACTTTGACGGAGGAATGGATTTTTTTCGTGATCTTAGATTTGCAAAGGAAATAAAGAAGCGCAAAAAAAAAATTGTTTGTTGTTATTTTGGAAGTGACCTGAGGTCCCGCGGAATATTTAAAGGGCTTGACGGTATGAGCGACCTTAACCTTACTGTTGAATTCGATCATTTGTCTATTCATAAAAATATTAATTTACTGTATTTTCCTTTTAATGAAAATGAGTTTGAAATAAAAAGGAGAAATAACCCTAAACTAAAAATTGTTCATTCACCCACAAACAGAAAATATAAAGGGACTGACAAGATCCTCAATGTAATTTCTGAAGTCGGTAAAATAAGAAATATAGAATTCATACTTATGGAAAATGCTGAGCGAAGTAAAGTGCTTGAGATAAAGAGCAACTGCGATCTGGCGATAGACCAGGTTGGGGGTGAGTTTGGTGGTTCGGGCTATGGAAAAAATTCTATTGAAAATCTGTCAATGGGCGTGCCTACATTCACCGAATTTTCAGATGATTATCTGAATCACATCAGAAATAATCCGTTTATAAATTCTACAATAGATACGTTAAAAGAAAATTTATTAAAAGTTATCGACGATGAAGATTTCCGCAAACAGCTGATTTCAAAAGGCAGGAAATGGGTTGAAGACAACCACTCATTTACTGCGGTTAATAAAACACTTTTTGAGTATTATGAAAAGTTTGAAATAATTTAATGAACAGATCTCCCGTAAAAGAATTATTCTCGCACACTATGATCTATGGAGTGGGAATAATGCTGAATAAATCCGTCAATTTTATTCTTCTCCCTGTTTATACAAAATATTTCACCCCCGAACAGGTAGGCATGCTTACTCTGATCCTGTCACTTTCTTTTTTCCTGGGAATCATTTACACATTCGGGCTTGAAACGGCTTTTATGAAATTTTTTATTGATGCTAAAGATATTATGTCGAAGGCCGAAATTTATTCTTCCATCCTGATTTTCCTCACGCTGACTTCGATCATAATATCCATGATCGTATATATTTTTTCCTCTAATATCATTGATCTTATAGGTTTTGAAAACTCAAGCGAAAGCAATTTGCTTCTTCAAATACTTTGTATCGTTATGTTCCTCGATACTTTATACAGATTTCCCCTACTTCTTTTCCGTGCTGAATTAAATACAAAGACTTATGCAGTTGTAAATCTTGTGTCATTTATTATAAATCTCACAGGTAACATTATACTTATAATATTCTTTGGTATGGGTGTGGAAGCCGTTTTAATTTGTTACATAATTTCAACGCTGTCAACTTTAATAATTGGACTGATCCTGACAAAAAAACATTTATTGTTGAAAATATCTTATGGCCTGATCAAACAGCTTCTCACTTTTGGAAATAAATTTATTTATATCGGATTGTTTTTAATTTTGATCGATGTTTCCGACAGGTTCTTCCTCAAATATTACTTTAATGAAAGCATTGTCGGGATTTATTCTGCAAATTACAGGCTGGCTTCAGTGATGGGTTTTATGATTGCTGCATTTAAATTTTCATGGACTCCTTATTTTATGAATTTGTCCTCTCATCCCGACAATAAAAAAATCATTGCAACAATATTTACATATTTTATTTTCTCAGGTCTTTTCCTGTTTTTAATATTTTCAATTTTCATGGATCATCTAGTGCAAATTTCTTTTTTCGGCCTGAATCTTCTTGACATAAACTACTGGCAGGGCTTGAATATTATACCCATGGTCCTGCTTGCGTATTTTTTTTCAGGTATTTATTCCCTGCTTAATGCTGCGCCATTTTTTACGGATAATACTGGATCGCTTTTTGCGTTCGCACTTTCAGGGCTTATCATAAACATGCTGTTTAATTTTTTATTAATTCCTTTCATGGGAATGAAAGGCGCGGCTTTAGCGACAATGGTTACGTATGCATTGATGTCTGTAATAATCTATATTTATTCACAGAAGATCTATAAAATTGAATACGAGTGGAATACAATATTGAAGCTCGCCGTAGTAAGTATATTAGTTTTTGTTGCCGGATATTTTTTCGTGAACAGAATGAAGTTAGATGAGTATCTGATAATTGGGATTGATATTTTGCTGATCCTTGTCTTCCTGGCAACTATTAATTATTTTAAAATTATAGATCTCAGAAAAGTAAAAATGTTATGGAAGAAATAGATCACTTAACTGATTTTGATTCTTTCCTGATCAATTGTAAAAACATTTCCTGATGTTTCTTTGCTTCAAGTTCTGTTCCTGCTTCAGTTATTATCCTGATAACAGGTTCAGTATTTGATTTTCTCATGTGAACCCAAAAGTCCTCAAAATCAATTTTTAATCCATCATTATTCCAAATTTGTTTGTAATTATTCATATCAGAATATTTTTGTTCAATAGATTTTAAAACTTTATCAGGATCTTTCACATTATCGATTTTTACTTTTGATATGAAATATTGAGGCATGGATCTTTTGTAACTGCTCACCTTACCGCTAAAGTCTGCAATCTCATTCAACACAAACGCAATTCCTGCAAGTGAATCTCTTCCATAATGAAGTTCAGGATAAATAACACCTCCGCTTCCTTCTCCGCCTACAACAGATCTTCTTCGTATCATTTCCTTAACAACGTTTATTTCTCCCACAGGACTTCTGTAAACTTTCGCATTATGCCTGGCGGCAATATCATCAACTGATCTTGTAGTTGATAAATTAACAGTAACGTTTTTATTTTTCGCAATAGAGTTTTTCAGAACAAAGTTTGCAACTGTCGCAATTGTATTTTCTTCGCTGAATGGTTCACCTGTTTCAGTTATCAGTACTAATCTGTCAGCATCGGGATCGACAGAAATACCAAGATCTGCTTTATTTTTTTTTACGGATATTGCGAGAGACCTCAGGTGTTCAGGAATAGGTTCAGGGTTGTGAGGGAAAACTCCGGATCCGTCACAGTAAAGCGGGATAAATTTACAATCGAGTTTCTCAAGAAGCATCTGAACAATTAAAGATCCTGAAGAGTTAACCGCATCGACTACAACTTTAAATTTCTTTTTCCGGATCTTGTTTACATCTAATATCCTGATTTTCAAAACTTTTTCCACATGCTTATCCAGCCACGTGTTATCATCTATTACAGTTTTCATTTTGCTTATCTCAGCAAAAGTAAAAACATTTTTTTCTGCAATTTTAATAAGACCTTTAACCTGAAATTCATCCAGAAAAGTACCGTCGGGATTTAAAAATTTCATCCCATTCCACATTTGCGGATTATGAGAAGCTGTTATTGATATTCCTCCGGAGCACTTTAAATTTTCAGTCGCTATCTGAATGGTAGGGGTTGGCGCAATACCTATGTTTATTACTTCAAATCCATGCAAAGCCAGAATGCTAATGACCATGTTTGCGATAACTTCTCCATGTAATCTGCCATCTCTTCCTAAGACAATTCTTGATTTTGTTTTATAATTTTGTTTGCAGTATGAGGCATACGCAGAAGTAAATTTATTTATATTATACGGGTTAAGATTATCACCGATAATTCCCCTGACACCCGAAACTGACGCTATTATTTCAGACAAATTAATAAAGTTATTTATGAGAGAGTAATTTCTTTTTCAAGTTCTTCAAGCTGTTCCACACTGTTAACTCCAGTTATTTCGATTTCATTTGACACAGGAAATGCTCCGATTGCATTTCCTGATTTTTTAAAATATTTAAAAATATCGGTAAGATAATATTCTTTTTGCGCATTATCTGTTTTAAGAGTTTTCAGGGCATTGAACAAAATTTTGTTATTTATTAAATAAATTCCTGAATTTATTTCCTTACATTGCTTCTCTTTTTCAGTGCAGTCTTTTTCTTCACGGATCTCATAAAAGTTATTTTGCTCGTCTCTTAAAACTCTTCCGTATCCTGAAGGCTCTTTAAAGTTAGCAGAAATTAAACTTGCATCGAACTTATTTTGATAATGAAATCGGATAAAATCTTTGATAGTGTCTAGTTTGAGTAATGGTACATCGCCTGACAATATCAAAACATCGCCTTCAAAATCTTTTAGAATACTTTCGGACTGCATTACTGCGTGACCTGTTCCAAGTTGTTCATCCTGATGAGCGAATTTAATTTTTCCGGCATTTTCTGTAAACCCGGAATTTATGAATTCCATTACTGAATGCTTTTGATGCCCGACAATGGGAATAATAATTTCAGAATTTAATTGCAGCGCCAGAGAAGTAACATACTGTATCATTGGTTTTCCGTGAAGTGTGTGCATTACTTTAGACTTATCAGGATTCTTCATACGCTTACCCTGGCCAGCAGCCATTATGATTGTTGCAAGTTTTTTATACATAGAATTTTAATGAAGGCGGTAAGATATTAATTATTTTAGTATGATTTTTAAAAGGTTAGTTCTTTTTGAAAATAATATTATCGATCAATCTGGTTCCGCCTACTTTTGCAGCAAGTGAAATTAATATTTCCTTGTCAAAAGTAGTAAGATCTTCAATGGGATCAAGCACAATATTATCCGTAACTTCATAGTATTGCAGATTAACTTCAGGTGCTTTTTCTTTTAAAATCTTTAAAATGTAATCTTTTATTTCATTCACATTAAATACTTTTTCCCTGTCTATCAGACGACTGCCTTCATTCAGTAGAAAATTAAGAACTGCAGCTTTACTTTTTTCATCACCGCTCAGGTAAGCATTGCGTGAACTCATTGCCAGGCCGCTTTCTTCACGAATCGTTTCACAGATTACAACATTCACATTAACATTCAGATCATTAACCATTTTTTTTATTACTGCATTCTGCTGAGCATCTTTCTGTCCAAGATATATACTACCGGGCTTTGAAGCATTCAATAATTTCAATACTACCGTTGATACTCCGTTGAAATGACCAGGTCTGTACGTTCCTTCCAGCTTATCTGTAATCCCTGAAACAATTACAGATGTATGATTTTCTTCTCCATACATCTCTGAAACTTCAGGATTAAAAATTATATCAACTCCTGCGCTTTCACAAATTTTACAATCATTGGTGAGATCTCTCGGGTATTTATCATAATCTTCATTCTTACCGAACTGAGTTGGATTGACAAAAATACTCACTATGACAATATCATTTTCAGCTTTTGCTTTTAACATTAAAGACCGATGCCCTTCATGAAGATAACCCATGGTTGGTACGAGTGCTGCCTTCTTTCCCTCACATTTGTAATATTCAGAAATATTCTGTAAAGCAGAAATTTCTTTTATTACATCCATCAAACACAAATTAAATTGATCACCTGTGAGAGAGTATCTTTCATATCTTTACGGTTCACGATAAAATCTATAAAACCATGTTCCAGTAAAAATTCAGATCTCTGAAATCCCGACGGAAGGTCTTTACCTGTGGCTTGCTTTACGACGCGGGGACCGGCAAA
>JBDSYA010000164.1:0-9511 GCA_039925865.1 Ignavibacteria bacterium
TTTAAGAATGAAGAAAATATTTGGAGTACAGAGGGTTCAATTACAAATTCGCCCGGAAACTTATGCCTGCATTTATGCGGAAATATAAATCATTTTTTGGGAGCAACTCTTGGAAATACAGGATATGTAAGGAATCGCGAAATGGAATTTGCAGTAAAGAATGTGAGCAGGGAAGAGTTAATGAATAATGTTGATGAAACAATTGCTGTCATTGAAAAGGTTTTAGGTGCAATGAAAAAAGAAAATTTAAACGATGTGTATCCGCTGGATAAGTTCGGAGAAAATGCAACAATTGATTTTATTCTGGCAAGACTTGTATCACATCTTGCTTATCATGTAGGTCAGATCAATTATTATCGAAGGATTATTGAAAAATAATTTAGTCAGCCTTGATCAACATTCTGATAACGATCTTTTTTTCCCGTAAACATTTTCATCTTCCTGAAAGAGGAAAACTTTCTGATTACATATATCACAATTAATACAACTGCAAAAGCGGTGACGACAGGCACAATGAATGAAAGGATCGACATTGCCAGAGATGATGCATTTTCTACCGTTGCAATAAGCGGATTACCTATACCTCCTGTTGTTGTAGTTGAAGTCAGTCTCGCGGCGCTTGCACCAACTTTTACAATACCTGCAGTACCCCCGCCTACAATAATTCCCAGTGTCCATTGAATTAACGGACTTACATCAGTAAGAAATGATGCTGTCAGAATTGTACCTCCGACCATTGCAAGGGGTCCTGATATAGTATCAAGAGCGTTATCAAGCCATGGAATATAATATGCGGCAATCTCCGCAATAGATGCAGTCAGAAAAGCAGCAAACGCGATCCAGCCACCCATCCATTCAAAGCCGGGAGATAATTTTAAAAATCCCATCATAGATACGACGTTAGTAACAAGCATTGGAACAAAAACCCTGAAACCGCAGCTGGCAGCGAGTCCGATACCTAACAGTATTCCTAAAGCGATATCCATTTCATATTGTTTGATTAACGAAACATTACAAAATTGAATAATAAAATCAAGTTGGTTGTAAATAATCTGTATTAACGTGTTACAGATAATATTTTATACAACTATTTTCAAGATGTTGTAATGTTTAATTATTTATGTCCGGCTGAATCTCTTGTCAAGTTCATCAGTGGTGATACGGATAACGGTAGGTCTTCCGTGCGGGCAAACATAGGGCATTTGAACAGCAAACAAATTATCAATCAACCCAACCATTTCATGGTAAGTAAGCCTGTCACCGGATTTGATCGCGCTCCTGCAGGCAAATGATTTTGCAAGATTATCTCTTTTTTCAAGATCAAGTTTTAACTCATATTCTTTGTACTGATCTATTAGATCCTGAAAAATCCTGTTCTCGTCCCCGATCTTTACATCTGATGGCAAACCTGTAAGCTCAATGATCTCATCTTTCAGCAAATTGAAATTGAATCCGAGATTTTGCAATTCATCTTTCAGAGATGTTGCGAGATAAAAATCGATCTTTGTCATAACCATCTTTATCGGAATAAGGAGCTGCTGAGAAAAGGAAGATTGAGAATTCAGCCACAACAGTGCCCGTTCATACAAGATTCTTTCATGTGCTGCATGCTGGTCAATTATCATCAGACCTGTATCAGTCTGACACATAATATATTTAAACTGATACTGCCAGACATTAAAACCTTCCGTACCTGATTTCTTTGTATGTTCAAATATATTTTTTTGCTCTTCCTTTTTTAATTCGGTAAGATCAAAAGCATCGTTATCAATATTTTTTGTTGCATCAAGTATAGAATGTATGCTTGCAGAAGGAGTATTTATGTTAAGGTCCGCATCTCTCCTGTTGAAAGAATCATTGCCGGTATAATTTCTTGTTGCCGGATCGGATGATTGTTTGTAATGAAAATTTTCCGGCAATTGAGAAAGGTTAAGCTGATTACTAAAACCAACTTCAAAAACAATGTCGGCATTTTTCAAAGCCTGTTTAACACTGTTTCTGACAAAGCCAAAAACTGCTCCTTCATCTTCAAATTTTACTTCCATCTTTGACGGATGGACATTTACATCTACCTTTTTAGGATCAATATTTATGAATAAAAAGAAAGAAGGATAATCACCTTTTTCGATCAGATCTCCAAATCCTGAATAAACTGCAAAGTTCAGAGTTTTATTGAGAAAAAATCTGCCATTGAGATACAGATATTGATCCTGCTTTGATTTCTTCGTAAAGTTGGGTTTTGAAATAAATCCTGTTACATTAATGAGTTCGTTTCCGTAATCAACTTTGATCAATGAATCGGTAAACGAACCTGTAAAAACATCTTCAAGCCGTTTTTTCAGATCAGCAGATTTAAGATCGAATATTTGTTCATCATTATTTATAAACGTAAAAGCAGTTTCCGGATTTGAAACAGCAAGCCTTATGAAAGTTTCATAAATGTGCCTGAATTCTGTTTGATTAGACTTAAGAAAATTTCTTCGTGCAGGAGTATTATAAAAAAGATTTTTAATTGAAAGTGAAGTTCCCACTTCACAGTTTACTTTGGTAGTTTCAATTATTTCGCTTCCTTCAATTCTGATCAGGGTACCGATATCATTTGAAATATTCCTGGTCTTTAATTCAACCTGAGATATTGAAGATATTGATGCAAGAGCTTCCCCGCGAAATCCGAGGGTTTGCAAGCTTTCAAGATCTTCAAAACTTGAGATCTTACTTGTAGAATGCCTTTGAAAACTGAGCACGGCATCCTGTTCATTCATGCCCGCGCCGTTATCAATTACCTGGATGAGATTTTTACCTGCATCTTTTATTACTAATGTGATCTGATTTGCATCTGCATCAAGTGAATTTTCAATCAGCTCTTTCACAACAGATTCGGGACGGTTTACAACTTCACCTGCGGCTATCTTATTCGAAAGTGACTGCGATAAAATTTTGATTTTATTTTCCATGAACAGGGACACAGGAGATATTTTATGATTTAGTGGATGAATACAATTCTATATAAATACTAAATCTTGATCATCAAAGATCAACAAGATTTTTCATCGATCAAACATGGCTTCTACAAAATTCTTACTGTCAAAAACCTGAAGGTCATCTATCTGCTCTCCAACGCCAATAAATCTGACAGGAAGTTTCATCTCTTTATTGATTTTTAAAACTATTCCGCCTTTGGCAGTTCCGTCCAGTTTTGTCAGTATAATTCCGGTAAGCCCATCTAAAGCATTTGAAAATTCCTTTGCCTGATTCAATCCGTTTTGTCCGGTTGTAGAATCGATAACTATGAGTGTTTCATGAGGAGCATCGGGAATAACTTTCTGCATTACACGTTTGATCTTCTTCAGCTCATCCATTAAATAAGATTTGTTATGAAGCCGTCCTGCAGTGTCAATTATCACGACATCTATATTTTTTGAAACGGCGGATCTTATCGTATCATATGATACTGATGCCGGATCTGAAGTGCTTTTGCTCTGAATGATCTCGACTCCTGCCCGCCTTGCCCAAATTTCTAACTGATCATTTGCTGCGGCTCTGAAAGTGTCTGCAGATCCTATTAATACAGTCTTGCCGGCTTTTTTGAAATTGTGTGCCAGCTTCCCGATGGAGGTTGTTTTACCGACACCGTTCACTCCTACGATCATTATTACAAAGGGCTTTTGTTTCAAATTGAAATCAAAAGTTTTAAACTCTGAAGTAGTATTTGAAAAAACCAGTTTGATCTCATCATTGATCAGCTCATTGAGTTCTTTCTGATCAACATATTTATTTTTTTGCGTGCGGTCTCTGATATTTCTTATCAGAGTTTCAGCAGTCTCATAACCGATATCAGATGAAATTAAAATCTCTTCAAGTTCAATGAGAAAGTCATCATCAATAACACCTCTTGCATTAACAAGACGGTTAACTTTTCCGAATAAATTATCTTTGGTCTTATTAAGACCTTCTTTCAGTTTATTTAAACCTATTTTATCTAAGAATGACAACTTCGTTCAGTTTATTGAGTTTGTGGAGTTCGTTGAGTTTGTTGAGTTTGTTGAGTTTGTTGAGTTTGTTGAGTAGTTAAGTTATAAGTAAATCATTAAGACCATAATAATTAGTAGGATAAAACTAATTTACGCATAATCTATTAATCTTCTGTTAATTTATGCAAAACTTTGATGAGGTTAATTTGAATTAAGTTATTAACTGTAGTTGAAATGAAATTAATTATACTTCTAATTGAAAGTCTTTCAAATCAATTAATATTCATTTACAAATAATTACTCATTACTCATACATATTAAGAATATTCCTGGCGATAACCATTTTCTGAACTTCTGAAGTACCTTCACCAATTGTCATCAATTTCACATCACGATACAATTTTTCCACGGGAAAATCTTTAAGAAATCCATAGCCGCCATGTATCTGAATAGATTCATTTGTTGCGCGGGTCGCAACTTCGCTTGCATAGTATTTTGCCATTGCAGCCTGTAAATTTATATCACGTCCCTGATCTTTGAAATACGCTGCTTTGTAAGTGAGTAATCTGGCAGCATCAATTTCAGTTGCCATGTCCGAAAGCTTAAACTGAATTCCCTGAAATTCCGATAGAGATTTTCCGAACTGTTTTCTTTCTTTTGAATATTTCAAAGATGCATCCAGCGCGCCTTGTGCTATTCCCAATGAAAGTGCAGCTATTGCGATCCTTCCGCCGTCGAGTATCTGCATACATTGTTTAAAACCCTGTCCTTCTTCGCCGATCATATTTTCAGCAGGCACTTTTAAATTTTCAAAGATCAATTCGGAAGTATCGGATGAACGCATTCCGAGTTTATTTTCTTTCTTCCCCGATCGGAAACCTTCCCATCCTTTTTCAATTACGAATGCGGAGATTCCGTTCTTGCGTTTTGATTTATCAGTGATGGCTGTAATTACAGCCGTTTCACCGACAGTGCCGTGAGTTATAAAAAGCTTGCTCCCGTTAACTATGTAATTTCCGTTTTTCCTCTCGGCAGTTGTAGCCATTCCTGCCGCATCACTCCCCGAAACATTTTCCGTAAGACCCCAGGCACCGAGTTTCTTTCCGCTGGTAAGGTCGGGTAAATATTTTTTCTTCAGATCGTCGCTTGCGAATTTAAAAATATGGTTTGAGCAAAGTCCGTTATGCGCGGCAATCGATAAACCCATCGAGGGATCAACTTTGGAGATCTCTTCAACTATGATTGCGTATTCCATTGTGGAAAAATTAGCGCCGCCATATTCCTCCGGAAAAATTATTCCAAGAAATCCAACTTCTCCAAGCTTTTTAGCGATTTCCATTGGAAACTCCTGAGCTTCATCATATTTCATTATAATAGGAGCAATTTCATTTTGAGCAAAATCACGTGCAAGCTTTTGTACAGACAATTCCTGTTCTGATAAATTAAAATCCATTTATATTATTTTCATTTTAAAATAGTTGTAAATATAGCGATATAAAAATTTTGCTGAAATGTTATTTTGAATCTAACTTTAGTTTCTCAACTTTTCTCAATTAGATTTCTGCTGCCCGGTTTTGTAACGGGGATCATTTCCAGCCAATCCGGAATTTCATCTTCTTTAAATTTTATTACATCCATTTTTGCAAGTGAGAATTGATCTGTACCGAAATCAACTTTACCGTTACTTCTGTCAATAATAAATCCGACTCCAATTAAATTTCCTTCTGATTTTTTAACAAGATCGATTACTTCAATAACACTTCCACCCGTAGTTACTATGTCTTCACATATAAGTACATTCTCTCCTTTTTTAATTTCAAATCCTCTTCTTAGTGCCATCACCCCATTTTCTCTTTCGCAAAATATATTGCGAACATTTAATAGTCTGCCAACTTCCGTTCCCAAAACAATAGCTCCAACTGCGGGAGAAACTACAAGATCAATTTTTTTATCACGAAAATTATCCGCAATAGCAGTTGCAAAGAGCCCGTTGTATTCAGGGTATTGCAGAACTTTTGATTTTTGAAAATAATCGGGGCTGTGATGTCCGGATGTCAAAACAAAATGTCCTTCAAGCATCGCCTCTGCTTTTTTAAAAATATCTATTACTTTGTTACTATTCATATTATTTTTATTAATAGTTAAAAGTTACATTCTACTGAGCAAGAACTCAAGAAACTCAGCTAAGCTTAACTTTTTTCACGTCATGAATCGGCTGACCTAAAAATCTTTCACTGATCTCTTTGAATTTTTTCTGAAAATCTGTGACATAGAATTTATGAATACCGTTTTTTTTCTGATTATTGAGAAGATGATGTTGCTCAAGGATGCGCTTTACTTCCTTTGCGGCTTCCTCTCCGGAATCTATTAACTTAATTTTTTTTCCTATGACTTTTGAGATAGTGGATTTAAGTATCGGGTAGTGAGTGCATCCGAGAATCAATGTGTCAATATTTAATTTTTTAAATTCTGTCAGATATTCTTTTGCTATTAGATCAGCTATTTTATTTTCCGTCCACCCGTCCTCAGCAAGCTGTACAAAAAGGCTGCATGCTTTTGAATACACTTCAATATTCCTTTCGATCTTTTGTATTTCAATTTTATATGCATAGCTCTGAATTGTCCCCAGTGTCCCGATAACTCCTATCCGGAAATTTTTGGTTTTTGAAACGGCGGCTTTAGATCCCGGTTTAATAACGCCGATCACCGGCACATTTGAGATCTTTTTTAAATACGGAAGTGCGATCGAAGAAGCTGTGTTGCATGCTACTACAACCATTTTAACATTTTTATTCAATAGAAATTTTGTAATTTCTATCGAATATTTTATAATAGATTCTTTGGATTTTGTTCCGTATGGTAATCTTGCAGTATCCCCGAGATAAATAATATTTTCATTAGGAAGAATTTCAAACAAAGATTTAGCAACCGTTAATCCTCCTATTCCTGAATCAAAAACACCTATAGGACTTTTGGGGAATTTGTTTTTTTTCAATAAAATTGTATTTGTTATAATTAAAAATAGTTAAATAAGAATTATGAAAAAATTTACTTTACATGACACTGAAAATATTTATACCCTATTAAAAAAATCAATTGCAGGTTCACTGAAAAGCCGAATTTCAATTACACGCGTGTTATATATTATTCTTATTCCATTATTACTATCTGAAACAGGATATGCTCAATGGCATTGGCAAAATCCATTGCCTCAGGGAAATATTTTGTTTGGATCATATTTTCTGAACGCCGGCACGGGATATACAGTAGGTGACGGCGGGACTTTAATGAAAACAACTGACGGAGGTTTTAACTGGAACATATTATCAACAGGCTCACGAAAAAGTTTAAGGTCTGTTTTCTTCACCGATAATAATAATGGATATGCCTGCGGTTTGAGTTCGGCACTCATCAGAACGACTAATGCTGGTTTGAACTGGCAGCCCATTAATCTTATTACATCAGGAAATTTATTTTCAATAAAATTTTTAAACAGCTCAACTGGATTTGTCTGTGGTGACAACGGTGATTTATATAAAACTACCAATGGAGGAACAAACTGGGTTATCAAACCCACCGGAACTACCGGAATTCTCACATCAGTAGCAGTAAGTGATTCAATTGTCATTGCAGCCGGATTATTTGGTATCGGTTCAACCGGTATCTGTGTAAGGTCTGATAACTTTGGTGAAACCTTTCAAATTGTTAATACCGGAAATTCAAATTATATTTTTGATGTGATGTTTAAAAACTCAACGACATGTTTTATCGCCGGGTCAAACGGTACTATACTCAGGTCTACAAATTCAGGATTAAGCTGGTCTCCAACAACGGTCGGTACAAACAGATGGTTTTATTCGATATCTTTTGGTGATGAGAATACCGGATTTGCCACGAGTGATTATGGAAATAATTACAGAACCACAAACGGTGGCTCAACATGGACAGGCTTTGCAACATCAACTTCGGAATTTCAATATTCAATCAGAGCATTTAATGCAAGTACGGTAATAAGTTTTGGAAATAAAGGAACAATTATTCATTCGACAAATTCCGGACTTAACTGGAGTAATCTATCTTCGGGATTCAGGAATTCAATGTTCGCAATTGATTTTGTTAATGAAAATTACGGATGGAGCTGCGGAGCGCAGGGAACAGTTGCACGCACAATTAACGGAGGGTTGAATTGGCAAAGGATCCAGGCAGCAGGGACAAACGATTATCTGAATCAAGTCGATTTTGTAAATACAGATTATGGATACTGCGTTGGTGAAGATGGTCTGATAATTAAAAGTTCGAACGGTGGAAATAACTGGAGTATCGTGAGTACGGAGCTAACGGCAAGTTTTTATTCAATGCATTTTTTTGATCAAAATACCGGCTACATCTGCGGAGATTCAGGAACACTCATAAAAACAACTAACGGAGGAATAAATTTTTCAGCGATAACTGCAAACAGGGATTATTATATAAGTGATGTTTTTTTCATTGATCAGAATACGGGATGGTATTCTTCAGGAGAAAAGAAAATTTATAAGACAACAAACGGCGGTAACAACTGGTTTGTGAACCATTCAAATACTTTCAGCAACGGCATTGGAGCTGTTCACTTTGCCGATCAGAATACAGGGATAAGTTTTACATTTGGAAATATTATACTGATAACTACAAATGGTGGTGACGACTGGACTGAAAAAAGTATTCCCGCCGGAAATTATCTGAACAATGTGACTGCCTCGGACCCTCAGAATTTTTATGCAGTCGGGGACTATGGATTTATTTACAGATCCACAAACGGCGGACAGGATTGGTTTCAGGACTCGAACAATAATTTTCAGGACAGGCTATTTGCTATTTATTTTACCGACAACGATCACGGATGGATCTCAGGCAGCAACGGCTGTATCATACAATATCAAAATCCTAAAAGCAGTATTTCGATTTTTAATGAAACACTATTGCCTGAAAAATTTATGCTCAATCAGAATTATCCAAATCCATTTAATCCTGAAACCATCATAAGTTTTGAAATCCCTGATTTAAATGGCAGGCAAACTACTAAACATGTCACTATAAAAGTCTATGATGTATTAGGAAATGAAGTGGCGGTCTTATTTAACGGAAAGCAAAATGCAGGCAGATATGAGATCAGCTTCAACGCTGAACGGCTTTCAAGCGGAATATATTTTTACAAACTTAATGCAGACGGATTTACTGAAACAAAAAGTATGATGCTTTTAAAATAGTTTAATATCCGTGCAAAAAATATTTTCTCCAGAAATTCACAATAAAAGAATTCAAAATATATCTTTGAGAGAAAAAATGTTTATTTCAAGAATACTACATTACAGGATATTTTAAATTGCAAAGAGAGAAAGTAATTCATTAAATTGTACGAACCGGATATAATTAAAAATTGTATTTTAAAAGATAAAAATATAATTTGTTATTGTCCCAATAATAAATTTTACTACTTTACATTCCGGTTAACTACTAACCATAAGAAATCTGCATAAAAATTTAATAACAAATAAAACAGG
>JBDSYA010000165.1:0-3795 GCA_039925865.1 Ignavibacteria bacterium
AGTTCGCACTACAAATTCCGGCGGAGTCTGGGAAAAGCAGGTCGGTAATCTTCATACATATAATGATACTTATTTTACAGATATCAATACAGGCTACATTGTTGGTAAGGGCGGAATAGTTCGAAAGACAACAGATGCAGGTTTGAGTTGGAGTGACATCAATCTCAATACTACATACAGCTTGAACAAAGTATTTTTTACAAGTTCAAATACAGGTTACATTTGCGGTGACAGCGGATTAGTGCGAAAGACTACTAATGCTGGATTGGATTGGTTTAGTCAGACAACACCAGCAGCGGATAGTAGTTTGTTGAGTATTCATTTTGTGAATGAAAATACCGGTTATATTGGCGTCTTTCCATGGAGTATATTAAAAACTACAAATGCCGGAGCTAACTGGACAAGGATTTATTACAACTCTCAAAAAGATATTGCATACTATTACGATATTGATTTTTGGGATAGCGAAATGGGAGTCATTGCGGGTGACCTTGGTGTTTTACTTACCTCAAATGCCGGAATTAACTGGACAAGAATTATTATACCATCCAGCAATCTAAAGTCTATCAACTATTTAGATTCATCAAACATAATAGCATTTGGATATGCCGATCGAATTATAAAATCCACCAACTCGGGACAGACTTGGTTTAACATTAGTAATCAGTTTGGAGCGACTATATTCTCATCGCAATTTTTCGGAGATCAGTTTGGAGTTATATGTGGAGATCTTGGCAGGGTTGCCCGAACAACAAATGGGGGACTTAACTGGATACTTCAGGAATTTTTAGCAAGTGAATCTCTCACTTCTTTATACTTCACAGATCCGAATACTGGCTATGTTGTAGGGCAAGCAGGGCAGATAGTTAAGACTACTAATGGCGGATTGTCATACATCATTTCAAACTCCGAATTAATTCCGTACAATTATGTTCTTCATCAAAATTATCCGAATCCGTTTAATCCGGTAACAACCATTGATTATGAATTGCGAAAACCGGGATTAATTGAAATCAATGTTTTTGATGTTTCCGGAAAATTTATAAAAACTCTTGTAAATAAATTTCATTCAGCAGGAAGTTATTCATTGAAAATGATGGCAGATGATTTATCAAGCGGAATTTATTTTTATACAATGCATTCAAATAACCAATTTATTAATTCAAAAAAACTTTTAATAATCAAATAGTATAATTATGAAAACTCTAATCTTAATTTTATTATGCTTCATAGCATCAAAAATCTGTTACTCACAACTACCACAAGATTATCCCTTTAAAGCAATGTTAGATAATTCTAATGAATTTCTTTACATAACAGGAGAAGCTGGAGGTGATATTCTTACAAAAAAATTTAATTTAAATTTAAATGAGATTTGGTCGAGAGTATTTCATAATTTAGGCTTTGACAGAGGAATGGATCTTGTTATCTCTGAAGGTTTTGTTTATGTGACTGGCTACATTACTAATTCAACCACGGGCAAATGCGATATCATTTTATTAAAATATGACAGAAATAATTCGGGCAATATTTTATGGACAAAAACTTTTGGTGATGCAATTTACGATGATCAAGCATTTGGTATTACTGACGCCGGATTGCAAGAAGTATTCATTTGTGGATATGAAACTCACAAAAAAAACAAGAAGAATATCAAAGTTTACAAGTGTAATAAAGTTACTGGTAATGTTGCTTGGCAAACAACCTACGACGGAAAATCTTACGACGACGTTGGAACTGATATCTTAACTGACGGTAATTATCTTTATGTAGTAGGTTCAACTTATCAGAATTCTCTGCATAAAGAAGATATAATCCAGCTGACATATGATATAAATAATCCCTTGATTTGTGACACACTTATTCTGAAAAATAAAGGCAGAGAAATTCCTACTTCCTTTTTGATCTCGGAATATTCACGCAGCGCACAGCAGAAATCCCGAACAAGCCTCACTTCATTTACTGATAATATATTACTCGGTACGAGAGACTATCTGATCATAACATTAAAGGGGAGTGAAGTCTTATGGCAAAAACGATTTGATGGAAATTCTTTGGATGATGTTCCGACTTCTTTAGCAGTCTATGATTCAAACTTATATATTACCGGCTACAGCTATCGCAGTGAGGACAATTCTGATTTTGCAACGATAAAGTATAAACTTTATGAAGACGGTGCCTATGGATGGACAGATACTAATGTTCGGTATTGGGATTATAATGGGGGAAAGGATCAGGGATCTTCCATAAAAGTAAAAGACCGGGATACTATTTATGTAGCGGGTGTGTCTGAACTTGCAAATCAAGGGTTTGTGATAAAAAAATATCGCCAGACGAATAATGGAAACGGTGTGATCCTTACCTGGGAAAAGTTTTATGGTCCCAATACAGACAATATTCCGGGCTACTCCACAATGCAAAAAGTTTCATTGGTGGAAATTGATTCCAGTGACAATGTTTATCAGATTAATTACATGTGGAATCAGTTCAATAAATATTATGCGATCGTAAAATATGATGCCAACGGGAATGTTCTGTTTGTAACTGATAATATGAATGACGGCTCCGATAGCAGAAATTTAATAGCAAATATAAGTAATAAAATTACAAATCTGAGTAACTCACCTAATCCTTTCAACCCGGTCACACAAATAAAATTCGATCTTACTGTTGGTGCTCATATTAATTTGAAAATATTCGACATGTCAGGAAAAGAGATTCAAACACTCGTTGATGAATTCAGAGAGTCAGGAAACTATAGTGAAACATTTGATGCCGGAAGTTTATCAAGCGGAGTATATTTTTATTCAATCTATGCCGGTGATGTATTACTTCAAACGAAGAAGTGCCTGCTGGTGAAATAAGAGAGCGTGAATTTATTTTGTTTGATATTTATCCAATTCATATACTCAAATAAGAATGTTACTAAAATATCAATCCTATTTATATGAGTATCTAAATCTTGATGGCAATTTCAATAGAGAAAGAGGAGAAGAATTACAAATGGTTCTTTTGACTACTAATTAGTCCTTGGCTAATTTTTTATTTTAACATTGGTTAAAAATTTCTTACCTGTATGCATTCTTTCGATCAGAAATTTTATAAACCAAAACTTTTTTGTGTTCATCGTCAATCTCATAAAGAATTCTATAATTTCCCACCCTTAATCTGTATGCATTCTTTGCTTGCAATTTTATACTTCCTACCGGTCGCGGTTCATTTTCAAGTATCAAAATCTTGTTACTAATTCTTAAATAATCTTTGTCATTGATCTTCCTTACTTCTTTATGTGCTTTGTCCGATAGAAATAACTTATACATTTTTCATTTTTGCTCTTCTTTTTCTATCATAACTCTTGAAATTAATGTAACGTGAAGTTTCTTTTTTTGCCTTTTCAAATTCATTGCTGTCTTCAATAACTTCAATTATTTCAGCAAAATAATTATCTCGTTTTAATTCATTCCACAAGGTCAATGGAATAATTACGTTTTCATTTTTTATTTGTATCATATTAATGCATTGAAAAATTTAATTTATGTTTCTCTAATTTACTTTTATTTGAATAACATTTCAATTTATTTCTTTCTATGGTAAGCTATGGAAACGCAGCGAAGGACGGCATAGTTACTTTGTCTTAGTGCTTTAGAGTTCAAATATTATATGCCCTTATCTTTTCGAAGAACCAGTTTTTGTTTGAAACGAATTTCTTTTCGTTTTCGAGTTCTTTCCTGAGAAGTATAACATCACTCTTTGATCCGGATTCTGACAACTTCAAAAGTGCGCTCAGATATTTTA
>JBDSYA010000166.1:0-6088 GCA_039925865.1 Ignavibacteria bacterium
AATTTTGCAACAAAAGAAATAATAGTAAAACACGGGCCAAAGAAAGGAAGCCAGTATTTAAAAATTATAAGATCAGGTTTTTCTTTTCCAATTTTTAAACCGGTAGTTATCCAGTTAAAAGGATTGATGGAATTTACTGCTATAATATTTTTATTATCAGGGATCTTAAAGGACGGTTCACCCTGCTCGTACTGTGTCTTTCCGGGAAACAGAAATTCAGGATATTGTGTCTTAAAAGAATACATTATAACTTCGTTGGTCGCCGACAGGTATTTATATAAAAGAGCGTTAAACTGTGCAATGCCACCGCGCATCGGATAAGCTGTTCCGACTATTACGATCTTCATTGTACTTCTGATAATGAGAACTGTTTTATGCACGCCGTGAAAATATCTTCAGGCATCATGTGATCCATGCATTTGTAATCCGGATTAATGCACTTTGGCTGAAAATAACACATGCATTCTTTTCCCGGCTGTACAATTACACCGTTATGGTAAAGATCAAATTCATTGGGGTTAAAAATGTTATTCATTAAAACCAGTTTTTTTCCAGCTGCAATTGCAATATGCATTGTCATGGTCACCTGTGAAACGATCAGATCACATTTGTTTACCAGATTTATGAAAGTTCTGAGGTCATACACACCAAAATATTTTGCGCCGGTAACTTCATTCAAAAGATTATTTTTTGCATCCTCACCCGGACCGCCAAGCAGAATAACTTCAAACCCTGCTCCTTTTAATTTTTTAATGAGCTCGATCCAGTATTGATCTTTCCATAATCTCGAAGTCCATCGTTCACCACAGCCTGTATTCAGACCGATTACTTTCTTATCCGGATCAAGTGGCCATTCCCTGTCATAGTTTTTGTCAATATCTATCAAATATTTTTCTTCCTCAAACTCATATCCGCATATCTCAAAGATCTCCTGCATATAATTTTTAGTGTTTGCCTTTGAAACACTGTCGAAGATCCCGGTTAAAAATTTATGTTCTGCAGCTTTATTAATTGGAAAACAGACCCCATCTTTGATCGTATAGCCTAATTTTGTTTTTGCATCGATCCTGTCAGTAAGACTGATCGCTTCGGGATCTTTATCCAGATTTATTACAACATCAAACTTTACAGACTGCAGATAAGATACATTTTGCTGGTTATATTTTAAAACTTCATCTGCTTTAGGATGAGTATTTACAGGTACAAGCTCAGTTGAATAAGTAAGCCAGTAAATTTTTGAATTAGGGAAGTTTTTTTTCAGTGGAAATATAAGAGGGGTTGTTCGGATCACATCACCGGCAGCGCCAAGCTTAATGATGAGTATTTTTTCTTCTGTCTTATCATAATATTTACAGTCATCACACATCACACCGTGAAGTTTGTTTGGCGTGCAGGGAATATGACCTTTAAAAAACCTGCAGTCAAAATTTACATCCGATAATTCAATCATTCAAAAATTTTAATCGTCAAATATAAAATTATTAAGTTTTAATTGTAATACATTTTTGGAATTGATAACTTACGCAAATATCAATGACCAAAGCCCGTTCAATTGCATTCCCAAACAGTTTGGAAAGAGAGCTGATTGTGTAATTTGCTATTTTGTAAACGTAGATAATAACTTCCTTTTTATCTAAAATAACAATTACTAAATTGACGACTTCATATAAATAAAACTTTTGTTCAAAAAAATCTTAATAGCAAACCGTGGTGAGATAGCAGTGAGAATAATAACAACTGCAAATCAAATGGGCATAAGTACAGTCGCCGTGTATTCTGACTTTGATAAATATTCATTATTCACAAAGCTGGCAGATGAAGCATATTACATCGGTGAATCGGTTTCATCAAAGAGCTATCTGAATGCAGAAAAAATTATTGAAGTTGCAAAAAGATCCGGAGCCGAGGCGATACATCCGGGATATGGTTTTTTATCAGAAAGAGGATTTTTTGCAAAGATGTGCGTAGAGAATGGGATAAAATATATCGGACCAGGATACAAAGCAATAGATCTTCTTGGCAGCAAAACAGATGCTAAGCAGCTTGCTATAAAGAGTGATGTTCCTGTTGTTCCCGGTACTTTGAATGCATTAACAGATATTTCAGAGATAAAAAAAGTTGCCCGTCAGATCGGTTACCCTATATTGATAAAAGCATCGGCCGGCGGCGGCGGGAAAGGAATGAGAATAGTAACACAGGAATCGGATATTGAAAGTTCGTTACGTATGGCGCAGAGTGAGGCAGGGTCTTCCTTTGGCGATGACAGTGTTTTCATTGAAAAATATATCGTCTCCCCGAGGCATGTGGAAATTCAGATCCTGGCAGATGAATATGGTAATGTCGTACATTTGGGTGAAAGAGAATGTTCAATGCAAAGGCGTCATCAAAAAATTATAGAAGAAACTCCATCCTTAATAATAGATGAAAAGTTAAGAAATGAAATGGGTGAATGCGCCAAAAGAATTGTCAGATCTGCCGGTTATTCTAATGCGGGAACGGTTGAATTCATTGTTGACAATGAAAATAATTTTTATTTTCTTGAAGTAAATACCCGCCTTCAGGTTGAGCATCCTATAACTGAAATGAGAACCGGGCTTGATCTTGTAAAAGAACAGTTAAAGATCGCCTCGGGTGAGAAGCTGTCTTTTAAACAGGAAGATGTTGAGTTTAACGGTCATTCAATTGAATGCAGAATATGTGCTGAAGATACGGATAATAATTTTATGCCTTCGACCGGAAAAATTACATATATGAAAAATGTATTGTCGGGCGGAATGAGGGAAGATACGGGCATTGAACAGGGGAATGAGGTTTCTGTATATTATGATCCTATGATCTCAAAATTAATTTCCTTCGGTGCAACCCGCGAAATCGCAATTCATAAAATGAAAAGTGCTTTGAAAAACTATAAGATCACAGGCATTAAAACAAATATTCCTTTTCTGTTAAAACTTATGGAAAGCCGTGAATTCATTGAGGCAAGTTATCACACTCAGTTTGTTGAAAAAGAATTTTTAAACAGGATAACAAAACCGGAATTAACCGGAGATGATCTGCATGCGGTTATTCTTGCAGCAGTATTATACAAAAGAAACAAATCTCCCAAACTTATGCCAATGAAAACTAATGTCAGTGATGTGAGAAATGCATGGTCAAATAAAAAATTCGATTCTTACAGATGAATAAATATTTTTCTAACTTTAGTGATGTAACCGGTAAAGTTGAAACAGAGATATTAAGCGATACGGAAGCTATCATAAACGGAAAAAATTTTTATTACGAATTCAACTTTATTACTGATAACGTTCTAATTTTGCGGATCAGTGATAAAAATTATTTTCTGACATTAGATGATAATGAAGAAAACTATACTGAAGTAAATCTTTCTTCAGAGATCTATAATATAATTTGTATGAGCGAACTTGAGGTTCTTGCCGCGAAAATGTCAAATGGCAGATCTGAAGGAAAAACAAAAAAAGAAATACACTCACCTATGCCCGGGATCATTGCAAAACTAAATGTAAAGGATGGGCAGAAGGTTGAAAAAGGTGAAGTGCTTCTGGTCCTTGAAGCAATGAAAATGGAAAACGAGATCAAGGCAGCAAGAGACTGCATAATAAAAAAAGTTACTGTTGAAGCACTCCGTTCAGTTGAAAAAAATGAATTACTTATAGTGCTGGAATAAAGAAACAATAGATTTTAGAAAATTAATTTTACAAAAATTGTTTTTAGCATTTGCATCATTAATTGCGGCAGTAGTACCCATGTTCACCTATCTTATAATCATCTGGATACTTGACAGATATGAGCGCGAGCCTTTCTGGCTGCTTCTTCTTAATTTTTTCTGGGGAGCAACGGGAGCAATATTTCTTGGAATTATCGGCAGTATAATTTTTCAGATCCCTTTGAATGAAGTTATAAGGGCAGTAGTTGAGGATAATACAGGAGAACTGATGAATTTATCCGGAGCAGTTATCACCGCACCGCTTGTAGAAGAAAGCACAAAGGGAGTTTTTCTTCTTCTAATGTCTTTGAGTAAAAGATTTGACGGAGGGGTTGACGGAGCTGTACTTGGAGGTGCTATAGGCCTGGGTTTCGGCATGACTGAAAATTTTATGTACTTTCTTTCGTATGGTACAACACCCGCATCCTGGCTGGTGCTAGTTATTATCAGAACGATTTTTTCAGCAGTTATGCATTGTCTTTCCACAGCAACATTCGGCGCCTTCATCGGATATGCAAAGTTCAAACCTTTTATTTATAAAGTAATACTTATCCCAACCGGATTTTTCCTTGCAGTTTTTTTACACTTCAGCTGGAATCTTTCAGTAAGCTTTGAGGATACAACTATTTACGGATTTTTATTTCTTATACTTTATATGTTTGTGACATTTGCAATTTTTCAGATCTCTCTTTATTTTGAAGGCAAAACAATTTTAAAAGAACTTAGTGATGAAGCAAATCTCGGCCTTATACCGGCGGATCATCTTTCTCATATTCCTTATGTATCACGGAGATTCCGTCACGGCTGGTGTCCGGTGGGAGTCGATCAGAAGGATTATGTCAAAACTGCAACAACTCTGGCTTTGCGGAAAAATCAATATAAAAATACCCGCGGTAATCAACAGCAAAGTTATTTACGTGAAATTGAAAATTTACGGTATAAAATCCAGATGATGTTTTATAATGCGAATTTAAAATATCACAATATGACAAACAGTTAGAATTTTTGTTTAAGCAAAATAATTTGTCTGAAGCCATTGAACTGTCAAATCTTTTCCGTAAAATTTACTAAAAGTCCCCACTTGAAAATTTAAAAATATTGCTTAGTTTTTGCGGGTTCCGGAACCGGCCTGCATCACAATTTATCTTAGTTTATAAGGTTTGAGTTGTTAACCATCATGATGTAAGTTATGTCTTTAGCGGATAAAATAATAAAAAATACTTTTTATTATAGCATCTTTCAGCTCTTCGGCTTTTTATTCCCCCTTGTATTAACTCCGTTTATAATCTCAAAAATAGGTGAAGTTCAGTATGCAATATA
Organism: Ignavibacteria bacterium; assembly: GCA_039925865.1. Lineage (GTDB taxonomy): Bacteria > Bacteroidota > Ignavibacteria > Tepidaquicellales > Tepidaquicellaceae > JBDSYA01. The sequence goes on from JBDSYA010000166.1 coordinate 5,045, forward strand.
TGCACTGACACTGGGCTTTGTAGGAATATTTGGTTTATTTGATTTAAGTATCTCTTCTTCTTTTGTAATTTTTATTTCAAGATATCATGTCAGGAAAGATTTTTTAAATTTAAATAAATACTTCAACACCGGTTTATTATTTTACATTTTATTTTCGGGATTGATTGTAACAGCCGGATATGTTTTTTCTAAACCCATTCTTTCACTGCTGAAAATTCCTTCAGAGCTTTTTGACACATCGCTAAACGTTTTTTATATCGGTTTATTAATATTCTTTGTGTCCAGTGTATCTGCAATTTATGTTTCTACTTTAATAGCACTTCAAAAAATGTATATAATAAGTGTTGCAGGGATTATTATAAATTTTGCAAATGCAATTCTTATAATCTTTGTTTTAACTTCAGGGTACGGTTTACCCGGCATCATGTGGTCTCAGTTATTTACGATATCAATAGGAGCAATAATTAATATATTGTATGCCACATCATCAATTCCTGAATTAAAAATAAGTTTAAGACATTTAGCAAAAGAGCCATTGAAAGAAATGTCAAAGTTTGGTGCGCAAATGCAGGTCTCTAAATTATCATCATATGCTTCTGAAAAATTTGACGAGTTTCTGCTGGCGTATTTTTCTGTTTTAAATAACGTCACTTATTTCAACATAGCAAACAGGATCTCACGGACCGGCAGACTGATTCCATACCAGTTGATATCTCAGATAGCTCCCGTAGCTTCTGAATTAAATGCTAAAGATGATCAGGAAAAGTTAAATGAATTATTCCTCGATACAACAAAATACCTGGTGCTTGTTTCATTTCCCGTTTTCATTTTCATATTCGTTTTTTCGGATCTGATAATTACGACATGGCTTGGTGCAGGTTATGAATTATCATCTTATATACTGAGAATATTAATAACAGGTCAGTTAATTAACATGATCATCTCCGCACCCGGAAATTCTATAATTCCTAATATGGGAATACCGAAATTTCAAATGAGGGAAGGTTTGATAAATCTGGGAATTAACATTCTAATAAGTTTTTT
>JBDSYA010000167.1:0-3573 GCA_039925865.1 Ignavibacteria bacterium
TATTACTAACACAAAAATAACATAGCTTATATTAAAAAGCAACTTTTATTTTGTTTGGAAGTCACAGTCTGTGCGGACTTCCTGCCTGTCAGCAATATCTATTGCAAAATCTAGTTTTAATAATATCCTTAAAGATGGTGTTGGGAAAATGTTTTGAAACCAAACTTATCTATGTCTTGTGTACTTTAAGAAGTCAAGTTCTTACAGAATCCGATCATTTGCCGTAATCAATTCATATACTAAATTATTTCTTATTGGATTTTATTTTCCCTGCATTTTGTCTTTTGATTCTGTAGTTCAGATCTTCCGTACTACAGTAATAATGATTTGAATCTTTTTTGCTTCTTAATATGTATGCGTAAAACATTTTGCGGAGAAGGAGGGATTCGAACCCTCGATAGAGTTGCCCCTATAACGGTTTTCGAGACCGCCGCATTCGACCACTCTGCCACCTCTCCCAATAATTTAAAAAATTTGATAGCGGTTTTTCCCGAAGGGACCACTTCGTGGCGAGACCGCCGCATTCGACCACTCTGCCACCTCTCCAATAATTTAAAAAATTTGATAGCGGTTTTTCCCGAAGGGACCACTTCGTGGCGAGACCGCCGCATTCGACCACTCTGCCACCTCTCCTGAAAATAAAGAGAATAAATTATTTGAATCTTTCGTATTACCGGCTTACTATAGCAACAACTATATTTATTACAATTCCAATAACAAATCCAATAAGAGCAGCTGTGCACGCAGTCTTTGCCGATGCAGGCTCTTTATCTTTTTTCATAAAATAAATTATTGCGCCTGCCAGAGGAATACAAAAAGATAGAATTGTCAGTGGAGTGCTTAGTTTGTCCGGTGTGTTATCGGGCTGCTGAATAACAGGAGGTTGATTTTGATCCATAGTTTTGAGTTTAGGTTTATAAAAAGTGGTTTATGATAAAATAGCCAATCGATTTACCTATAATTGAAACTAAAGACATTTGTCCGATGCCTGAAATAAAACCCGTAGATACCCTAAGAAAATTATTACTTTCCCTGTTGAAATATGCCTGCGTCAATCCATCCAAAAAGGTTGGAAGGATAAGAATCAGTGTTGGTATCAGATCAATTTGAAAGACATTGAATGTAAAAAACGGAAATGAAATGTACCCAATATACATACCGGTACATCTTGCACAAAAAGGAAACTGTTTTCCTTTATAGAAAAACGATCTGCCCGGCATTCTATGACAGGATACAAGCTGTAGCTGGCCTACTTTCACTTCACGTAATTTGAATTGATTCAGCAGAGAGTGCGGGATTCGAACCCGCGAAGGCTTGTGACCTTACACACTTTCCAGGCGTGCTCCTTCAACCACTCGGACAACTCTCTAATAAACTTTATATCACTTTCTTCATGGATTCTCAGGTGACTCCTTCAATCCCGAGAACCTCGGGAACAACTCTCTGATTTATTGTTTGCAATTTACTTAACGATATCAACTCTATCAACTTAAAAACATGAAGTTATTAAGTCTGTTTAATATGTTTTAAAGAGAATAAAAAATTAATTACTCTTCCAATGATTTTTAATCTGATAAATAATTTACTGATTGACAGAAAATAGCGAATTTTTCAAATATAAAATAAAAGTATGCTCAGAATTAAGTGATTTTTCTGAAAAAAAATCTTTGCAATGCTGCCGTGAGTTAGATAGCTTTGTAAAGATTATAAAAATGGAGAATTCAATGAAACGCAACTCATCTTTATTTCGGAATTTATTTTTTAAGATCAAATGCCAGGAATTTTAGTGACATAAAAAAAAATAGTCCTCGAAAAAAATATTTTATAAACTTAAATAAATAAAATGAAAACACTATTAATTTTTTTAAACATCATACTTTTATCGGCGGTCCACAGCCAGGTCAAAAAAGTTGGAGATGATGTTTTTACTTACAATCAGGAAGCTCAGGATAAACATTGTATGCCTGAAGTAAAGTTTAATCCACTGATCCATGAAAATGCACCAATGGCTTATGATTTCAGTGCAGCATCTTTTATCTGGCCATTTGAAAATGAATTAGATGACGAGTTTGTACTGGTAAATTATGTTGACGATCAGTCCGGAAGCACAATTAAAGATTATATGGGATATACCTGGTCGTATAACGGTCATCGCGGGACTGATATATGCCTTCATGATTTCAGACACATGGACAGGTTTGTTGCAGTAAAAGCTGCAGAAGCCGGAACAGTAATAGAAATTGCTTTTAACAATTGGGACAGAAATACCGGATGGGATAATTCTCCTGCGAACTATGTACTGATACGCCATCAGGACGGAAGTTATGCTTACTATTATCATCTCATGAGAAAATCAGTAACGGTCAGAGTCGGTGAATATTTGATCCAGGGTCAAAACATTGGATATGTTGGCAGCTCCGGCAATTCAACCGACGCGCATCTTCATTTTGAACCGGGTTATTTTCAAAACGGAGTCTGGAATAAAAGAGATCCATGGCATGGAACATTTAATACATTGCCGACTATGTGGCAAAGTCAGTACGGATATGTAGCCGGCCGTGAGTTTAAGCTTGCTGACATGGGGGTTTATACAGCATCAAATGTTCAGGGCGATCCTGATGACAGTACCACATCCAGAAGATTAAAAGAAAGAATTATTGCTCCGGTAACAGTAAGCGGCTATGAACCTGAAATAGGTATCTGGATGCAGTATCAGGCAACATATTCTCTCGATCCAATCAAAATTGAAATTAGAAAACCAAACGGTACTTTGTTTAACAGCACTCAATTTAATAATGTATCTCAGGTACAATACGGCTGGACATACTGGACACCAAATTTTGATGTAGGAGTTGCGGAAACCGGTAACTGGTACGCGCGGATACTTTTTAACGGAGTTGAACAGGGAAGAACATATTTTAATGTACAGCTGCTGACAAGTAATCGTCCAAGGATCTGGCCTGAAGCGGCTCAATGTTTTAGAAAATCGATATTTGTTCAGAAAGACACTCTTCGTGTCAGACCGATCCGGACTAATATGCAGTATGATCTTGTAAATGCCCCGGCAAGCGTTACACTTACTAATGATTCCATACTAACTATTGGAGCCTTTGATAATATATTCAGAGTCCGTGAATTCAAAGTTATTGCCAGTATAGGGGGAAGCGCAACTCTGAGAGATACTATGATCTATAAATTAATTGACACAACAAAAAATAACCCGTTTGGAAATGGAATAGAATCTCTTGAACTCAATGCAAAGATCGAAGGTCTATGGAATGGTTCCACAATGGTAGGCGATACTGTTGACGTAATCATAAGAGGATCGATTACTCCATATTCAATTTTAGAAACAGACAGGATAAAGCTGAATTCACAGGGGTTTGGAATTGCAAATTTCTTTAATACTTCTGCCGGAATTTATTATTACATAGTTGTAAAGCATAGAAATTCTATAGAGACATGGGCTAAAACTGTTCAGCGGTTCACTTCAGGGTATCCGATAAGCTATGACTTCACAACTTCAAAAACTAAAGCTTACGGAGATAATTTAAAATACAAAGGCGGCGAGTA
>JBDSYA010000168.1:0-4530 GCA_039925865.1 Ignavibacteria bacterium
GATTCAATGGCAAAACCTTTTTCGGAAATAAAACTTCAGGATACTTATACTGATGCTGTTAAAGAATTGATTAATGCAAAAATTGCCGGCAAGCAGGTTATATCAGTTGAGGAAGAAGAAAAGCCGGTGGTAGATATAATGACAGCACTTAAGCAAAGCATTGAAAATGCAAGTAAGCAGAAGAAACCTATGAAGAAAGCTACCGGACCTGTAGAAGAAGAAGTTCAAGTAAAACCGGTAAAGAAAAAAAAGAAAGCGGTTTGATTTAATTTTAAATGTTAAATGGTAAATTATAAATGTCATTGAAAGACATTTAAGTTAATCATTTGAAATTTATAATTTATAATCTATAATTACAAATTGGCAAACATATTAGAATTTACGATTCCAAAACCGCACTCCGGTCTTAAGAGAGTTGGCAAGAGTCAGAAAAGTCATCACAAGCGGGCCAATCAGCTGGATCTGTTTTCACAGAAATCCTCTGAGTCTAATATTTTTGTTCTGCCTTCCAGCTTAACTCCATTTGAACGGGCGTTAATACTCGATGAGAAAGGTGATGCAAAAGCAATGGAGGCTTACAGAAATGCCGTTGACTTAAATGACTGTACAGCAGATGCATATTGCAATCTTGGCATACTTCAATACGAAACCGGCAATACAGTTAAAGCAATAGATTCATTTACCAGGTCTCTTGCAAGAGAACCACGGCATTTTGAATCTCATTTTAATCTCGCAAATCTTTATTCAGAGCTTGGCAATCTCCCTCTGGCCAAGACTCATTATGAATTTGCAAATGAACTAAATCCTAATTTCCCGGATATACATTTCAATCTTGGACTTGTTTATGCAATGACAAGAAATTTTGAATCCGCATTAAAAATACTTTCTGAGTACAAAGAAATGGTTCCGCCTGAAGACGGTGCTGTTGCAGAAAAACTAATCGAGAGTATCAGGAAACTTACGGGGTGATTGTTTTTACAGGACAGAACGAATTCTTCTCATATAGTTAATTAAAAAAAATTTGTTGATGAACTTCATCTGTCAATTGATCATCAAATGATTCATCCATCTCCTCACTTCCTTACAAATCAATTCAATCACATCACCGTCATTCAATTTATTTCCTTTAGGAACGTGGAAAGAATGATCTGCTCCGTCAATGATAAAAAGTTCAGCATTTTTCCCGATCTTTTTTATAACCGGTTTTAAAAGGTCAAGCGCAGCCAGCGAATCCCTTGTTCCCTGAAGAAACAACATTGGAATAATTACTTCATAAAGATGCGCTGCTCTTTCATTTGAAGGTTTGCCGGGAGCGTGTAATGGAAATCCGAAAAAAATAATTCCTTTTACGTTTGGCAGCATTCCTTCTGACGCTGCAGTTGAAGTCATTCTGCCTCCGAAAGATTTTCCGCCTGCAAATATCGGGAGCTTTGGACAAAGCTTTGATGCTTCTTCAACAGCCGCACGGATTGTTTCGCAGCAAACAGGTTTTTTATCAGGCATCTTTTTTCCATTTTCCATGTAAGGAAAATTAAATCTTAATGTTGCAATACCTTGTTCTGCTAAACCAAGGGCAAACTGTTCCATTGATTTATTAAGCATTCCCGTTCCTGCTCCGTGCGCAAACACCATTAAACATTCTGCTTTGCCGGGCGAATAAAACAAAGCGCTTACATCTCCGATGGTTTCTGAAACATTAAATGAAAGAGATTTTTTTGTTAATTTTGAATTCATGACTTTGCCTTTGACAGGAATTACCTTTCCAGACGAGTCCTGTTTTTTGATTTCAATTTTACTCATTTAATTTTGTAAATTTCCAATTTTAACTTCAAAAAAAATGCGAAGTTAATTTCAGATGTTTCAACTGACTCCATACTGATAACAAATGCATTGGGTTACCATTGGTAAATAGATTTCGATTTCTATTTACAGAACTGCAATTTGCAGGTTATCAAATTTTTTATTGTAGTATTTCATATAACGGACTTTCTCCTCAATTGCATATATCACGCATTGTGTAAAGTTCACACCTTCAAACTTCTGCGCACTTCCCAATCCGCCCGGACTGAAAACATTAATCTCCATCAGCTTATCTCCTACAATATCCAGCCCTACTAAAAACATACCGTCACGAACCAGTTTAGGCCTTACTATTTCAGCAACTTCCAGCATTTCATCTGTTATCTTTGCCTGAACCATTTTTCCACCTGCGTGAATATTACTACGGACATCCCCTTCATTTCTAAGTCTCATGAAAGCAGCATACTTGCCTTTATACATCATTGGTTTCCCGTTCATCAGAAAAAGACGGGTATCACCAATGGCAGCTTTAGGAAGATACTCCTGAGCAATCACATAACCATCCCTCGAAATCGCTTCTATCATCTGATTGAGATTTGCATTTTCCTTTTGATGTACTAAAAAAACACTTTGCCCTCCTGAACCCTGTAAAGGTTTCATTACTATTTTACCGCCATGCTCCTTTGCAAAATTTTTAATTTCCTCCTGATCCCGTGAAATTAAAGTTTGAGGTCTGACTTTTTCCGGGTAAGACTGGAAATACATTTTGTTAACTGCTTTTGCCAAACCGTCCGGATCGTTTAAAACTATAACTCCGCAGCTTACCAACAATTTTCCAAATGTAACACCTGTTTGCTGAGCCCAAGGACGTTGAATGTCTGCTGCCGGGTCATTTCGCAACAGCACAACATCAAATTCATCAAGTAATACTTTATTAGTAGAATTACTTTGAAGATCTTTTATGTAGGAGGCTGCAGTGGCATTCTTTTTGACAGTTTTTGCTAAACCATAAATTTTTCCATCAGGATGATACGAAAGGTCACCGCACCCCATTACAGAAACATTATGACCCATACTGTTTGCAATTATTGCAAGCCTGGTCGTAGTATAGCCGGTTAACTCCGTACTTACATCATTTACAATTAAACCAATTTTCATACTTCAGATTCTTGTTTTAGTTTCTTAAAATAATTATTCATTGAAAAGCCGTTTCGCAGATTTTCCAATCGGCTTACTGATTCTTCGTTCTTAAGATATCTTGGGAGAAGAGGAACGGGTTTAAGAATTCGTCTGAACTCAAGTTCTTTCATTATTGAAACATGTGAAAGAGAAATTTTGCCCGCATATAGAGGTTCTATATCTTCACCTTTTTCTATGTACTTCAGAATTTCCATAAATCCTCTCAGATATATAATGTCTTTTGTCAATCCGCCTCCTCTGTAAATTCTCATCGCAATAGTAAAAGCGACAAATTCTGAGAAGCCGTAATTCCTAATAAGATTATGAAATGATTCAACAAAATCAGCACCATCAATCATATACTCCGCAGCTTTGACTCTTGCAGCAAGCAGCCTTAATCTCGAAATATTGAGACCCCCTGTGAGATATTCTGAAAGAACAGCTAATCCTTCCTGCAGCTCTTCATATCCTGAAAGCCCTGTATGCAGCTGTCGGAACGGTTGTGCGAGTCCATTAAAATATGTTAAAAGATGTGTGCCGATTTCGTGCTGTATCAATGCTTCGATTCTGTTTTCATGAACAATAAATTCTTTGCCTATAAATAATTTATCCTTACTTACCATCAGTCCGGAATACATATCGTTATTTATTTCCACAGTTGGTTTAAATAACGGATAGAGAGCTCTGTAATATTCAAATTCTTTAATAACGTATTTATAAAAATGTAAGGCATCCAGTTTTTTCCTTTGCCTTGTGTTTTTTTTCCCGGGAAAATTTGTAAAAATTTCATCAGCGAGATTGCTAAGACTTTTATTAACATTTCCATAAAGCTGAAGACTTCCGTAATGAAACCCCGGGCTGTCAATATTAACCATCATTGAGATCTGAAGATCAATTTCATCTCTTTTACCACTGAATAAATTTTTGATTGCCGGATCTTCAATCTCATCGATTGGAATATTCCATAATGTTTTCTTAAAATCTGTAGGATTAAAGCTAAGTGGTTTGTAATAAAAAACAGGGATCTTCTTGTATTTACATCGCTGAAAATCAACTCTGGCTTCAGCTTCATTTATCGGACTGATCTGAATAATAAAATCATATTTATCACAAAGATCTGCCAGTTTTTTGTCAACTGTCCCAACCGTTTTTACAAATGAATTTTTTCCAAGCGCATAAAAATGTTTTGCTTCGTGGGAGGTAAGTTTTTTTGAAAATTCAAAAAAGGCACGGTTAAGTACATGTAACAATTGTCCCGATAATGATGCTAAAGTTTGAGGGTATAATTTATTTGTTAAAACATTTCGGTAAACAGGTCTGACTTCGAGCCCTGACACATGGCAATTAATTTTTTTTAAATCTTGCAAACCTGCTAAGGGCAATAGTTTGGGAGGGCTTATGTATTTACTGAAAAGCAATTCGGAATGTGCAAACTGTTTGTGTATTGAAATTGAAGTCAAACCTTTTTCAAGATTTTGAAATGTGCTAAAAATATCACTTCCGTCTCTTTCATTTGAAAAAATCCTGAAGTTAGGTTTTAATGAACTAATC
>JBDSYA010000169.1:0-14540 GCA_039925865.1 Ignavibacteria bacterium
AAAATGAGATACAGCATACTATAGCAACTATTGAGATGACAGTTGACCTTCCAAAGGAGTTTAAAGGTACACATATGAGCAGGTTTATAGAAATTCTTCAATGTAAGAACAGGGAAATTCATATTGATTCTATTGATACTATTCTGATTGAAATGCAAAAAAAGCTTAACGCTTCAGCTTCCCATATTGAAGTTAAATTTCCATACTTTAAAGAAAAGAATGCTCCGGTCACCGGAAAGGCTTCTTTGATGGATTATGGAGTGAAGTTTCACGCAGTGCGAAATAAAGACAAGAAGGATTTTATACTGACAGTTAACGTACCTGTAACCACTTTATGTCCATGTTCAAAGAATATTTCAAAATACGGAGCTCATAACCAAAGAGGTGAAGTAACTGTGTCTGTAAGATTTCATGATACTGTATGGATCGAAGATCTGATAAGTGCAGTTGAAGAAAGCGCAAGCTGTGAATTATATTCACTATTAAAAAGAGAGGACGAAAAATTTGTCACCGAAAGAGCCTATGAAAATCCGGTTTTCGTAGAAGATCTTGTAAGAAATGTTGTAATTCGCCTTAAGGAAAATAAAAGTATTACCTGGTATAGTGTAGAAGCTGAAAATTTTGAGAGTATACATAATCATAATGCATACGCTCATATCGAATCTGATAATAGCTTGATGAATGGTGATCCGGGAAAATTTATTATCAATAGATATTAAACATTCAATATCTTAACAATGCTGTTGAATGTTGTTGAATCAGTTTAAAAAAGTGCATTTGTCTTTGTATAAAAAATCAAAATTAGTATATTTTAAAAATAAAAATCACAAACTGTACAATGCAGTTGGAGGAAAAAATTGAATAAAATAAAATTCTTGCCGGTTATCCTGGCTGTATCAATATTAACTATTTTCCTGAGTTTAGGAAACGTGATGGCACAGAGTGCGCCGGGAATATCAGTTTCGACAAATAAAAAATCATATAATTCTGGTGAATCCGGTTTTTTAACAATTAATTTTAAAACAGGATCTAAGGTAAAAATTCCAAAAGAGCCGGAAGTAGTTATAAGCCTTAATTCATCCGATGTTGAAGCCGGAGGATTGCAGGATTATACCGGTGGTGATGGTGACTACATTAGTAATTCAAAAGTGAAATATAATTTCACAGTGCCGGCCGGAACACCCAGTGGTACTACTATTGCGGTTTCGGGAAGTGTTAAATTCGGATATTGTTCCACTAAAGATGGTGTCTGTAAAATTACCACCAAAAACTTTACAGCTAAGGTTAAAGTAAAATAAGCTTTATCTTAATGAGAGATGCGTACTATTTTTTTTCGGATGTACATCTAGGACTTGAGAATAGTGAAAAGGAAAAGTTAAAAGAAAGCAAGCTTATTGAGTTTTTGAATAAGGCACAAGATGATGCCAAAGAGATCTTCATAGTAGGAGATCTATTTGATTGCTGGATAGAATATAAACAAGTTGTCCCCCGCGGTTATTACAGGCTGCTTACAAAGATTTCGGATATTGTAATCAGTGGTGTCAAAATAAATTACATTGCCGGCAACCATGATTTCTGGAAAGGAGATTATTTCAGAGAAGAATTCGGAATTGAAATTTGCCATACTCACATTGAAAGAGAAATTGAAGGAAAAAAATTTTATATACATCACGGTGATGGATTTGCGTACAATGACCTGGGATACAGAATATTAAAAAAGGTTTTAAGAAGCAATTTGAGCCAAAAATTATATTCGATAATTCATCCTGATATTGGTATAAAGATCGCTAAGGCAACATCCGCTACTTCCAGGGATCATACAAATGATAAAGACTATTCTGAAAGAGACGGTATAAAGGATTTTGCTATACGGAAAATAGATGAAGGTTTTGATTACATAATTATGGGGCACCGTCATAACCCGCAGATGGAAGAATACAAAAAAGGATACTATATAAACCTGGGTGACTGGATCAATTATTTTACTTACGGGAAATATAAAAATAATAAATTTGATCTTTTGACATTCTACGATTTAAAAAAGAAATAAACATTTTGATTAGAAATTTAATTTGGATAAAAACAATAAAAATAGCGACGAAGAATTAAACAGATATTTTTCAGATAAAAATTACAGACACAAAAAATTAAAAAATAGAAATACTGCAAACAACTTGTTTAAAACCATTTTATCAATATTTGCAGTTGTAATTCTTATAGTAATCGTATATCTGACTTACCTTTCACAAAGCCTACCCTCCCTTGCTGAACTAGAAAATCCTAAACTCGAAGAGGCCACAAAAATTTATTCTTCGGATGGAGAATTAATTGATAAATTTTTCCTTAAAAACCGTACAAAAGTTACGCTCGATAATATTCCCAAAGATATGATCAGCGCATTGATAGCCACTGAAGACAGAAAATTTCATGATCATTGGGGAGTAGATATAGACAGAATCTTTAAAGCTATTTTTAAGAACGTTGTTAGCGGAAGCCTTACCAAAGAAGGTGCTTCTACCATCACTCAACAGCTTGCCCGTAATTTATATAAAGATATTGGTAATGAAATTTCTCTGAACAGAAAACTTCGTGAAGCTATGACTGCAGTTCAGATTGAAAGAACTTATACCAAAGAGGAAATTCTTGCATATTATTTAAACACAGTTTATTTTGGAAAAGGAGCTTACGGTATTGAAGCTGCGGCTCAGACATATTTTGATAAAAATGCCAAAGGTCTTACGCTTGATGAGTGTGCTTTGCTTGTTGGTGTTTTGAAATCCCCTGCAAATTATGATCCCGTCGATAATCCGGAAGCTTCATTGAAGAGAAGAAATCTTGTGCTTTATGGAATGTATGAAGAGGAATTCATAAAAAAAGAAACATACGATGTAGTTATAAATGACCCGCTTAAAGTAAATTTAAAAAAAGATTATGCGAATTTTAATTCTCCGGCTCCGCAATTCACAGAATATATAAGACAGCTATTGGAAAAAAAAGCCGAGAAATATGGTTATGATCTTTACAGAGACGGATTAAAAGTTTACACTTCACTGGATTCAAGGTTTCAAAAACACGCCGTGACCGCTGTCAAAACTTTACTTGGCCCATTTCAAAAATCGTTTAACTCATACTGGAACTGGAATTCAAATAAAGACATCCTGAATGATGCGATTGAGAAAAACATAAAACAATCTGAAATTTACAAAACTACAAAATCAGAACAAGACAGAAAAAATCTATATGACAGAATGATAAATGACAAATCATTTATTGATTCTGTTCGAACTCTCACTTCAACAGTACAGGTAGGTTTTGTAGTTATTAATCCTAAAACCGGCGAGATCAAGGCTATGGTTGGTGCAAATCCAAACACAACATTCAAATACGGTTTGAATCACGTTACTCAAATCAAGAGACAGCCCGGATCATCCTTTAAGCCTTTTGTTTATGCCACTGCCATAAACAACGGATATTCACCGGGGTTTATGATCTCAAATGATCCTATAAGTATACACGTCGGCGGTACTGTTTGGTCTCCTAAAGGAGGCGGCACAGGAGGTAAAATGACTATGAGAGATGGTATTGCAAACTCAGTAAATGTTATTGCTGTAAGAACGGCCATGGACCTTGCTCCTATGGATAAAGTTATTGATCTTGCCCATAGTATGGGAATAAACTCTGAGTTACCAAATGTTTTATCGCTTGCACTTGGGGCAGGTGAAGTAACTCCGCTTGAAATGACAAATGCATTCGGGACTTTTGCAAATGAGGGAATATGGGTTGAGCCATCTCCTATATTAAAAATTGAAGACCGTAACGGAAATATAATTGAAGAATTTCATCCTGAAACAAGAGAAGTTCTTAGTGAAGAAACAGCATATATTATGAGTGACATGATGGAAGATGTGATCGATCACGGTACAGCTGTCAGTGTACGTCAATATTTTCACAGGCCTGCAGCAGGTAAAACAGGAACAACACAGAATTACACCGACGCTTGGTTTGTCGGCTTTACACCACAATTTTCTGCCGGTGTCTGGCTTGGATTTGATGACGCACGGATAAAATTCGGAGGCGGATATGGGCAGGGCGGAAAAGCAGCAGCTCCTATCTGGGGAAAATTTATGCAGCTCTTATATTCAGATGATGAATTTGATTTTCCCGTTGCTTATTTTCTCATGCCTGACGGTGTTGAAGAGGCAAGGGTCTGTACGGTCACAGGACTCAGAAGCAACGGCACATGTCCGTCAACTACTGATATTCTTATTAAAAAATTCAACAGCAAAAAGTGTAATATATATCACTACTCTGCACCGGCGGAAACTTCAGTTGAAACCCAGGAACCACCAAAAGGCAGTGTCGGATATTAAAAATCACCTCATAAAATATATAAATCGTAATTAAAGAAAGGATATCAAAATTGATCCAAAGGACTCTTTGCATTATTAAACCTGATGCAGTAAAAAAAAATATAGAGGGTAACATAATTCAAAAACTTTCCGACAGCGGTTTTAAAATACTCGGAATGAAAATGACCCGTCTTTCAGATTCAGTAGCGGGTAGATTTTATGAAGTTCACAAAGAAAGACCTTTTTATAAAGAACTTTGTGATTTTATGATATCAGGCCCGGTAGTCGTAATTGCACTTGAGAAAGAGAATGCTGTTCAGGATTACAGAACTCTTATCGGTGCTACAGATCCTGCCGAAGCAGATGAAGGAACAGTAAGAAAATTATATGCGGATTCAAAATCGGAAAACGCTGTTCACGGATCTGATTCAGAAGAGAACGGTAAGCTGGAAGTTAATTTTTTCTTTTCAGAAAGTGAACTTAATCAAAACTAATTTAAAAACATATTTAATAAATCTTACAAACCTAATGAAAGAAAAATTCAAGATCGTTAATTGCTTTATTTTATTGCTGGTGGCATCAGCCATTTTTTCTTCGTTCAAAAATAATGATGATAAAACAAATAAAGGAAACAGTTACTTCAAACTTGCTGAAGGACTGACTGAAGTTGATTATTTACCGAATACGATCATTATTAAAATCAAAGAAGGAAACAGAAATGTCGCAGGAATAAATGAAATCAATAATGTTTCAATCAATGCAGTATTATCAGACTTAAATGCTAATATCAGTAAAATGTTTACTGATGCTGTAAAGCCTACACAGGATTTTTCAAATTCAGGTGAAAAATTTTCGGACTTGTCGCTGATCTACATTATTAAATACAGCTCTTCAAAGAATATCGAAGAAGCAGTTAATATGATTTATAATTCCGGAGAAGTAGAATATGCGCAGCCTAAATATATTCAGCGATTTGCTTTTACACCAAATGATCCGTCTTTAGGATCACAATATTATATCAATAAAATCCAGGCGCCTGCCGGCTGGGACATTCAGCAGGGAGATACTAGTGTAGTAATTGGTATAGTTGATTCCGGAACCGACTGGGATCATCCGGATCTTGCCGCAAATATAAAAATAAATTATGCTGATCCAATTGACGGTATCGATAATGATGCGGACGGATACATTGACAATTACAGAGGATGGGATCTTGCAGGTGCTGATTATAATAATGTTATACCGGATAACAATCCAATGATAATGGGTTCTAATAATAACCACGGTTCCCATGTTTCAGGTGACGCTTCTGCGGTTACAAATAACGGAGTTGGAATAGCCGGTCCGGGTTTTAAATGTAAAATATTAGCTGTAAAGACTTCGGCTGATAACGATACAAGAGGCGCAGGGGGAACAGGTCTTATCATCGCAGGTTACGAAGGTATTAAATATGCAGCAGATAAAGGATGCTCTGTAATTAATTGTTCATGGGGCGGAGGTGGCGGAGGCCAGTTCGAACAGGATATAATAACTTACGCAACAATTAACAAAAATTCTTTAGTAGTTTGTGCAGCCGGTAACAGCAGCTCTAGCGCGCCTTTTTATCCTGCCAGTTATAAATATGTTTTAAATGTTGCTTCAACAACTTCTTCTGATGCAAGATCCGGATTTTCAAATTTTGGAAATTCTATTGATATTTGTGCTCCGGGATCGAGTATATACAGTACTTTATGGAATAACACTTATGCAATCTTTGACGGTACATCCATGGCATCTCCGATAGCGGCAGGTGTATGCGGAATTGTAAAGTCGCACTTTCCGTCCTATAATGCATTACAAGTGGGTGAAAAAGTAAGAGTTACCTGTGATAATATTGATGCACAAAATCCTTCTTATATCGGTAAACTTGGAAAAGGAAGAGTAAACATGTTTAGAGCTCTGACTATAAATTCACCTGCAGTCAGACTTAATACTTATAATGTAACTGATGGAAATAATAATGTCCCTCAGCCTAATGATACATTAAATATTGAGGGAACATTCATCAATTACCTTGATGCAACCACAAACGTTAATGCTACAATTACCACAACTTCAACTGCCGTAACATTACTTAATGGAAGCTCGACTTTGGGCGCTATCCCGACACTGGGTAGTGCTAACAATAATTCAGCTCCTTTCAGGGTTAGAGTGAATTCTACTGCTGCGGCAAATACAATTGTAGATTTTAAAATCGCTTATACAGACGGATCATATACAGATTTTGAATATTTTTCTGTAGTAGTTAATCCAAGCTATTTCGACATGAACATTAATAAGATTACTACAACAATTAACAGCAGGGGAAATTTTGGTTATAATAATTATTCTGCAAACACTCAGGGAATCGGTTTCAAATATAACAACGGAGCAAGCTTGTTATTTGAAGGCGGTCTTATGTGTGCTGTTTCAAACTCTCAGGTATCAGACGTAGTCAGAGGCAGCGATCAGGCACTTCAAAATGCGGACTTCACAAACATTATACCCTTTCAGATTACTCAGCCTGGAATAATTTCAAACCAGGATGGTAATGCTAAATTCAATGATAATGGAGCAGGCGCAACTAAAATAGGTGTAGAAATCAGTCTGAGTAGTTACGCGTTCATCGCAATTGTGGATGAAGATTATATTATAATGAAATATAAAATCAAGAACACCAATGCAAGTGCCGTTAATAATTTTTACGCAGGGCTTTTTGCAGATTGGGATATTGGTGCTCAGGGCGATCTTAATAAAGCAGATTGGGATCCGGCAAATCAAATGGGTTATATTTGGAGAACTGACAATAACCCCGGTACTTATGTAGGAATGTCTTTGCTCTCTGCGAGCAATCCCGCTTACTGGGCAATTGACAACGATAATACTGTTGTTGGTAATCCATGGGGAATTTATGACGGTTTTACTGATCAGGAAAAATATCAGTCTCTCTCTTCAGGGATCGGCAGAACTCAAGCCGGTGTTACCGTGGGCAGAGATGTAGCAAATGTAATTGGCAGCGGTCCTTATACAATTCCTGCCGGTGGTGTAATCTTTATTACTTTTGCTCTGATTGCCGGAGATAATCTTAATGATCTTAAAGCCAATGCCATTGCTGCAAGGAATAAATATAATGCTGTCCTTTCTATTGTAAATTATAATTCAGAAATTCCTGACAATTACAGCTTGTCACAGAATTATCCGAATCCATTTAACCCGACAACGAATATTAAGTTTGCAATTCCTAAAGCAGGTTTTACAAGTTTGAAAGTTTATGATGCTTCAGGTAAGGAAGTTTCAAACTTATTAAACGAAAACATCCAGCAGGGTTCGTATGAAGTTCAGTTTGACGCGAATAATCTGACAAGCGGAGTTTATTTTTATAAACTTGTAACTGATGGATTTGTTGAAACAAAGAGAATGTTGTTGGTCAAATAAAATTGTCATTTTAGATTTATAAATTGTTTTTATTAAACCGCTTCCTTCAAGAGGCGGTTTTTTTATTTCTGTTAAGAAGAATTTTACAGAATCTTTTTTAAAACAATTTGAATAAATTATTTAAATTTTCAAAAATATTTTAATTCAAATAGTTGAGAGCAAAATTATTTTATACTACTTTTATTTTATCGGCAATCTTTGTGCTTTCCTGCAATCCAATGAAGAAGAACGTTATGAAAGATACCGCTGATAATGTAGTTGAAGCCATTATTTCAAAAATAAATGAAGGAACGTTTCTCGTTGTAAAAGAAGAAGTTTTTCAGGCAGTTTCCAAGTCCGATGAGGGCGGGTTCAGGCGTATTTCCGGATATACCGAATACAGGATCTCGTCATATGATGTTAATACAGGGCAGCTTGTAAAAAGAATTGTTTTGGGTAACCGAAAGGAAAATGAATGCAGGTTTTTGGGAGAAACGGACGGCAAGCTTTGGTACAAGAGCGTTGATAAAGAACTGGGAATACATGTGCGTGATCCCAAATCTCTGGATGTTATTATTCCTGAAGCAAAAATAATTGAAATCAATCCGTTTTTAAAAAATAACCTGAGCCAGCCTGAGTGGAGTAATGTCCAGGGGTTTTACGGTTTTGATATTAATGCAAAGATGCCGATGGTATCTGATAACAGCGGATATGTTTATTACATTGACCCGGTATCATTGAAAGCAGAAAAGACCAACGGCTCTATTAAGAATTTTGATTATGATGAGACCTGTACATCATCCTCAATGAAATTGGATGTAAACACAAGTATATATCTGAGAGGAAGCCCGAGGAACAGTATTAAATTATTTAACAAAGAAATTAATGAACCATCATTTTTGAAAGGAGATTTCCTGAAAAGCTCAATTGTTATGAATGCCTTCGATGCGAATCCGGATTTTATTCTGCCATATAAAAAGGAAGTTGAGAAATACAGGAAGGAAATCGATTCTATGAATAATATTTTGAATACTACTGATACTACATCAATAAATAAGTTTAACAATTCTTACAAGACATACACATTAAGAAATGCGGAAAGAAATATAGGATACACAAATGATAAAATAAAATCTGCTGAAAATAATATTAAAAGATATGCTGATGATAAATATTACGAGATAATTACTGCCGATAAAAGCGTTTTTTTGATCAGTCAGACTGATGTTACAGATCAGGCAAAGATAATAATCTCGAAAGTTAAACTTAATTCTGACACAACTGTAAGCCTGCAGTGGGAGACAGTTTTAAAGGATATCTACCGGGATCCTGAAAAAGGATTTGATAAATCTTCTTTCGATGTGGTTTTTTCAAAAGGGAATCCTGATCTGAAAGCAATGAGAGTTCTGATCTCGGGTGAAAAGCTCTTCTTCATTTTCATGTTAAAAGCTATCTGCTTCGATGTAGGAACAGGAAAGGTATTATGGAATTTCGATATCTAAAAAGAGAAGTTTTTAGACAGACTCGTCAGGCGGGAAGGAAAAGTTTTTTTCTTAATGCGGGAAAATTATTTTCAGGAAAGGTTTGTTCAGGATAAAGCTTCCGTAAACGGATGATGAGTGAAACTGACTAAATGATTTTAAAATTGTGAACGGATATATGCAAATACTTACATCTTTTATAATATAAGCAAGTTTCAAAAAATAATTTTTAAAACTAAAATTAACTTTTCATGAATAAGACTTTGTTTACAACTTTGATGATCCTTTTAAACGTAACTTTTGCCCGCGCTTCAGACATTCCCGGATTATTCAGTACAGGTCTTGATGATAATTATAATTTACTTGCAGATGGTGAAACTGACATGCACTATCAGTTAATTTCCAGTTCAGATAAAAATTTTCCGGGTCCGGAATCTAAAGTTGTACTTTCAAATTCGTATCCTTTGAATGTCTGGGTGCCTAACAGCAGCAGTTCAAAGTGGATTGCTCCCAGGACAGATGCCGGTTTGTATAATGAAGCAGGGACCTATGTTTACAGGATCACTTTTGATCTTTCCCGTTTTAAAGCCGGAACAGCTTTTATTGCCGGCCTCTGGACTACTGATGATAACGGACTAGATATTCTTATAAATGGCAAAAGGACAGGCAACTTTACACCGCTTGGAGCTTTCTATGGAATGTTTCCTTTTGAAATCAGAAACGGTTTTAATGATGGTATTAATACTATCGATTTTATTGTTAATAATCATATAGCTCCTTCAGGGCTGCGAGTAGAGATCATGGGAAAAGCTGACCCAAAAGATTTTGTTTTATCGGACCTTCCCGATTACAAATAAAGTTTATTACTTTCACTGAAATTTCGATAGATTATCTATCTTATAATCACAATTTTTGAATTTTATAAGTTCAGAATTTGTGATTTTTCTTTATAATTTCTGCTTTCAACTGTGATTTATATTATAAATTGACATAATATTTAATTATTCAAAGTTCATCTGAGGTGATTCTTTGATAAAAAAATCTTTGTAATGTATAAGCAAAGTTTATTATTTTTGATGAAAAGTTTATTTAATTCGCAATTAAAATTACTATGTGCAAAAAGACGAAAAATGAAAGTGATGATTATTCCTTAATTAAAACTACTTTTAAAAAAAATAATATTGATAAACAAAGTACAGTTGCCGGAGCCTCTAAAAAATACCGTGAACTGACTGATATATATCTTAACGGGATCAGTGCTGTTGCAATAGTATTAAAAATCGAAGATACAGGTTTTTTATTTAATTACAATCCCGTCGTTTCAAATAGCTTTAAGAGTTACTTCAGCTTCAGGCAGTGAGTTTAATACTTCTGGGGAAACACTTGTATCACAAATTCTATTTCCAAGTGTTGGAGATTTAGTTCAAATCAAGTATGATCCGGAGAATGTTTCGCAGTTTGTAATTTTATGATGACAGAGTTATTTAACAATTTTTTTTAATTCCTCTGCTTTTTCATTGAACCATTCTTTACCTGCAATCAGCGTTAAGTTATTAATGTCATCCTGAAGTTTACTAATTTCAAATTGTGAATATCTCTGAGGTTCTGTCTTATATTTAAATATTCTGAAATAAACTCCAAACAAAATGTTATATTGTTTCTTACCGTCTTCCGCGATTTTCTGTTCTTTATTTATAAAATGTTTCAGTGCGTCCAGTATTGTAAAAGCTTCCTCATAATATCCCAGCTCATAATAAGCCTTCAGGTAAAGTATTTTAATTCTCAGATAAGAATGCCAATTCGGAATTTTTATTTTTGAAAGGATCTCAATGGTTTTATCATATTTCCCATATTCAAAATTCAGATATGCTTTTACAAATCCGTAAACAACCTCCCTGATTCCCTCTTCAAGCAGATTTTTGTATTTCTCAATAAAGATTTCAGCATATTTGTAATCTTTTTTTGCAACTGAAATTGCGAACGTTTCCTCATAGATATTGTATAAAGCAGATTCAAGTTTATCAATGCTGAAATCGATTTTTTCAAGCTGCAATTTATTTACAAGATACAATTCTTCTTTAAACGGACTTCTATTGAGATCCATTTTGTACCTGCAGTAATTCCTTAAAATACTAAGCAGTGTATATCTTTCACCGTTAGAAAAAAGATCAATGTTAGTGAAGATTGAATTTTTTACATCGTAAAAAATCTTTTCATTGTCCGTGGATGTGGTAAGCAAAAGCAATTTTAAATTTATTTCAATAAAGAATTTTTCTTCCGTGTTGACAGGGGCCAACTCCGTTAATAACTCATTGATATTTATTTTTTTGACAAGTTTGTAAAAAACACTTTCATTAACATCCCCGCCGATATTGGACGAACTGAAAAATATTGAATTTGAATTTCTAAACAACAGCCTTACTATATTGCAAAGATCATATTCGGCGCTCTTGAAATAACTTTCACGGAGCTTCTGCTTCCAGCTGTAATTGCTGTATTCAAACTCCTGCTTTAATATTTCAAGCCTTGAAAGGGATTTGTAAAGTTCAATGTCAATTTTTGAATTCCTTATTTCTTCATCAACTTTTCGGAATCTGATCTTAAACAGATTTTCAAGTCCTCTTTCCTGATATTCATCCAGAAGATCGATTAAATTTTTAGGATCAGAAAATAAATTTTGGTTTAGGAGGTCATTCAAAATAAATTTTTCGCATAGTTGCAATAATTCAGACATAAGATTTCTCATCATACTGTAACTGTACTTATTATCAGGAAATGCTTTATTGTAAATAACCTGCTCGGTCATTTCTTCAGAATTAAAATCAGGAAAGAATTTCTTCAGAGATATTGATAGATTTATCAGATTTTTGCTTTTATTAAAATAAGGCGAAGCAACAAAATCTTCAAATCTTCTGAATTCTTCTTTTGAAAAAGTTTTTAGTATGTCTATAGCTTTGCTTTTTAACAACCGATGATCCTTATTTATAAGATAATAACTGTTTGGGATAACTATAAAAATTCAAACTTTAACAAATAGGCTGACACTTGAAAGAATCTTGCAGTAAATAGTATAAGTTTAATGTGGAAGTGTAATAATTATTCAATTGGTATATTGAATGAATTATTAATAAATTTGGAAATATTAATACTGTATAAGATTAGTGTGGTCAGGTTTACAGATCTTCTTTTCTTTTGATTCGTATCGATCTTACAACTGCTTCAATCTCATTTTTATACTGATTAAAATATTGCTTTCTGACCTGCGCGTTTACGGAAAGTTTTTCCGTGCCAATATTATTAAAAATGTAAAAACGATAACTGGTAGATCCGGCAAGTGTTCGGGGCTCCATTGAATATGCTCTGAGAGTAGTATCATTCATATTAAATTCGGTTTTAAAGTTTTCCGAACTGAAATCCTTATTATCTTTATCAAGAAATATAAATATGGTCATTGTTCCCGGCTGCTCGGCAGTTGTGTCGGTCAACAAAACCCCGCTGAATGCAGAATCGTTTTTATTTATTTCCCTCTGATCCATTATCTTCCAGTTTTTAGGAAAATACATCGCCAATCCAATATCTTTCTCCGAAAAATTATTCCTCAATGAATCAGCTATGTCAAATGCTGATGTCGAAGTGTCAGGAGCATTACTTGTATCTCCGGTAATACCCTCAGCAAGTTTCCTCAAAGAATCCAGCTCTCTAGTCAGGGAAGAACCTGTAGTAGTATCTTTATTTTCATCTTCTGTTTTGGTTCTCGGCCTTATAACTTTAGGCGGCCTCACAGTCTTTCTGGGCTGAATATCTCTTGCTTCTTCTTTAGCGGGCTCATTAACAACAGGAGTTTCTTCGATTTTAGGTTTATTAGG
Organism: Ignavibacteria bacterium; assembly: GCA_039925865.1. Classification (GTDB taxonomy): domain Bacteria; phylum Bacteroidota; class Ignavibacteria; order Tepidaquicellales; family Tepidaquicellaceae; genus JBDSYA01. The sequence goes on from JBDSYA010000169.1 coordinate 13,129, forward strand.
ATCCTCTACATCTTCCAGTTTAATCTTAGGATCCGGAAGGTCCTGAATTATAAATATTCTGGATTGCTCTTCCGGTGATGGTTCTTTATACTTTTTATTAATATTCATGAAAATTATTCCGGCTGCTGCTGAGTGAAGAGCGGCTGCTGCAATAATTCCAATGAGAAGATTTTTTTGTATTAATTTTCTTAATGCATCAAATGGATTTTTAAATCCGGTATCAGTATCATGAAATTCTTCATTATCATTGTACACAGGATATGAAGGAGGCTGAATAAGATCCACTACTTCCGGATTTGGAGTCAATCTGTTATTTCCTTCTTCATCCTTTTGCACCACTTTCTTTAGCTCAGCATCAATGGTAAGAGTGATCTCAATTTCCTGTACTTCACCTTCTTTTGGCTGAAGATAAATTTTATTTGTTTGAGAATCGATCGAAGTTTTTAAATCTCTTGAAGTTGAATCAATTTTTATCCCGCAGGTTGTAATTATTTTAATTTTCAGCAAATTCTCGTTTATGAGATTTACCTGATAATTACTGTTTGAACTTTTTTCAGTCTTATCAATTATATTTTCTGATATGTGATTTTCCGTTTCCGTACTTTCAATAATGACGGGTCCTGATTTTTCATCCTCATCAATGGAGATCATTACTTCAATCTCCTGAGTGCTATTATCAAATTTCGGGTACAGATAGATCTCATTCCTCTGTGTTTCGACTGAACTTTTTTTATCTTTAACCGATGAATTAATCTTAACGCCTTGCTTTGTAGAAATAAAAATCTTTAAAAGATCCTTACTTATAAGGCTGATTTGATAATTGCTGTTCTTTGAAAGAGATTTTTGAATTGGATCCTGCTTGACTGAAGTTTGCTGTATCGGATCAGCGGGTGGAATTGGAGTTATAGTTTCGTCGTTTATTTTATCGGTATCACTAATATTTTCCGTACTATTTTCAGGAGTAATATGTTTATCCGGGGTGCTGTTATCGGGATTTTGAATGGTATCAGACATTTTTTTATATCAACGATAATTTAGAAAACATATACATAACAATAAATTCAAATCACTATAAAACTAAATATTTTCTTTCTATATTTGAAAACTTTTTATATTCATTTAATTCATAAATAATTGATATTGTTCCCATAATGTTTAAATTAATTAATGTTGCTTAAAACCATTTAGAACATTAAACCGTTTATCTAGGTAATATAAGATAAAATTTTAATTTGAAATTTAAAAATTTTGGACCCAAAAGAATACATATCGTCAGGAATGTTAGAGCTTTATGCTGCTGGTGCACTTAATGCTGAAGAAGCTTTAGAAGTTGAAGATATTATTAAAAAATATCCTGAAATTAAAGAAGAATATAATAATATCCAAAATGCAATATTTTTAACCACCTCTTC
>JBDSYA010000170.1:0-6189 GCA_039925865.1 Ignavibacteria bacterium
ACATTATTAACTGCCTCCGAAATTACTTTTCGATTATTATCTAATGATCTTTTCAGACCTTCACTTATCTTATTTATTTGTTCTGATTTTTCAGATGCAGTGGCTATTTCACTGAATATTACCCGTACATTTTCATTCTCTTTTTTAATAGGACTGATGTATTCATCCCAAGCTTCGAGCTGCATTTTTTTTACTAAAGCTTTTGATTCATTTTCAATATTTGCCAATTCATCTTCTGTCGAAATTGCATTTGCAAGCATCCATTTTCTCATTTGAGAAATACAGCAATATTCTTTTTCCCATTCAAGCCTTTCCTTAGATTTATATCTTTCGTGTGATCCTGAAGTGGAATGTCCTAGCGGCTGAGTTACTTCCTGAATATGAAAAATGGCGGGTATATGCTGTTCACGTACAATTTTAATTCCTTCTTCATAAATCCTTACAAGCTCCGGATAATCCCAGCCTTTTGCATTGTAAATATAATAGCCCTGTTTCTTTTCATCATCATATTCAAAACCATTTAGGATTTCGGAAATATTTTCTTTAACAATCTGATATTTGCTGGGAACGGAGATACCATATCCGTCATCCCAGACTGATACAGCCATAGGTATCATCAATACTCCGGCAGCATTGATCGATTCAAAAAACATTCCTTCAGCACAGCTTGCATTGCCGATTGTTCCAAAGGCTACTTCATTTCCGTTATTTGTAAAATTGGTCATTGACTGAAGCTGCTTATTGTTGCGGTATAATTTCGAAGCGTATGCAATTCCTACCAGCCTTATCATCTGGCTTGCTGTCGGCGAGATATCGGCTGAAGTATTTTTCATGTTCATAAGGTTTTTCCATATACCGTTTTCATCAAGAAGACGATTAGCAAAGTGACCGTTCATCGAACGCCCGCCTGAAGCCGGTTCGTGTTCCAGATTTGTATCGGCATATAATTGTGCAAAGAATTCTTTAATGGTTGAAATTCCCGTGGCGAAGGCAAATGTCTGGTCTCTGTAATACCCTGAGCGAAAATCTCCGTCAATAAATGCTTTTGCCATAGCTATCTGTGCAATTTCTTTTCCGTCTCCGAAAATCCCGAACTTAGCTTTACCCGTAAGTACTTCTTTTCTGCCCAAGACACTTGCATGCCTGCTTTCATTTGCAAGTTTAAAATCTGCAAGAACTTCTTTTTTATATTCTTCGAATGTAGTTTTTCCGTTGAGTGAGATCTTTGGCGATTTCTTCATATCAAAATTAACAATGATGAAAGGTAAAATTTAATTAGAGCAATTTACTCATAAATGCATAAAGGTTAAATATATTTTATTATACTTGTTTAATTAAATCTTAAACAAATAAAAAAACCTGACATCAATTTGCAATGTCAGGTTTAAAAAAAATTTGAAAAATTATCTTTAATTATCTCTAAGGAATATTTAATTCCTGTCCGGCTTCAATTTTATCGGGATCAGATAATTTATCCTTGTTAGCATTAAATATATCCATATACTTATTTGCGTTTCCATATAATTCTTTTGAGATCTTACTTAAAGTGTCTCCGGATTTTACTGTATAGGTTTTTGCATTTTCACCAAGACCCTTTCCACCCTCTTTTGTACCTCCGGCAGCCGGAACTTCTGCATTATCCATCTTAATATCCGCAATGAGATCTTCGGGATTAGCTCCGCCAATCTCTTTTATCTTATTCCATACTGCATTTTTTTCAGTTGGAGAAGAAACGGTTGCATTGATCTTCAACTTTCCTCCATCCTCATTTATTGTTATGTCCCTGCCACCCGACTGGTTAATGGTGTCAATTACGGCTTTGTATTTATCTTGTAGTGCCATTTATTTTTACTCCTTAAATTATATTAAAAAATTAAATTTAAAAATTTTTAAAACTTGAAATTATACAGATCAATCTTTTATTGCTCTTGCAGCACCACGGCCTTTTATCATTCTGTAAATCAGTAATAAAACTATAGCTCCCAGTATAGAGGCAATAAATCCAGCAGTTTCACCGTCATCATACCAGCCAATCATTCTTCCCAGCCAGGTAAACAGTAATGAACCTGCAATACCAATAATAATTGTAATGATTATACCACCGGGATCTTTACCCGGCATAATTAATTTTGCAATTGCTCCGGCTACAAAGCCGATAATGATTGACCAGATTATTGACCCCATTTAATTCTCCCTGTAGTTTAATTTTTAAATTTATAATTAGTATTTGTTTCTCACAGTCGCAATATAGAAAATCCTTTTTACAAATGTTACAAACTTTTTAATAGTATTCAGAGATATCTATTTTGCAAAGCAGTTCATTCAATTCGGTATGCTAAAAATTTTTGAAGCTTTGATTTCCTTTGATTTATAATTATAATAAAAAATCTATTTGTTTTTATTGTAATAATATATAACTTATAGCTTAATAACCCCAAATTTCGGTATTGAAATTAAAAGTAAAAATACTTCGTGGCATTTTTTTATTAAAACCCTTTGAGTGATAAATTCCATTCTAACTACATTTAACCATAATAAAGAAATATGAAATTATTTACTGTGATTGCATTAGCAATAGCATTATCCCTTATTATTTCCTCAGATATATTCGCTTCAAATAAAACAAATCAAAAAGAAACCCATACTAATGCTTCAAACAAAATTAATTATTTATCCGAATCTTCAATAGTAATTAATTATAAACAACAGCCCCAAAAATTACAACTCTTTCCAAGAGACAACCAGGATTCATCTAATGTTACTTTCGCAGGTGATGTTTTGACTTCCGGATTTGATTCTGTATACATTGAGGTATATAAAAATAATGTACTATGGAAAAGGAAAAGTAAAAAATTAATTTATTCATTAGGCATCTCTCCGTTTTCTGTAAGCCAGAAGATCCACGCGGAATTATGCGAATATAAGTTTATACTTTATGCCAAGCTGAGTGCGGTAAGTACATTACTTAAATCGGTTGACAGTGTTGTCTGCGGTGATGCATTCATTATATGCGGACAATCTAATTCAAATCCAACAAATTTATTTTCAACATATAAAAATGAATACTGTCGGACGTTTGGCGTGCAAACTGCCTATTATAATGAAACTGTTTACAATGCAGCTGATACTAACTGGGCAATGTCGACTGCAGATGGCCTGAACAGAGATACGCAGCCTATTACCAGCGTGGGCGTCTGGGGACTTCAACTTCAAAAATTGATAAAAGAGAATTTTGGTATTCCAAGCTGTATAATTAACGGAGGCAGAGGCGGATCACTTGTAGAAGACAATTTGAGAAATAACAGTAATCAAACCGATTTCAATTCTATATATGGAAAAACTTTATACAGAACAATAAAATCCGGACTGGCTAACAATATTAAAGCTATCTTTTGGCATCAGGGGGAATCAAACGGTAATTCAACTTATCTTACTTATAACAATAATTTTACCACTCTCTATAATTCATGGAAAGAAAATTATCCTGGTTTCAGAAAAATATTCATGTTCCAGGTGAGACCTACATATTGCTCTTATGATAATTCAAGCCAGCTCAGGGAGGTCCAAAGAAAGCTTCCTCAGACAATACCGGAACTTGAATTGATGTCTACAGTAGCTCTTCCGGATTATGACGGTTGTCATTATTTTTATTACGGTTATATAAATATGGGAGATGTTATTTTCAAACCTGTAAGCAAAAACTTTTATACAATAAGTGATACAGTTGATATCAAGCCTCCAAACATTAAATATGCATATTACACAACGCCTACAAAAAATAAAATCTCTTTAATGTTTGAAAATTCAAGGGTTGCCGGCTGGCCTTCTGATACATTGGGTCAAAACATGAAAAATTATTTTTACCTGAACGGTTTTAACGGAAATGTTTCAACAGGATCTGTTTCGGGTGATACTTTAAAACTTTCCCTGACCGCTCCGAGCAGTGCAACAAAGTTAACGTATCTTCCCGCTATTTATAATTTTAATAATTCAGAAGTTTTCGAAGGTCCTTTTTTAAAAAATTCTAAAAAAGTTGGCGCTTTGTCATTTCACGATTTTCCAATTTCAAACTATGCTCCTGTTACATTAAATGTTACAATGGCTTTCTACGGATTATTTAATTCTACTACAGGAATTCAAAACATCGATGAATCAGTCAATATTCTATTAAGAGATAATTTCTATCCCTTTGCTGTAAGGGATTCAGCAAGCGCTTCAGTTGATTCAGTTACATTAACAGGTAAATTTATCTTTTCAAAATTACCTGCCGGTACATACTACATCGTTGTTAAAGGAAGAAACATTCTTGAAACATGGAGCAAGACCGGAGGTGTTATAATTGCAGCAGGCTCAACTGTAAATTATAATTTCACAACTGTTGCTTCTCAGGCCTATGGAAATAATATGATAAGAAAAGGTACAAAGTATTGTCTTTATAATTCCGACCTGACTCAGGATGGCGTAATCGAGGGGATGGATTATCTGAGAGTTGTAAATGATGCTTATAGCCTTACTATGGGTCATGTTTTGTCTGATTTAAACGGAGATAATTTTGTTGACGGATCGGACGTCTCAATCTCCGATTTTAACTCAACTTTTTATCTTACAAAGATAACTCCCTAGTATTAATGGACTGTAAGCTTATTGCGGATTTAGTTTTTATTGAAGGTGATAAAGTTTTGTTGGTGAAATACAAAGATGAGAATAAATATGATCAACAGAAGGGCTGGCTGCTTCCCGGGGATCAATTAAAAGAGTTTGAACATCCGGAAGATGCGGCACTCAGGATCATTCAGGAACAGTTTAATTTCAAAGATGCAAAAGTTATACTTGATCATATTGAATCCTTCAAGGGTAATGATAAGTCCTGGCATCTTGTATTTCATTTCAAAGTAATGCTTCCGGAAAATTCCGATCTCAACATTTCATGTGATATCGAAACTTTAAAGTGGTTTAATTTTAACGAACTTCCTGATAAGAAAGAAGTTGCTCATCACGGGTGGGCGCTTTACACGATAAACACTGTCATAGCTGCAGTATAGATTTTTAAAGTCAGAACAATTTTAAATAAGTTTAACAAATTTATTTTAAAAAAAGCATTTTTCTTACCGCAATAAATCCTTTATCAGTTGTCATTCTATAGAAATACATACCGCTTGAAAAATTTCCTGCATTAAAATATACAGAATAATATCCCGCCGGTTTTTGTTCATTTAAAAGTGAAGCAATCTCTTTACCTGAAATATCATATACTGAAATTACAACTTTACTATTTTCAGGAATATCAAAATCAATTCTTGTATTCGGATTAAATGGGTTAGGATAATTTTGTGATATGCTGAATTCATTTGGATTGCCAATTTCAATTTCATTACTCAAATAGTAATAATGGTGGTTACCATTGAAGTCAATTTGTTTAAGCCGGTAATTATAATTTCCGGAAATCAAACCTCTGTCCGAAAAAGTGTAATCATGCTGTAATAATGTATTTCCCTGTCCTTCAATAAATCTGACTTTTGACCAAACCCCTTCAGAATATTTTCTTTCAACATCAAATCCTTTATTATTGATCTCTTCTGAAGTTGACCAGTTAAGCGTAATAATATTTTTATTAACAATTGAGCTAAAAGCTGTAAGTTCAACGGGTTGAATACATGTGAAGTTAAGTTTATCCGTATTAAGATAATGTGAAACAGGAGTTGTGACATCCGTATTTAATATTCCTGCATAAGCAAAAATTTTTGTGACAAACGCAACTATAGGCGGGTTTCTCCATTCAAGTTGAAAACATTCCAGTGTATTAAAAGATGTTGAGTTGAGCAATCTCATTCTGACAATTTTTACACCGGGTAAACCAATGCCCGTCATATTATAACCATTTCCTGAACCGGGGAATGTGTTGACTGCTAATCTTAAAACTGTGGCTGACGGGCTCGAAACGCTCCCGACTGATGGACTTCTAGGCTGCAAATTGATAGGAAGATCTGAACCAATAATTGAATAAGCCATTGTCCCACCGTTTGCTACAAGCGGATTAATCTTAATAAAATACTGACCGCCTGCATATTCAAAGTTTACAGGAGGATTGGTATGTTCAATGTGAATGTCAAATTCCAGTTTATCATTAAGCTGATTTACAGTGCTAAGAGAAAAATTGTGAGCATATAGATTATAAGACGGGTTTTGTGC
>JBDSYA010000171.1:0-9680 GCA_039925865.1 Ignavibacteria bacterium
TAATGCCCCATCTCATGCGCGAAGACAGTTTCAATTTCTTCGTCTGAAAATTTTTCCACAAGCGTGTCGCCGAGAATTATTCTTTTCGATTTACCCATTCCCGTAAATGCGGCGTTGGCTTTCTTAGTGTTCTTGCTCATATTGAAAGTAAAAATACCTTTGATGTGAATGCCTGTTTTATTGCAGAGATCAAGAATTTTGTTCTTCAGAGATTCGTTTTCGATTGGTTTGAATTTATAAAATAAAGGCATTATGAGCGTGGGCGCAAGTCTTCCAAGAATAACAGAAACAAAAACCATAAATATTCCAAGCACTAACCACCAGTTGTTTCCATAAGTTTGCAAGATGTAATAAAATGCGAACATAAGCGGAACACCTAAAACAATTGCAACCAAAAATCCTTTCAGCTTCTCTTTGAAATATCCTGAAAGTGTTTGATTTGATAGATCGTATTTGTGTTCGAGAATGTAATCCGAATAAAATCCAAGCGGAAATGTGATCAGACTTTCTGCAAGTCCGATAATAAAGAAAAAAATAAGCAGGGCTATATAATTATTTGAGGTGTATTCAAAAGCGATCGATTCGATTTTTTTCGAAAGACCGGTAAACAATAGTATAAAAAGAATTGAAAAAAATATTATTGTGCCCGTAACACTGAGTTTCTGATGAGATCTTGCATATCTCTTTGCGAGAGTTGATTTATCAGGCTGATTTTCATTTGCAGATCCGGCGTTTATAAAGGTCTCCTGTTCCATTTAAAATATAAGTGCTGTTAGTAAAGAATATATTATCCAGACTCCAAAAGCAAGTATCGCTGCTTTGTACATTTCAATACGTCCGAGTTTGGATAATCCTATTGAGACAACTGCATAGAACCAAATTGTAAAAACATCAATCTTTGAAAGCAGTGCATAAGCTTTTTTACCTGCGGATACTTCGTTAAACAAAAGTGCGGGTCCGAGCGTTGACATTTCACCTCTTAAAACAGAAATTACAGTTGAGATAAGATTTCCTAAAGCAAAAATAAGTAATGCAAGTCCGACAACATTCAGCACATTTGTAAAATCTACATCGGATTTCATAACTTTTAAACCAAGCACATACACAACACTTAGAATTATCAGCATGAGGAATGGACCTATTACCGAGCCCCCAAAGGCAACACCTTTAAAAAATATTCCTGCAGGATTCATACTTTCCATTGCTTTTTCAGAATCTTCCTTTGTCATTTTACCTTCCTTGATATTCTTATCAAATTGTTCCCTCATTGCTTCTCTTTGCTTATCCATAGATTTATTGGTAAGCTCGGTATCACTTATAAATAAAACTGTAGAGATTAGGTTTAAAACAATAAAAATTATAACAGGAAGTAACCAGTAATTTTTTTTCGGTGTATTGGCAATGATTTCAAAAGTCTCACCGGGCGCAGTTATAACGCCTGCCATTGCTTCTGTATTTGTAAGCTGCTCACTTTGATTTACAAGATCCGTATTTTCCGGTTCTTGCGAATTTTCTTCACTCATAAATTGTAAATGATGTTTTTAAAAGGATTTGAAAAATTGTAAGTACAATTTAAAAAATTTAAATTTAGCAAATCAGTTAAATCTGTGTCATTGCGCATTAAGACTCATTTAAAACAACGTTCATTTATATAAATTATTTATTTCAATGTAATTTTTGACTTCCTCACAGACAAAAAATTTAATCGACATTCCTTTCGAAACATTTTCCCGTATCATAGATGATGAAATTTCAAGATAGGGAACGGTGATAAACTTAACCTGAGAGGCAAACCTGGTATTTTCATTTACTTCGAAACCCGGCCGGTTAATTACGATCACCTCTGATATTTTAAATAATTTTTCCGGCTCTTTCCATTTACTTAGTTCAATTAAATTGTCAACCCCTATAATAAGATAAAATTTAACAGAGTCATTTCTGTGAATTTCATGAAGCTTTTTTAAAGTGTCAACAGTATACGATCTTACATTTATGTTAAGCATTTCAATATCACTGACTTCGAATTTTTCATAATTTCCGAAAGCCAGCCTGGCCATATTCAGCCTGTGTTCGGCAGGTATCGATTCTTTGAGAGGAGGATTCCCTGAGGGTATAAATAAAATTTTATCAAGATTTAACTGCTCCCGCACACATTCTGCAACTATCGAATGTGCGATATGCGGAGGATTGAATGTTCCTCCCAAAATTCCCGTTTTTTTCACAATGATTTCACTTCCGTCCAATACGTTTCCAAAGTAATAAATTGTTTAAATTGTAATATGGAATTGACGAATAAATTTTGTTTTAAGAAGAACCCGCCAATATAAAAATCATTAACAAAGTTCTGAATATATTTTCTCAATTCTTTCTGTCATGATTCTCTCAGAATAATTTAGTGAATCATTCTCTGCTTCTTCCGATAACTTATTTCGCAGGCCTTTATTTTTGATTAGCATTTCAAGCTTATCAAGAAAAGTTTTATTATCATTAATATCGAACAGCAACCCGTTTCCGGAATCAAAGATCAGCTCTGAATTTGCAGGAATATTACTTGAAAGTATACACCGGGAAGAAGCCATTGCTTCTATCAGCGCTATTGATAAACCTTCCCATAAAGATGGAAAAATAAATATGTCAAATAAAGAGTAATAGTTTTCTGTGTCGCTTACTTCACCCGTAAAAATTATTCGTCCGGAAAACCCTGTCCTGCCGGCCATTTGCCGGCAATGTTCTAAATGCTGTCCATCACCAACCAATAGAATTTTTACATTAGGATATTTAGTCAGAATGTATTTCGCGTTTGAAATTATAAAGCTTTGATTTTTTTGAAAATCGAATCTTGAAATATTTCCAATAATGAAATCTTCATCTTCAATATTCAATTTCCGCATGATAGCTTTATTTTTTTGTTTACGGTGAAATTTTTCAGTTTCAATTCCGTTTTTAATGACTGTAGTCAGCTCCGCATTAATGATTTTATTTGCTGCAGCAATTTTAAAATCGGAATCAGAGACGCAAATAAACCTGTCGGTGTATTTCACAAGAAGCTGTTCTATACTAAGTGATAAAAATTTTCTGATAAAATTATGAGAATTTAAATAGTGGATACCGTGAATCGTATGAACTATCTTTATTTCCGGATTTTTTTTTTTGTAAAACCTCGCATACATTCCGGCAATACCGCCATGAGAATGGATTACATCGATTTTATATTTGTTAATGATTTTCTCAATATTTTTCAAATATTTAGTTCTGTAGAATTTAGCCAGCTGAATGTTTTCAAAGCTGATATGATTTTTTTGAACTAAATTTATAAACTCTCCTTTTTCGGAAGCCGCAACAACGGGATGAAACTTTTCCTTATCAAGACATTTTATAATTGATAAAATATGAGTTTGCCCTCCTCCTATAAATCCACCGTCTATAATTTCAAGGATATTTATCATTAACTTTTAATCACCATTCTTAAAATTTTAAAATTCAGTTCTCCTGAAGTCAGCATAGATATTATGGAAAACTTTCCCAGAAGATAAGACTTAAGCAATAAATTGTCTGCAAATTTATTATGCTTCTTATAATACAGAAGCTGAGACTGCTTTGAATAAAAACTCGCTTTATCCCGAAAATCTTTATTGACATTTTCACCTTTGAAATGGATCAGGCTGCAGAAAGGATAAAAATAGATCTTTAAGTTTTTCAGTTGCAGCCGTTTGCAGATATCAGCATCTTCATAGTACAAAAAAAAGTTTTCATCAAATCCTCCAATATCCAGAAACACCTGTTTTCTCATGATCATAGCTGCGCCGCTTACCCAGTCTGCCTCAGCAATATTATTAAATTCATTTTCAATCTTCTTTATAAAAATCTTATTTTTTTCTTTGAATTCTTTCTCGGATTTTTTATTTGTGATTTCATTTATAAAAGTATTTTCTTTCCAAAAAGAAAGCTGAAAAGTTTCATCTTCATTACGAAGTTTTAACCCAACTGCTCCAAAAGTTTTATTTTTAAAACGATCAATGAAATCTTTGAGGAAGTCTGATCTTACAATTGTATCTGCATTCAAAAAAAATATAAAATCACCTTTTGAATAACTCACTCCGAGGTTGTTAGCCTGGGAAAATCCTTTATTGTGATTTTCAAATACAGAGAGATCAGGATAGGAGGTTTCCAGTGAGTACAAATTTTCTTCAACTGAGTTATTGATTATGATCACTTCAAAAGGATATGAATTGAAATGTTTATAAATTGAAGCTACACATTGGCTGATAAAATGTTTCTGTTTGTAATTTATAATAATGATTGAGATCATTTAACAGTGATTTTATTCTCTATTATTCTCAGCCTTACCAGTTTACAATAACTAATTGAAAACCAGTTTATAGCTTTCTGAAATGCATTATTTCCGTTCAATATTTTTCCGCTTAAATAATTTAAAACGCTCTCTTCGTTTACTGCCTTCATTAAATTTAATGAACGTCTTTTTTGATTTATCCAGTGCCGGTTAGAAATAATCCACCAATAAGCTTTTAAAAGTTGACTTGCAGAATATTTTTCTGAAATGAATGAAGCAAAAATCTTCATAATAAAATTCAGGATCAAAAAAGGAATATATTTAATAAAAAAACTGTCTGAAAAAAAAATTATAAAATTAAGCAGCCGGTTTCTTTCCTGATAAAAAAAAAGAAATGAAAATTTTCCGGATGTTCCTCCTCCTTTGTGGTGGACAACAGATTTAGATGTGTGAATGATCTTCAAACCCCGAAACTTTACTTTAAAGCAAAGATAAGTATCTTCTGAATATGCAAAATATTCATCCGGAAATAATCCATCCAATGATTCAATCAGGCTTTTTCGTATCGCCATAGAGCAGCCGTTAGCCTGAAAAATTTCACCTGTCCCGTCACTATCTATCTCAAAGACATCCATAATATTATGTCCGAGAAGATTAATCGTTCCGTTCTTTTCGTAATAGCGGAGAGGAATTCCCTCGGTGATAACGAGTGACTGTGCAATTCCTGTATTCTCATCGGATTCAATACATTCAATAAGATTTTTAAGCCAGTGTTTTTCTACAATTGTATCATTGTTAAGAAGGACAATATATTTACCTGAACAATATTTAAATCCGAAATTATTAGCACCGGCAAAACCAAGATTTTTCTCAGCCTTGTAAATCTTTATTCCGGCTGAGTCATAATTTTGTCTTAAAAATTCTATGCTTTTGTCTTCGGAATTATTGTCAACAAATATGACCTCATAATCTTCAAAAGATTGTTCAGATAAAGAATCGAAACAGTCTTTTAAAAATTTTTCTCCGTTGAAGTTAACTATGATTATCGAAACTTTGATACGCTCTGAATAATATTTTATCTGAGAATACTCTCTAAATATTTTGTGGTAACTTTTTTATTATGCTGAATAAATTTTCTTTTTTTTAAGGATGACGGGATTTCCAGAAGTCCTTTAAGATAACCTTTTACTGCTGCTTTAAATAATTGCGGAGACTCATCTCTGTAAAATCTGAAGTATCTTATAATTCTCACAAGTATAAAAAAAGGAAAGGATTTAATTAAAGATGAAAGAGGATAATTTTTGATCCTTAAAGCGATCAGATTTTTTTCACAAAGCATGACTTGCAAGCCTGACTGTGTTCCGGTTGTTGCACCTCTTTTATGATAACAAACTGCAGCCGGATTATACAAACATTTGAAACCCGCAATCTGAAGGCGAAAGCTGAAATCAACGTCTTCATAGTATGCAAAAAAATCCTCATCGAAATATCCTGCTTTTTCGAATACCTCTTCTCTGTAAACTGCAGCACCCGCACAAGCTCCGAATATGTATTCGGATTTATCATACTGGCCTGAATCCGTTTCCTGGAATCCTCTTGCATAAGGTGAACCCCTGCTTTTAATAAAATCACCGCAGTCATCTATTTTAGTTCTGTCATAAAAATTGATCATTTTACAGGCAACGCTTCCGATTGAATCATTTATAAATCCCTTCATTATTTCTTCTAAAAATTTCTTCTCGCATTCGGTATCATTGTTAAGAAGAAGTATAAATTCAGCTTTATAATTTTCAATCGAATATTTTATTCCTTCATTAACAGATTTAGCAAAGCCCGTATTATAGTTCATTTTGATGATCTTAATTTCAGGATAATTATCTTCTGTAAATTTCATTGAATTGTCAGAAGAATTATTGTCAACTAAAACAATTTTAAAATCCTTTCTGGTCTGTTCCCGTAAAGAATCAAAACACACTTTAAGATGGTTTATCCCGTTATAGTTTGGAATTATTACTGAGATCAATTTTATGTATTAATTTTTCTCAACTCGGTTAAGAAATATTTATGTTTGTTTTCCCGGTAAATATCATTTTTACCAAAAACTTTTTTAGTTTCCTCCGCAATTAATATTAAGTGAGAATTAATAATGGCTAAAGTTTTAAGAATATAAGTTTGAGAGGCACCGTAATTTTTTCTGAAAAAATTTATCATACTAATTACAAATCTTCCGTACAGCCAATAGTCATCTGATGTTTTAAAGCTAGCTCCGCCAAGATGAGTTATTTTAATATTTGTGTCGACAGCCAGTGCATATTTTTTATTCATCTGATAACTCAGATCAACATCTTCAAAAAATAAGTCGTAACTTTCATCCATTCCTCCGGCTTCTGCAAGAAATTTTGTCCTGGTAAGAAAAAATGCACACGGAATTTGTTCAACGTGTTCAAGCTTATGTGAATTTACGTTTACCATATTATAAAAATACTTATTTACAAGAGGTTTAAATTTAATTAACAGCTTGCCAAAAACAGAATAAAAAAAAATAAACTGTAATGTCGTGGGATATTTTTGAAAGTATTGGCTTTGAAATTTACCGTCTTCACCTAAAAGTAACGGACATACTGCTCCAAGTTTTTCATTTTGGTTCAGATCAGAAATCAAAGTTTCCAATACGGGTTCAGTAAAAAATATATCCGGATTCATTATCAGGGCAAAATTTCCCGATGCCTCTTCAATGGCCCTGTTATTGGCAAATGAAAACCCTTTTTTTTGGCTGAGATAAATCGGTTTTAACTTTGTATGGACATATGTCAACTCCTTAATTATCACTTTTGAATTGTCAGTTGAATTGTTATCTACTACTATAACTTCAAAGTTTATTTTATTTTCAAATCTGAAGATCGATTCTATGCATTTACGCAGTATCTCGCCGGTATTATAATTTACTATTAAAAATGAGACAAGATTCATAATGTTTCAAGATGCAATAATTTTTTCAAATTTGTTAACTGACAATTCCCAGTCTAATTTTTTCCGGACATTTTCATAGCCTGACAAAGATATTCTTTTGAGTTCATCATTATGGTTGATTAAGTATTCTGCTCCGTTAAAAAGTTCTTCTTTATTATCCGGCGAAGTTAAAATTGCCGACTTCATATCTTCAGAATATTCCGGAAGAGCAGCAACTTTGTTACCCAAAACGGCACACTTGCAGGCCATAGCTTCCGCAGGAGTCAATCCAAATCCTTCATAAATGCTTGTATATAAAAAAATATCTGATCCATTATAAAGCCTTACAATTATATTCTCATCCGGGTTTTCAAAAAATTCTACATACTCAGGCATTTGATGGTATTTCGCCATTCCAAAACCCCTGATTTTAAGATCAGGATATTTATTTTTTAATTTAACGATTGTTTCAATGGCTGCTATTGAATTTTTGTTCTCGAGAATATGATCGGTAAACAATATTTTTATTGGCTCACTAAATTGTTTTGAGGGATTATTAAAAACAGTAAAGTCTATTCCGTTTAAAATAACTTCAGAGTCAACTCCGAATTTTTCGTTTAGAAAATTTCTTAAATAATTTGAGACAGTAATTCTTTGCAAAGGCAATGTATAGCTTTTATCGACGTATTTAATATTAGAATTCCATTTTTCATAATCCTGTATAAGATATAACTTTTTTCCTTTCGAAGAATTTAATTTATGAACAATGTATGAAGTTGGCCAAGAAGTTGCAACACTCACGTCAGCATTCCTGACTGTAAAATTATTAAAAACCCACAGAAATTTAATATCAAATTTTTTTTTATATATATTTTCAGGAATTTTTCTTCCATCAAGAATAAAAGCTTTAGCAGAATTGATCCTATATCGTATGTAATATCTTTTTATCATACCTCGATAATTATTGAAAGGAATTATCGGTGAATAAAGAATAACGTCGTGCCCGCGGCTTTTTAAACGGTTAGCATATTCAAATATTACTCTCATACCCCCCGTCCGTGATATTTCAGGAACTATAAAATTTATTTTCATTTTATTTTCTTATCTGCAAGCTCCCGTACCTTTGTAATATATCTCCTGAAACTAAATGATTGTTTTAACTTCGTTTTCAGCTTATAAATAAACGGATGCTTTTTTGTAAAGTCTTCATACTTTTCATTATAAACTTTTTTGTAATTCTTATTGTGATGCTCGCCCGTAGCATGATAAACTTTTAAACCAGACAGTATCCCATACTTAAGCCCTTTATTGATCACACGGTTAATGTAATCTCCATCTTCCGGGTAGAAAATTCTATTTTGAAACGTTAACAACTTTCCAATTGTATTATAGACTTCACGTGAAACCATAAAACACCATCCGCCCGTAGGACCAACCAGAAGTTTTATTTTGCCGTCAGCGTAAAATTCCTCACTATACATTTCTTCAGGATACTTTGCGCCTGTTGTAGTCTCATCCTGAACTACATCCGTAGAAAGATATCCCATCCCGGGAATACTATTATAGGCAAATACCATTTGCTGAACCCAGTCTTCGGGAAACATAATAACATCATCATCCACGCCAATTATAAAATCACCTTTTGACATATCTGCGCCGAGACTTTTAGCATTTATTCCAATATTTTTTTCAGTCCGGATAACTTTAATTCTTTCATTTTCTTGTCGTATTTTATTTAGAAATTCATTCGTTTCGTCTGTTGAAGCATTATCGATAATAATTAATTCATAATTTATATCTTTCAGTGTTGGCAGCATACTTGAAATACATTGACGTACCAGTCCGAGCCTGTTAAAAGTAACGATAAATATACTGATAAGTCCGCCTGAATAATCAGCACCGGTCCTATGCTGCACACTCTTATCACTTTGCTCCCTCATAACCTTCTTCGGAAGAACTTTCACAATTATTTTTGAAATTAGAATTTTATCTTTTTTTGAAAGATAATCTGAAACAAAAATAAAAATTGTGTAGATAATTATAAACAGCGGGAATAAAAAAATTAAATATATTATTCCTGAGATCCTTCCGTTGAATGGGAAGAAAAATCTATCAGAAATGTAAAAGATCAAAGCTGTAATTATAATTGATGTAACAGTGGCGAGGAAAGGTTTAGTATATTTTTCGGAGAAGAGTTTAAATTTATTCTGGCCAAAAAATTCTGCTGAAACATAGTAAATGTATGCGGAAGATATCAGGGTAGCAATTACATTTCCTACAGCTGCACCTAAGATCCCATAATATTTAATGAGTAAAAAACTTATTAGAATGTTAATTCCCAGATTTATCAAACCTTCCCTCATTTGAAATTTCGGTATTCCCATATTAGGAATTATAGAATTTCCGGGTGCGGAGATGATCATGTTAATTAACTGACCTG
>JBDSYA010000172.1:0-16555 GCA_039925865.1 Ignavibacteria bacterium
TTGAAGTAGTTGTTTTCAGTGGTAGTCAATCCAAGCAAAAATATTTTTTTGAGCATTACGGGGCGTCGCCTGTTTACAGCGGATCCCCGGTCAAACAGTTCTTTCAGTTTACAGTGACAATTTTTTATGCTTTAATAAGATCTCCCCGCAGAAGTTTTAATTTATTCACAGCAGAAAGAAGAGACGGCAGTACTTTTAGTGAATCAGTTAAAAACATTTATCTGAATTCACATATTATTAATCACAAACTGGACTGGCTGCACTTTGGATTTGCAACAATGGCTTTGAAAAGAGAAAATGTTGCAAAAGCAATTGGAGCAAAGATGGGTGTAAGTTTTCGCGGTTATGATATAAATATCTTTCCATCAAAAAACAAAAATTGTTACGCTAAACTTTGGAAGAATGCGGACAAGGTTCATACAATTTCAAGTTATCTTTATGAAAAAGCATTAAGACTTGGACTTTCAAAAAACATCAGTTATAAAAAAATTACACCCGCAATCGATATTAAGTTATTCAAGCCGAAAGAAAATTCAGGGATGAACGGAACGCCTGTAAAGATACTGACAGTAGGAAGGCTTAACTGGATAAAGAATTATGAGACAGCGATCTCAGTAATGAAAATTTTAAAAAAGAGCGGCATTGATTTTATTTATAACATAATTGGAGAAGGCAAAGAGCTTGAGCGGCTTAAATTTGCTGTTCACCAGTCTTATTTAAATGACAGGGTTTTTTTTTTAGGAAAAATGGAACATAAAAATATTACTGAACAGATGCGTGAATCTGATATCTATTTTCAACCGAGCATGCAGGAAGGTTTTGGAGTGGCTGTGCTTGAGGCACAGGCAACCGGACTGCCATGCATTGTCAGTGATGCTGACGGTCTGAAGGAAAATATCATCGATGGTAAAACTGGATGGATCGTTTCAAAAAGAGACCCCGAAGCTATTGCAGAAAAGTTCAGAGAAGTACTGGCTCTTTCAGTTGATGAAAGAAGAATTATTGCAACGAATGCTGCACAGAGAGTTGAAAAGGAATTTAATATAAATAATCAGATTAAAAAATTTACGGAATTTTTCAGCGAATAGAATGACAACAAAGATGATCTCTGTAATAAGTCCGGTTTATAAAGCTGAAAATATCATAGATGAGCTGGTAAGGCGAATTTCTGATGAAGTTTCCAAACTGACGGAAACTTATGAAATAATTCTTGTGGAGGATTGCGGCGGCGACCGTTCGTGGGAAAAGATTGAAGAGAACTGTCTAAAGAATAAAAATGTCAAAGGAATAAAGCTAAGCAGAAATTTCGGACAGCATTATGCAATAACTGCAGGACTTTGCGAAGCTAGAGGCGAAAACATTATTATAATGGATTGTGATCTTCAGGATGACCCGTCTCACATAAAAAAATTACTGGAAGAATTTAATAAAGGTTATGAAGTAGTATTTACGAAAAGAATAGGAAGGAAGCATTCGTTTTTTAAACTTATAACCGCAAAAATTTACAATTCATTATTTAAAATATTTTCAGATAAAAATTATGATCTCGATGTCGGATCAATGACTTTGATCAGCAGAAGAGTAAAAGATGAATTCATAAAACTAAAAGATCAGGACAGACTGTATATACAGCTTATAAAGTGGGTGGGTTTCAGATCAACGTATGTACCGGTTGAGCACAGGGACAGGTATGAAGGGAAATCAACATATTCAGTTTCAAAACTTTTCCTTACCGCGATTCAGGGCTGGACTTCTTATTCAGATAAACTTCTGCGGCTTTCGATATACAGCGGCCTTCTGATCTCTATAGCAACATTGGCTGCCGGAATATACATAGTGGTAAGTTATTTTTTAAAAAGCTTTCAGCCCGGATGGCCAAGCATTATAGTTGCAATTTTATTTTCTACAGGATTAATTTTGATGAGCATCGGAATTACGGGAATTTACATCGGCAAAATTTTTGAACAAACAAAAGCACGGCCTTTATATATAGTAGATAAAAAAATAAATATAGATTGAAAAAAATTATAATAACACAATCGAATTATATTCCCTGGAAAGGTTACTTTGATATGATAAATACTTCAGATGAGTTTATAATTTATGATGACATGCAATATACACGAAGGGACTGGCGCAACAGGAATAAAATTAAAACGAAGGACGGCCTTTACTGGCTTACCATTCCCGTGGATGTAAAGGGTAAATATTTTCAGAAGATCAACGAAACAAAGATAAGCGAGCCAGACTGGGGTAAAGATCACTGGAATACAATAATCCATAATTATAAAAAAGCTTCATACTTCAGTGACTATAAGGATGCATTTGAAAATTTATATCTTGATAACAGTGAGGAAATGCTGAGTAAAGTAAATTATAAATTCATAAAGGCAATCTGTGACATACTTAATATAAAAACTATTATAAGATGGTCAGATGAATTTGAACTTCTTGAAGACCGAAATGAAAGATTAATCGACATTTGTAAAAAGACAGGGGCAACAGATTATTATTCTGGAGCTTCCGCTAAATCATATATGGACATTTCTCTATTTGAAAAAGAGAAAATCAAAGTTCATTTTTTTGATAATTCGGGTTATCCGGAATACAGTCAGCTTCACGGTGATTATGAAAACGCTGTGAGCATTATCGATCTGATTTTTAATACAGGTCCAAATGCTGTTAAATATATGAAATCATTCAAACAATTATGAAAAAAAAATTAATCATTATTGGAAATACTTCTAATGCACGTCTGGCAAAATTTTATTTTACAACAGACTCTGAATATGAAGTAGCCGCCTTTTCTGTAAACAGACAATACATAGATAATACTGAATTTGAAGGCTTGCCTGTAATTCCATTTGAAGAAATCGATTCAAAATATCCGCCATTAGAATTTCATGCTTTCGTTGCAGTCGGCTATACAAACATGAACAAGGTCAGGGAGAAACTTTATAATGAATGTAAATCAAAAGGTTATATTCTGGCAAATTATATCAGCTCGAGGTGTTCATTTCTGACTCAGCATCCGACAGGCGACAATTGTTTTATACTTGAAGATAATACAATTCAGCCATTTGTTAAGATAGGTAATGATGTGGTACTCTGGAGCGGCAATCATGTTGGCCATGACGTGATCATTGATGATCATAATTTCATAACATCGCATGTTGTGATCTCGGGATTTGTGAAGATAAGCAGAAATTGTTTTATAGGAGTGAACGCAACTCTCAGAGATGCAATAACTATTGCACCCGAAACCCTCATTGCAGCAGGAGCAATTATAATGAAGGATACAGAAGAGAAAGGTGTTTACCTGCCTGCGCGCTCAGTTTTATTTGATAAAAAAAGTGATGAGTTAAAAATTTCATAATGCAAAACTGGAAAAAGCTTGGATTAATATTTTCTCCAAACGGTGAGTATGACTGGATGCAAACGCATGCAATGATGCCTGTGATCGATCTACTTGAAAATGAAATGGCCAGAATTTATTTTTCTGCAAGAGATTCTGAGGGCAGATCGCAGGGAGCATATATTGAAATTAATCTCAATGATCCGTATAAAATACTTCAAATTTCTGAAGAACCTGTTTTAAAACTGGGACAGCTCGGTGCTTTTGATGATGCAGGAATTATGCCTACGTGTATTGTAAATCATATAAATAAAAAATTTTTATATTATAACGGATGGACGTTAGGAAAAAATGTTCCGTTCTTTTCTTTTAACGGAGTTGCCATAAGCAGTGATCTTGGCAAAACTTTTATAAAAAAATCTAAAGGTCCTGCAGTACTATATTCAAATAATGTTGATCCTTACTCGACGTTTGCGCCATTTGTAATGAATGATAACGGGCTCTGGAAACTTTGGTATGTGTCACTTATTAAATGGGTCGAAGAAAATGGTAAACTTAAACATTACTACAATATCAGGTATGCAGAATCAGATGATGGAATAAATGTCAGGCGCGAAGGCAAAGTTTGTATTGATTTTGAAAGTGAGTTTGAGTATGCACTGGCAAGACCTTTTGTTTTGAAAGAAAATAAAATTTATAAAATGTGGTATTCATATCGCGAGAGTAAGATGCATAAGACTTACAGAATAGGCTACGCCGAATCGGACGATGGAAAAAACTGGATCAGAAAAGATAGTGAAGTGAATCTTAATATTGCTGAAAGCGGATGGGATTCTGAAATGATCGAATATTCATATTTATATGATTTCAAAGGTGAAAGGTATATGCTTTACAACGGAAACAGTTTTGGAAAGACCGGAATCGGGTTAGCAGTTTTGCAAAATTAAATTTTGCGGTAAATAAAATAATTATCCAATTTTAAAATTTAAAATTTGGAAAAACGTCACATAGGTTTTAACAAGCCTTATCTTACGGGAAAAGAAACAGATTATATTTTAGAATCTGTAAAAAGCAGGAAAATTTCCGGCGACGGATTATTCACCAAAAAATGTAATGAGTTCTTTGAAAAAAGATATGGCTTTAATAAAGTTTTACTTACCACTTCTTGCACGGATGCGCTTGAGATGGCTGCGATTCTGATCGACACAAAAGCAGGAGATGAAATCATTGCACCGGCTTATACATTTGTTTCATCAGTAAATGCATTTGTACTTAGAGGCGCAAAAATAATTTTTTGCGACAGTGAGGCTGAAACTCCTAACATTGATATAAGTGAAATCGAAAAATTGATCACTCCGAAAACAAAGGCAGTTGTAGTGGTGCATTACGCCGGAATTGCAGTAGATATGGATCCATTGATGGAGCTTGCAAAGAAGAATAATTTTTATGTCATCGAGGATGCCGCACATTCAATTGATTCATTTTATAAAGGAAGGCCGTTAGGATCAATCGGTCATCTTGCAGCTTTTTCATTTCACGAAACTAAAAATGTGATCTCGGGAGAAGGCGGCATGCTCGTAATTAATGATGATCAATTTTCAAAACGTGCAGAGATCATTCGTGAAAAGGGAACAAACCGGTCTGCTTTTTTCCGTGGTGAGGTGGATAAGTATGGATGGGTCGATATCGGTTCATCGTTTCTTCCTTCTGATATAATTGCAGCATTTTTATTTGCACAGTTGGAAAATCTGGATGACATACAGAAGAAAAGAAAAGAGATCTGGAATTATTATTATAAAAATCTGAAACATCTCGCGGAATCGGGAATGATCTCATTCCCCAAAATTCCGGATTATGCAACCAATAACGCTCATATGTTTTACATTGAATGCATTAGTCTTGAAGAGCGAAACAGTCTGATCGAGTATCTTAAATCTAAAAGTATCTATGCTGTGTTTCATTATCTTTCACTTGATAAAAGTCCTTATTTTAAAGAGAAGCATGACGGCAGGGAAATGAAAAATTCTGACCGGTATACGGATCTTCTCCTGAGGCTGCCAATGTATTACGAACTCTCCGAAGATGATCTCGATTATGTGATCGGGAATATAAAAAATTTTTACGACAAGGATTAATTCTTCATTACTAAGCTATTAAAATTATATAATTCTTCCGGCAGATGGGGAAATATTATTCTCCTAATCCTGCTGATTGTAAGCGCGCTGGTGAATCGCTTATTCATGTCGGTAAAATATCAGGGACTCGATTATATAGTTGAGGTTATACTAATAGGATTAGCAGGAGTTTTTGTTTACTTAATCTTTAAAAAAGACTTTACTAAATTTAACAAAGATAAAATTTTCAGGGCAATATTAACAGCAGGTATTGCTTTGAGAATTATTTTTGCTGTTCACGATTTTATTGACAGGCCTTTACAGGATAGTGATTATGAAAAACATGAAAGACTCGGGCAAAGGCTGGTAACAGAAGGAAGATTTTATGATTTTGCAGGAGTTGAATTAAGAAACTTCAGGCAGCCCGGGCTGCCGGCTATGTTTGCTGTCGGGCTGCTGATCTATAATCATCCCGTGACTTATGCAGTCATAATGATCCTATTCTCGTTTGGGGTATTGATAGCGGGTTTCTTTTTATTTAGAGATCTGAAAAATGTTGCAGCACTGTTAGCATTTTCCTATCTGAGCATATCGCCTAATATGCTTTTCATGGCTTCCAACTCCAATACACAACTGTCCTTTTTCTTTTTTCTTATACTACTTTTCATTGTATTAAAAAATTATACGGGGAAATTTTATCAGCTAGTTATTATTGGAGCTATATTAGCTTCAGAAATGTATATTCGATTTAATTTTCTTATGGTATTTATTCTGATACCATTCATCCTCGAAAAAAATACTGCAAAGAATTCATCTCTTGCTTTCAGAAATCTTGGAATCATTTACCTGAGCTGTCTGATATTTTATTTCCCATGGATATACAGGAATTATAATATTTACGGATCTTTAAGATTTATGCCGACCTCAGGACTAGGATTGTACAGCTCTAATGTTACCAAAGATCCAAAGAGAGTCGGAGACTATAACGGAGTTCCTGATTCAGTTATGAAAAAATACAGTAAGTTATCGGAGGTTGAATTTGACAAAGCTCTTCAAAAAGAAACTTTTGATTTTGTAAAAGCTAATCCGGATGTATATGTAAAAGGACTTCCTTACAAAATTGTTAAATATTCGGGAAGGCAGGACTGGACGATAAGTTATTTTTTTCAGTTTACTGATTATCCAAACAAAGAATTACTTGAAGGATTTTTTCAGTCAATCGAGAATTTTTTTATCTGGACAATTCTTTTATTTCCTGTAATTTTCTTATTCAGGAATAAAAACCTCACTCCGCTTTCAGTATATATCCTTTGGGCTTATTTAAGTTACACTTTAGTTTTAATTCCAATTTCTGAAACGCGGTCAAGATACAATTTTCCTTACATTTTGTTTCCGGTGTTTGCTGTTGCACTTTTGGAAAGAAGAAATGAAAGATCATCATCATCCATTAACTTAGAAAAATAAATGCCTGCAACTTTACTTTTGATTTGGGATTACGATTCGGCATTAGGACAGATCAATTCAACAATGCCCTATAATTTCAGATTCGATCCCATTCATGAAGAGATTGAAAATGTAGAATACATTTTGTCGGTTGCCGGAAACACTGATTTAAAAATGACATTTGCGTGCCTGGGATTTGCGGCTGAAGAAAGTGTGTATCCTTTCAGCAATCCTTTACAAATAAGAAAAATATTTGAAGCCGGCCATGAGATTGCTTCACATTCATGGAGACATGAGTGGTTTCCGCTACTTACTGAAAAGCAGATATTCAGATCTCTTGAGCGTAGTAAAAGCGCACTTGAAAAATGTATTGGTAAAGGAAATATCGTTGTGGGGTTTGTTCCTCCGCACAGCCGGCCAATGAGCTGGTATAAAAAATTTTCAATAAGTCTGGGTGACCGTGCGATTTATCCATTTCACAAAGGAGGGGATCTCGGATACATTATCAAACAGCTTTCTATTCTGAATTATAAGTGGTGCAGGGTTTTGAGTACTTATAAACCGATTTGGGAAAAAGTTTTAGAAAATTCCGGATCCGAAAATTGTATGTTTAACAAATGGGAAATACACAATGATATAATTTGCGTGCCCCAGCATTATACCGGGTTTGATGAGCCTGCTCTTAAATATCTGGAAAAAGCTATTGAAAAAAGTGAAGCTTTAGTGATCGTCGGACATCCGGCAGCTTTAAGCAGGTATAAAGAAGAAAGCCGTAAACATTTTGATAAATTTATAGAGGAAGTAATCAAGTACAGGTCTGAAGGAAAGCTTGAGATGATGACTGTTACAAATCATATTCAAAGAAAATTTTCCACAGGAGCCAACAGCAATTAATATTGAGATAAAACCATATTCAGATGAAACTGTATTTAATCATGAAGAATTTTCTACAAGAGTATGGCCTCAAAAAAAGCGCCGAAGAGTTGAGAGCTATAACAGATGGAAGTTTCGTGGACCAGTGAGTGGTAACGTTGACGGTTTATTACTTGCAATAAAAAACAAAATTGTAATTGGACAGCTCGGGCTTATTCCGGTTAAGCTGTATCATAAAGAAAAGATCTATGACGCTCAATGGGCATGCGACCTGCTGGTCGATCCCGGTTATAGAAAACAAGGTATTGGCCGGCTCCTCTTTGAAGCCGGAATGAAGCGCGACGCAGTAAGTCTTGGAAATAATGCGAGCCCTTCAGCGGATAAGTTAATGATTGATATCGGATTTAAACCTGTGCCAAGCGGAAGAACGATGGTTTTCCCTCTTGACATAAATCATCTTTTAAAATGGATCATACCGACAAAAATAAATTTTTCTATCCCCTTGTTAAGCAAATTTATACAGCCGTATTATACTTTTAAAAAAAAAACTCTGCATCAGAAATCAACGAATTATAATGTCTGTCTATGGGAAGAGATTATTGATCTCATAAATAAAAAGCAAAGTGAAATTAAATGTCCAAAAATAATTCATGATATTGATTTCATGAACTGGCGGGCAAATGGTTTAGAAAAATTTACACAAAAGGTCAGCGCCGCAAAGAATAATTCTAAAAGCTTCGCTGTATACTCGGCATTTCTTCCTTATTTTAATGTATATGAATGGAATTGTTCGGACCGGGAAGACCTGAAAAGTCTGCTTGCTTTGATGATCAATCTTGCAATTGAAAGCAAAGCTTCGACACTGCAAATGGTAGCAAATAATTCAGAAGAAGAGAAATGGCTGAGTTCACTGGGATTTATAAGGTCGAGAAATATAGAACGGATCATTCACTATTCAAAAGAAAATATTCTTGGAGATGCGGATTCATTTTATTTCACGCTTTACGATACAGATCTAAATTTATAAATTTAATTTGAAGGCTATAGAAAGTTTTACAATATTAAAGCAGATCATTCCAACCTGGTACTTCAATCTGTTCCCTGAAAAAGTAAACACTTATTCAACATATTATTACAATTCATCTTTGATGAAGTTAAGTGATGAAGAAAATAAACTTGTAAAAGAGGACAGCAGGTATAAAAGCAATACAGCAAAGGATCTTGATGTCGGTTATCAATTGTGGAATAAAGGAGTTATGCTGACTATAAAAAATATTGCGATTGAAAAACTAATTCATAAAAATAAAATTCCGCTCATTGATAATTATATTTTCATAAGAAAATATTTCAGGAATTACAGAGTTTATATTTTTTTTCTGAAAAATATTATTAGTCTTCATAATCCGGTCAGGGAAATATCTGCCTTATTGAAAACGAAACATGTGAAGAAAACTGATCTGATAAATCCTCATGCAGAATACAGCGATTATAAAAATTTCGCATCGGCTTTAATAAAGCTGCAGCCAAGAGTCAGTGTGATCATCCCAACTCTCAACCGTTATGAATATTTGAAAGATGTATTAGAAGACCTTGAAAAACAGGATTATAAAAATTTTGAAACAATTATTGTCGATCAGAGTGATTCACCGGATAAAAAATTTTACGAAAATTATAAATGCGACATAAAAACAATTTTTCAGGAAGGTAAAGGTCAATGGCTGGCAAGGAATGAAGCAATAATGAAATCAGAAGGTAATTATTTGTTATTCTTTGATGATGATTCGAGAGTTGATCCTGACTGGATCACTGAGCATTTAAAAGGACTGGATTATTTTAATGCAGACGTCTCAGCAGGAGTTTCGATATCAACAGTCGGAGATACAGTTCCATTAAACTACAGCTTTTTCCGCTGGGCGGATCAATTCGATTCGGGCAATGCAATGGTAAAGAGGGAAGTATTTAAAAAGATCGGAATGTTTGACAGGCAATTTGATAAACAGAGAATGGGTGATGGAGAATTCGGACTCCGTGCTTATCTCGCAGGTTTTAAAAGTATATCACATCCTTTTGCAAAAAGAATTCATCTGAAGGTTGGGACAGGGGGATTAAGACAGATGGGCTCATGGGACGCATTCAGGCCTAAAAAATTTTTTTCACCGAGGCCTTTGCCAAGTGTTTTATATTTATACAGAAAATATTTCCCGGGTGAGTATGTAAGAAATGCAATTGTGGGAGGTATGCTTCCTTCACTTATACCTTATCGATGGAAAGGCAAAAGATATCTATACCCGTTAGGAGCTTTGCTTGCTGTTTTTGTATTGCCGGTATTGTTAATCCAATTAAATATTTCATGGAAAAGATCCACAATAATGTTAAACGAAGGTGACCGGATTGAGTGGCTCTGAAAAAATATTACTTATAACAACTGAATTTCCGCCGGGTCCCGGTGGTATAGGAAATCACGCTTTCAATCTTGCAAAGTATTTGAATCTTAATGATTTCAAGATTAAGGTTTTGACTGTATCCGATTTTACCGATAGGGAATCAGAAAAAGATTTCGATGCTAAACAAAAGTTTGAGATCGTAAGATTTAAAAGATTTAAAAACAGAATCAAAACATATAGGGAGCGTTTAATTACAATTCGTGAGTCAGTCAAAAAAGAAAGCTATTCTCACATAATCTTTTCCGGCCGGTTCGCATTGTATTCATCTCTATTCTTGGGAAATTATCACAGCAAAACAAAATTTATTGCTATAGCTCACGGTGGAGATGTAAATGCTGATAACCCGATCGAGAAAAATTATGTGAACAAAGCTTTGTTGAAAATGGACCTTATCATTCCGGTATCAAATTTTTCAAAAGGAAAGGTTTCTAAAGCGATTGACCCTAAAAAGATTTTGGTCATTCCCAACGGATTTGATTTCCCGGAAATTGAAAAGATCAAAGTCACTGAAAAACAATTTAACAACGGTCATTTAAACCTTGTTTCAGTGGGCACTATCTGGCCGCGCAAAGGCCATCATAACGTCCTTAAAGCATTTCCAAAGATCCTTCAAAAATATCCTGAAGCAAAATATAATATTGTTGGAAGATTAGCCGATACATCAAAAGTTAAAAATTTTTTTGAAGATGAAAAACTAAGGGATCACCTTATTGTTCATGGTCAGATCCCTTCTGAAAATATGCACAAGATCCTGGATGATTCACAAATATTTATTCTTCTTAGTGAGATCCAGCCAGACGGTGACTTTGAAGGATTCGGCATTGCTGTGATAGAAGGAAATTATTTCGGACTTCCGGCAATCGGATCAAAAGACAGCGGGCTTGAAGATGCAATAAGCAATGGTGTCAGCGGTATGCTGGTGGACCCTCATGATCCTGCTGAAATAAGTGATGCAATTCAAAAGATCAAAGATAATTATTTTGAATTTTCAAAAGGTGCGAGACAATGGGCAATGGAACATCACTGGTCTAAAATAATTCACCGCTATATAAAAGCAATAAAAAATTTAAAATAAAATATGTGCGGTTTTTTAGGAGCAGTTGATTTTAAAAAAGATATTGACCTGATCTATCCTCCACTTCAAAAGGGTTTAAGGAATATCTCACACAGGGGACCGGACAGCAGCAAAGAATATAAAACAGTAAATTGTTTTTTAGGACATAACCGGCTGAGCATTATTGATCTTTCACCCGATGCAGACCAGCCAATGAAGTCCGTGAGTACAGATGCTTACATAATTTATAACGGTGAAATCTATAATTATAAAGAAATAAGGAAAGAGTTTAGCAATGTAAAATTCAGAACGAGTTCGGATACAGAGATCCTGCTTGAAGGATATTTGAATTACGGAATAGAATTTTTTAAGAAGCTAAGAGGTATTTATGCATTCGCAATTTTTGACAATAGAAATGATCCTAAAATAATTCTCGCAAGAGATCCATCAGGAATAAAACCGCTTTACCTATTCAGCAAAAATGATCTTCATGTTTTTGGAAGCGAGATCAAAGCGATCCTGCCTTCAGTGAGGGATCAGGTAACAACCAACGAGGATCTTTTAAAATGTTATCTGAATCTTGGATACTGTATCGAACCTTATACGATCTACAATGAAATTAATTGTGCAGAGCCCGGAAGCATTATTGAAATAAATAAGGATAGTGTAAAAAAGCATATCCTGATCGAATACAATTTTGGGGAAGAGAATAGTTTAAACTTTAGTGAAAATTTAAAAATTACAGAGGAAAAATTTAGTAAAGCGGTTGAGAGAAATCTGATAGCAGATGTTGAAGTTGCAGTTGCTTTAAGCGGTGGCATTGATTCCTCATTGATTTATGCGCAGGCAAATCAGTTAAACAATAAGATAAAAGGCTTGACAATAAAATTCGATGATGCTGATTATAATGAGGAGGAAACAGCAAAAGTTTTTTCTAATACATTAAAAGGGAATCATGAATTAGTCGAAGTTGACTCTGAATTAAATCTTTCAACGCTGAATAAAATATTACTAAATTTTGATCAGCCCTATGCAGATTCATCGGCTGTTAATGTTTATTATTTAACAAAGGCAACAAGTAAAATCTCAAAGGTGCTTATTGGCGGAGATGGCGGTGATGAACTCTTCAATGGATATCCATCACAGACCTGGCTTACTTATATAGAAAGGCTGACCCGCAGTAATATTCTGAAAAAAAGCGGAGATGTAATTTTAGATCTGGGTGGAAGGTTTTCGGGAGTTTCACAAAAAAGATCTGTGAAAAGAATTGCTGACCTATGGTCTGACAGTCCGCAGGAACTTTTGTATGACTGGCATTCCTGGTTTCCGAGAAAAAGCAGTTTTCAAAATCAAAGTCCTTTCTTATTTGATAACAAAGCGGGTTTGGATATTTATACTACAGTGTTTAAAAATAAAGCTCCTGATAAATTTAAATCATTAGTTGTATTCGATTATTTTAAAAAACAAATGCTTAGTGATTATCTCAGAAAGACTGATATGATGGCAATGCTAAACAGTGTTGAATACAGAGTTCCATTTTTAGATGAAGACATCGTGAGTTTTGCATTAACAATTCCATTTGAACAAAAATCTTCTCTGAAAGAGACTAAAAAAATTCTCAGGGCAATTCACAGAAAAAAGTATCCGTCATATACCAGCAAAGCTCCTAAAAAAGGGTTTACAATTCCCCTCGATACTTCTTTGAGCAAGGATGAATTCAGTGTTATAAAAGAAAATTTACTTACAGACGGGAATATTGTTCACCATTATATAAAGAAAAATTATGTGGAATATTTATTCAAAGGACTTGATGACAGGCAGAGCGTACAAACTGAAATCAGCCGTGCCGGGATCTATCAAAGGATACTGATGCTTTACAGCCTGAGTTTATGGAATGAAAATAAATGAAGCTTGCAATAATTTCACATACACCTCATTATAAAAATAAAAATAATTCAGAAATTACAGGATGGGGACCGACAGTAAGGGAGATCAATCACATGACTGAATTGTTTGAAGAGATCTACCACATTGCTCCGTTACACATAGGCAAATCTCCTGCAAGCTCAATGGCTTATGAAAGTGATCATATCAAATTTATTCCGCTGAATCCATACGGAGGTGAAAAGCTTTCAGATAAAATTTCAATAATAACAACTGCAGCAGGAAATTTAAAAATAATCAAAGACATATTAAAACTTGTTGATTGGGTACAGTTCAGAGCTCCTACTGCAATGGGGATCTATGTACTGCCTTATCTGAGTTTACTAAATAAGCCGAAGAGGTGGGTGAAATATGCAGGCAATTGGAAAATGGAAAACCCGCCGTTATCATATTCATTTCAGAAATGGTGGCTGAATAATAATTTTCAGCATTCGAAAGTCACGATAAACGGTCAATGGGAAGGTCAGAAAAAACACATTTTAAATTTTCAAAATCCATGCCTTGACAATGAAGAACTTTCAAGGGCAAAGAAAATTGCCGTTACAAAAAATTTCGAAGGTAAATTGACGTTATGTTTTGTAGGAACACTTACTGAAAATAAAGGGGTTCATTTACTGCTTGAAGCTTTGAAGAAAATAAAAAATCCGGAAGATATAAATGAAGTATTATTAATAGGTGATGGTGAGGAAAAGAAAAAGTATGAGGCGATCGCAAAAGAGATCAATTTAAAAATTATTTTCAAAGGTCTTTTAAAAAGAAATGAACTGGAAGAAATTTATAAAGCTTCACATTTAATTATTTTGCCAAGTGAATCGGAGGGATTTCCGAAGGTCATCGCCGAAGCCTCTGCCTATGGCTGTGTCCCGATAGTATCAGATGTTTCATCGGTCGGTCAGTACTACAATGATATGAATGGATTTCTTTTGAAGAAAACGGACGTTGAGACACTTGTTCAAAAAATTAATTCCGCCTTAAGTGACAGAATCAACTTAAAAAAAATGTCGGCACAATGTATTAAAGTCGCCGAGTTATTTACCTTTGAAAATTATATAAAAAATCTAAAGGAAAAAATTTTATGTAATGATAACATTGATAAAATTTAATATCATTTGCTAAGACTTCATAGCGTTCGGTTCAATAATAACAATTAGATTCCCTTTTTCGCTGTAAAGATTTTTGCAGTTGTTTGAAATTCATAATATGTTGTTCTTTTTAATATGATAGTTTATTTTAATAAAGTTTAAAACCAGATTTGAAAAATTCACCATACAAGGCCGAGATATATTTAGGGATTAATGTTTTACTATCACTGACTATGCTTTTTAACCCTAAGCTCAGTACGATATATTCTCTCGTCATCGTAGCTTACGGACTTTTCAGGATCTTTGCAAAAAAGAATACTGACGGGGCAGCACATTTAATGGCAGGTTATGTAATTGGCATTGAAGTATTATTCCGAATGAATTCAGGAGGATTCGGATATGAATATGGTAAGTACGCTGCAATACTTTTTCTTGTAATGGGATTTCTTGTCGGAAGAACAAAGAAGAAAACTCCGGGAATTTATGTTATTTTCTTATTAATTTTAATCCCATCTATAATGTATGTCGATTATCCCACTTTTGATCTTACGCGTCAGATGGTATCATTCAATCTTTCAGGCCCTATAATGTTAGGCATCTCAGCTATATATTTTTATCAAAGAAAATTCACACGGGCACAGCTTAGAAAGGTTTTCCTCGCGATTTTATATCCTATAACTGCCATGTCGATATTCGTGTACTTCCGTTCGGGTTCACTGGAAAATGTTGAATTTACAACTGAATCAAACTTTCAGGCAAGCGGAGGTTTTGGTCCGAACCAGGTGTCAACTATATTCGGATTAGGGATCCTTATAATTGCAGCTGCATATTTTTTGAATATCAGATTGTTCAGGATGAAATATCTTCACTTAATACTTCTGCTGGGATTTCTTATCCGTGGTCTGGCAACATTTTCCCGAGGCGGAATGCTCGCGCCTATGGTAGCAATTATATTATGCATAGTTGTGATGACTCTCACGGATGCAAGATTTCAATCAAGAATCAACAGGGTTGTGTATGCATTCATTGCAATTTTTGTCATAGGATTTGCCGGGTTTAATTATGTGAATGATGTCAGCGGCGGACTGCTTGAAATGAGATTCAAAGGTGAATCAATGTATAATAAAGAAAAAAGTAATATGTTCAGCGGACGGGAGGAAATATTTGAAGAAGATCTCGAAATATTTAATGCCAATGTCCTGACGGGTGTCGGACCGGGTATGGCAAGTGAACAACGAAGATTAATAAGCGGTGTTGAAGCTGCTGCACACATTGAGTATTCACGGCTGCTTGCAGAGCACGGGATATTTGGTATTGCTGCAATTCTTATTATTGTAATTTTCCCCATAAAAACATTTTTCCAGCTTAGATCCACTGACGATAAGATCATACTCATTCTTTGCGTTACATTTGTATTTATCACGCTCGGTCATGCAGCTATGAGGACAGCTGCGCCCGGTTTCATTTACGGCCTGGCGTTTATTAATATCGTGAGACCCCGGATATGATCCTTTATGCCGGGAACATTCTTTCAAGTCACGGTTTTACTCCTACCTTTATCGAACTTCTGACTCCCAAATTAGCCGAACATTACAATATAAAATCTGTCTCAAAAAAAAAGAATCAATCACTCAGGATGTGGGATATGATCTCTACACTGTTGAAAAATAAGAATGTCATAAAGCTTGTTATGGTTGATTCTTACAGCATGAAAGCATTCTGGTATACTTATGCGATCGCTAAGATCTGCATGCATTATAAAATACCGTATGCGCCAATACTCAGAGGCGGCGGTTATCCTGACAGATTAAAACAGTCACCTGGATTGTGCAAAATTATTTTTTCCAATTCCATTAAAAACATTTCCCCATCACTTTATCTCAAAAAGTATTTTGAAGACGAAGGTTATCCTGTTGAATATATTCCGAATTTCATTCCTGTGAAAGATTATAAATTTAAAGCAAGGAAAGATGTGAAAACAAGGCTTCTATGGGTAAGGTCGTTTGACAGAACTTATAATCCTGTACTTGCAATAGAGATTTTAAATAAGCTGAAAAAAAAATATCCTGAATCTGAATTATGCATGGTGGGTCCTGATAAAGATGGGACTTTACAAAAGGTTATTGACAAAGCAAATGAGTACGGGATCAGTGATTCTTTAAAGCTGACAGGAAAACTTTCCAAGAAACAGTGGATAACACTTTCAGAAGATTATGATATTTTCATTAATACAACCGACTTTGATA